>DASYXG010000030.1:0-1514 GCA_035935235.1 Allostellaceae bacterium
CTTACGCGACGACTGACGGGCATATCTGCCTGTTGGCGACGACCGACCGGCAGTGGCAGAACCTGTTCGGCGCCGTCGGTCATCCGGAACTCGCCGAGGACGACCGGTTCAACACCATCGCCGCGCGCACCGCCCATATCGACGAACTCTATGAGTGGCTCGCCGGGGTGCTGAGGACCAAGAGCACCGTCGAGTGGAAAGAGCGGCTCGACGCGGCCGACGTGCCGAATGGCGGGGTCAACGATCTGATGGGGGTGGTGCGCGACCCCTATCTGCGTGAGGCGGGCTTCTTCCAGCCGCTCGACCACCCGACCGAGGGGCGGCTGACGACCATGCCGTTCCCGGTGTCGTTCTCGGAGACCAAGCCCGACCGGAACCTGCCGCCGGCGCATCTCGGCCAGCACACCGAAGCGGTGCTGCGGGAGGTCGGGTTTGACGCAGTGGAGGTTGCCGCAATCCGGGATTGACCGGGGCGGGCGGCTGGTATCCCATCCCTTCGCTCGCAGGAGAGGACCGCATCGCGATGAGCATCAAGGGCAAATCCTACATTATCGGCGTCTACGAGCATCCGACGCGGCTCGCCACCGACAAGACGGTGCCGATGCTGCACGCCGAGAGCGCCAAGGGCGCGATCGAGGATGCCGGCATCATCAAGGACGACATCGACGGCTATTTCTGCGCCGCCGGCGACACGCCTGGCCTCGGCGCGCTGTCGATGATCGACTACATGGGATTGAAGCTGAAGCACTGGGATTCGACCGATACGGGCGGCTCGTCGTACCTGCTGCAGGTCGGGCACGCGGCCGAGGCGATCGCCGCCGGCAAGTGCAACATCGCGCTGATCACCCTGGCCGGGCGGCCCCGCGCCGAGGGTATGGCGACTGGCACCGCGCCGCGCGCGCCGGCGGTGCAGTTCCCCGAGTCGCAGTTCGAGTTCCCCTATGGCCCGGCGACCGCGAACATGTACGCAATGTGCGCGATGCGCCACATGCACCAATACGGCACCACCAGCGAACAGCTCGCCTGGGTCAAGGTCGCGGCCTCGCACCACGCGCAATACAACGAGCACGCGATGCTGCGCGATGTCGTCACGGTCGAGGACGTGGTCAATTCGCCGATGATCGCCGACCCGCTGCACCGTCTGGATTGCTGCGTCATCAGCGATGGCGGCGGCGCGATCATCGTCGCCCGGCCGGAGATCGCGAAGAGCCTCAAGCGGCCCAAGGTTTCGGTTATCGGCTGCGGCGAAAGCCCGAAAAACCAGTACGGCGGCAAGAACCTCGATCTCACCCACTCGGGCGCCGTGGTGTCGGGGCCGCTCGCCTTCGCCGAGGCTGGGGTCAAGCCCGCCGACATCAAATACGCCTCGATCTACGACAGTTTCACCATCACCGTGGTGATGCAGATCGAGGACCTCGGCTTTTGCGAGAAGGGCCAGGGCGGCAAGTTCGTCTCCGACGGCAACCTGATCTCGGGCACCGGCAAGCTGCCGTTCAACACCGATGGCGGCGGGC
>DASYXG010000031.1:0-20088 GCA_035935235.1 Allostellaceae bacterium
GCCAAGCTGGTGCACAATTGCGCCGGCTACGCGATCCAGACCTGTCTCGCCGAGGTGTTTACCATGGGGGTCAAGGCCGGGGTCGAGCCACTGGCGCTGTGGGAAGCGGTGCGGCAGGGCGCCGGCGGTCGGCGGCGCACCTTCGATGCGCTCGGCGACCATTTCCTCACCGACAGCTACGATCCGCCCGATTTCGCGCTGCGCCTGGCGCACAAGGACGTGACTCTCGCCACCGAGCTGGCGCGTGAGCTGAAGGTGCCGATGCCCATGGCCAATCTGGCCCACGGCGAGCTGACCGCGGCGCTCAACCGCGGCTGGGACGGCCGTGACTCGCGGGTCGCGATGAACCTGCAGAAGGAGCGTGCCGGGGTGACGATCAAGGTCGATCCGGCGGAGATCAAGGCGGCGCTCGAACGCGACGGCAAGTAGTTGGTAGAACCCGGCCCACCACCAGCAAGCGGGTCGGCCGAACGGGAGGGGAGACATGTCGAGGGGGGTACGTTTGCCGGCGCTGCTCTTGGCGCTGGGCGCGATCATCGCGCTCGGCGCCGGTCCGGCCGTGGCGCAAAAATCGGGCGGCATCCTCAAACTCTATCATCGCGACAGCCCGGGCAGCGCGTCGATCCATGAGGAAGCGACCATCTCGGCGGTCGCCCCGTTCATGGGTGTCTTCAACAACCTGGTCTTGTTCAATCAGCAAGAACCGCAAAACCGGCTGGATGACATCCAGCCGGATCTCGCCGACAGCTGGTCGTGGAATGCCGATTTCACGCGGCTGAGCTTCAAGCTGCATCACGGGGTCAAATGGCATGACGGCGAGCCCTTCACCGCCAGGGACGTCAAATGCACCTGGGATTTGCTGAGCGGCAAGTCGACCGACAAGCTGCGACTCAATCCGCGCAAAACCTGGTACGAAAATCTCGGCGAGGTGGTGGTCGAAGCCGACGATGCCGTGACCTTTGTGCTGAAACGCCCGCAACCGGCATTCCTGATCCTGCTCGCCAGCGGCATGTCGCCGGTCTACCCATGCCATGTCCCGGCGGCGCAGATGCGCACGCACCCGATCGGCACCGGCCCGTTCAAGTTCGTCGAGTTCAAGCCCAACGAGTACATCAAGCTGACCAAGAACCCCGACTATTGGAAACCCGGCCGACCCTATCTCGACGGGGTCGAATGGACGATCATCCCGAACCGGGCGACGCAGTCGTTGGCGTTTATCGCGGGCCAGTTCGACATGACCTTTCCCTATGAGGTCACCGTCCAAATGATGAAAGATATTGCCACGCAAGCGCCGTCGGCGATCTGCGAGCTGACGCCGACGCCGGTCGAGATCAACCTCCTGGTCAATCGCGACAAGCCGCCGTTTAACGACGCCGATATCCGCCGGGCAATGCAGCTGACCATCGACCGCAAGTCGTTTCTCGATATCATCGCCGAGGGCAAGGGTCAGATCGGCGGGGCGATGCAACCGCCGCCGGCCGGACTTTGGGGGCTTCCGCCCGACATGCTCGCGACACTGCCCGGCTACGGGCCGGATATCGAAAAGAACCGGGCCCAGGCGCGCGAGCTGATGGAGAAGCACGGCTATGGGCCCAATAACCGCCTCCCCGTCAAGGTCTCGACCCGCAACATCGCCCAATACCGCGACCCGGCGGTGATCCTCATCGACCAGATGAAGCAGATCTACATCGACGGCGAACTCGAGGTCGTCGAGACCGCCAACTGGTTCCCCAAGATCGCGCGCAAGGACTACATGGTCGGGCTGAACCTGACCGGCAGCGGCGTCGACGACCCCGACGCCTATTTGTTCGAGCACTACGCCTGCGGCTCGGAGCGCAACTACACCGATTACTGCAATCGCGATTTGGAAAAGCTGTTTGTCCAGCAGTCCGAGGAAGCGGACCAGGATAAGCGCAAGAAACTGGTCTGGGATATCGACCGGCAGCTGCAGGAGGATGGCGCCCGGCCGATCATCTATGATTACGTCCTCGGCACGTGTCACTACCCGCGTGTCCACAACATCACGATGATGGTCAACAGCATCTTCAACGGCTGGCGGTTCGAGGATGCCTGGCTCGATCGGTAAGTCCGCAGGAGGGCCGCACAGGCCGTGACTGAGCCAACCTCACTTTCCGTCGTTGCGCTGTTCGACAACGCCGACATCGTCGTCAAGGTCGTGCTGTTGCTGTTGCTGTTCGGGTCGGTGTGGAGCTGGGCGGTCGTCGTCGACAAATGGGTGCGGCTGCGCAACGCCCGCCTGTCCGCCGGAGCCTGGATGAATCGGGCGGTCAGCGCTCGCGGAGCCGAAGCACTGGTCGGCGAACGCTTCGGCGCCGACTCCGGCCAGCCAGCCGACGCGGTTATCGCCGCCGGTGTCGAGGAGTGCATGACGGTGATCGAGGACGCCGCCGAGACATTCGCCGAGCGCCGCGAGCGGATCGAGCGCGCGATGCGGGCGGCGTTGAGCACGCAATTGCGGTTGCTCGAATATCGTCTGCCGTTTCTCGCCACCCTGGGCTCGGCGGCGCCGTTCATCGGCCTGTTCGGCACGGTCTGGGGCATCATGCGCAGCTTCAATGCGATCGCCGCCGCCAACAGCACCAGTCTCGCCGTTGTCGCACCGGGCATCGCCGACGCGCTCTTCGCCACCGCGATGGGCCTCGCCGCCGCGATCCCCGCCGTCGTCTTCTACAACAAGTTCACGGTCGACATCGGCCGTTTCGCTGGGGTCATGCAAGGCTTGATCGGGCGCAGCGCCACGCTGTTGAGCCGCATTCCGATGGGCTCCTAGGCGATGGCGGTGTTTCTCCCCCCTTCCGGCGACCCCGGGGAAGAGCGCTACGTTCCGCTCGCCGAGATCAACGTGACGCCCATGGTCGACGTCATGCTGGTGCTGCTGGTGATCTTCATGGTCGCGGCGCCGCTTCTCACCGTCGGCGTGCCGATCAACCTGCCGAAGACCAGCGCCGCCGAAGTCACCGAGCCGCAAAAGCCGATCATCGTGTCGATGAATGCCCAAGGTGAATATTTCATCGGCGACGACAAGGTTGCGCCCGACGCATTGAAGACTCGGCTCGCCGCTCTCGCCCAGGGCGACCCGGCGCGCGTCGTCTATGTTCGCGGCGACCGCACCCTCGAATACGGCAAGCTGATGGACCTGCTGGGCCTGGTCAACACGGCCGGCTTTGCCAAGGTCTCGCTCATCGCCGAGGCGGCAAAGCCGCAGTGATTCTGGGATAAGGCCCCATCATGCTGACGGACCGATACGATCTCCCGCTGTCCACCGCCTCGGTCGCCGCGCGGGATGCGTATGTCGAGGGCTGCGAAGCCAAGCTGACCATGTACCCGGGGGCGATCGAGGGGTTCGACCGCGCCATCGCCGCGGACCCGCGTTTTGCGCTCGCTCATGCCGCTAGGGCGCACATGCTGCTGGAACGCGGCGATGGGGCGGCGGCGCGCACGGCAATGGCGGCAGCCAAATCCTTCGCCGCCGATGCAACCGACCGGGAAGCCGGCCATATCGCTTTCTTCGACCTGCTCGTCGCCGGCGACGCCGAAGCCGCGCTTGCCGCATTGCGCGCGCATCTGGAATCCTGGCCGCGCGACTGCGTGGTTCTCGCCACCACCGCATTCACCAACGGGCTGATCGGCAATTCCGGCCGGGCGGGGCAAAAGCGCGAGTTGCTGAGCCTGCTGGACAGACTTGCCCCGAGCTATGGCGACGATTGGTGGTTCACCGCTCATCACGGCATGGCGTTCTCGGAGAATGGACTGCGCGCTGCCGCACGCCCAAAGATCGAGCGATCCCTCGCTCAGAACCCGCGCAACCCGTGGGCGGCGCATGCCCGCGCGCATCTCTGCTATGAGGAGGGCGATCCGAACACGGCCCGCGCCTTCTTGGCATCATGGCTCACCACCTATCCGCGCGACGGCTTGCTGTATAGCCACCTGAGTTGGCACCTCGCACTCGGCCACATCGAGGCTGGCGATGCGACGGCAGCGCAGCTTCTGTTCAAGGAGGCCTTCTCACCCGATGTCCACAGCGGGCCGCCGCGCGGAAAGCTGAACGACGCGGTTTCCTTTCTGTGGCGCTGGGAGCTCGCCGGGCACCCACGTGACGGCGGAGCATGGCAAATGATGCAAGATTTCGCGGCCGCTGCGTTTCCGCGCGCCGGCGCGGCCTTCTCCGACATGCACATCGCGCTCGCACAGGCCGTCGGGCGCGACGACGCGGCGCTTGAGGCGCGGACCCGGCAGATCGACGAGCTTGCGCGCGTGGGTCGTTACCCATCCGGCGCTGTGGTTCCGGCGGTGTCGCGCGGATTCGCCGCATTCGAGCGCGGTGATTTCTCCGCCGCGATCGACGCATTGGCACCGATCGCGGGCGAACTCGAACGCATCGGCGGCAGCCGCGCGCAGCTCGACCTGGTGGAGTTCACGCTGTTGAAGGCCTATCTCGGCGCGGGCCGTCCGGACGATGCGCGCTCGATGCTGAGCGCGCGCCGCCGCGGTTCGCCGAGCCTTCCCGTCGCCGGCTTGGCTTCGGCGCATTGATCAGCGAAGCGAGGACGGAACAGCGACGGCCGTCGCCGCATTCTGACGTTTTAGTCGACAGCCTAGCTGCCGCTGCCGGCGAACTGCGCTAACATGCGGAATTATGGAAGAAATATACTGCTTTGCCGGCAATCCGCTCGACCGCGTCAGCGAACGCCGGCGCGACAAGGAATGGGTTGCCTCGCTCCTGGCCGACCCGGCGAGCTGCATCCTCCCGCTCTACGATCTGAAGCCGGCGATCGGCGACCCGGCGCAGCCGGCGCTCGAGTGGCAATCGATCGACCGCTGGCGCGCGACGATCGACACCGGCGCCACCTGTATCTTTCTCGGCATCGACGATGGCCGCGCCTATTTCGCCATCGATGCGACCGGGGCCGACGGCAGTTCGAACGCGGACACCGAGAACCTCGACCTGCGCGCCCTGGCGCCGCTGATCCCGGCCGGCGAGGCGGCGATCCTCGCCGAGGCGCGCTCGTTGATCGACTGGCACGCGCGGCATGGGTTCTGCGCGCAATGCGGCACGCCGACGGACGTCTCCTCCGCCGGCTGGACACGCCGCTGCCCGAATTGCCGGGCGAGCCACTACCCACGCTCCGACCCGGTGACGATCATGCTGGTGGTGCGCGGCGAGCAGGCGCTGCTCGGCCGCAACAAGCGGCGGCCGGGCCAGCGTTTCTCGTGCCTTGCCGGCTTCATGGAGCCGGGCGAGACGCCAGAAGAGGCGGTGCGGCGCGAGGTCAAGGAGGAAAGCGGCATCCGCGTTGGCCGGGTCAAGTATCTGGCGGCGCAGCCATGGCCGTTCCCCTCGACCCTGATGATGGGCTTCCTCGCCGAAGGCATCAGCGATGAGATCACCATCGACCCCGAGGAGCTGGCCGAGGCGCGCTGGTTCGGGCGCGACGAGATTCGCGCGATGGTCGCGCGCGCCGCGAACGGCGAGGACGACCCGACGCAAATCTCGTTGCCGCAACCGTTGGCGATCGCTCACCACATCTGTCGCCGCTGGTCGAACGGACTGGATGAGATTTGACCGGCCCGCGGCCGGCGCATTCGCTTACGGCCGGAATGGGAAGAACCGCTGTCGTTACCGGCGCTAGCGCCGGGATCGGGCTCCATACCGGGCTTGGCCTCGCGCGCGCCGGGATGCGCGTCATTCTCACCGGCCGCGATTTGGGCCGCACCGAAGCCGCGCAACGCTTTATCACCGAGCGGGTTCCGGGCGCGCAAATCGAGACTGCGCTCGCCGATTTTTCCAGCCTCGCAGCGGTGCGCACACTGGCCGCGGATATTCTTGCGCGGCATGAGCAGCTCGATGTGCTGGTCAACAATGCCGGGCTCATCTCGCCGCGCTATACCGAATCGGCCGACGGATACGAGCTGACCATTGCGGTCAACCACCTCGCGCCGTTCCTGCTGACCAATCTGCTGCTCGACCGCCTCAAGGCCTCGGCTCAAGGGAACACGGCATCGCGGATCGTCACCGTCGCGTCGATGGCCCACAAAGGGGCAAAGCTCGATCCGACAACGATGGCCAAGCCAACAGATTGGAGCCCGCTTTCGGCTTATGGCCGCTCGAAACTCGCCAACATTCTCTTCACCCGCGCGCTCGCTCGTCGACTCGATCCGACAACCGTCACCGTGGCGTGCCTGCATCCGGGGGTCATCGCCACCGATATCGGCGACCGCGCCGGGCGATTTGCCGGGCTCGGCTGGCGGCTGGTGAAGCCATTTCTCGCCGGGCCGGACAGCGGAGCCGAGACCTCGATCTTTCTCGCGACGACGCCCGACGCGACGCCGTTTCACGGCGCATATGTGGCCAATAAAGTGGCCGCTGAAACCGACCCTGCGGCGCGAGATGACGCGCTCGGCGAGACGCTGTGGCGGGAAAGCGTGCGGCTGGTCGGGCTGTAGGAGAGGACGATTTGCCCAGCGACGATCGCCACCATCATCGGGCTCAGGGCGCCGGCGCTTCGCAAGAACGACCAATCCCAACCCGGCGCGCTCGCATTATTTCCGGCTTGCCGAATAAACTTGCGATCTCTCAAAGTGAATACGATCAATGGAGGAGGAGCCAGCCGCCAATAGGCAATCCCGCGGCGAGGCTTGGGGAGCGATTTTGACGACGATCGTTCGGTACATGTATAGCCGGCTGGCGCTCGCCTTCCTTGGCGTTATGGCCGTGCTCGTCGCCAACGAGATGCTCTACAAGACCAAGGAGCTTTATCACCTGGTCTTCGCCAATGTTATTTCGCTAACCGAGCTCCTCATCGTTTGGGTGACGCTGATGCCGGTGGTGTTCTACCACTTGGCGCCCGAAATGGTGACGATCGCCCTGTTGGCGCGCTACTACCTGTGGCGCCAGCACAACGAGATCCTGGCGCTACGTTCCATGGGCCTCAGCTGCTGGCAGATCGCGCTGCCGGGGATCATGGTCGGGGTGTGCGCCGCCGTTGTTTGCGCGGTGATGTCGCTCTATGCGCTGCCCGCAACTTTCAGCAAAGCCATGGAGATCAAAGCCGCCGCCGAAACGCGGGTTGCACCCGGTATGCTGGTCGAGGGCGTGCAAAACACGATCTCGCCGCAGCTGTCGCTATCGTTCCAGCACTGGCTTTCTGCCGACGTCGTCGGCGAGGTGGTGGTCACGCAAGATCGCAAACCCGGGGATTTCACCTTTCTTGCCGCGGAGCGCGGTCAATTCGTCGAGAGGGACGGCGTTTATATTCTGGTGCTCGAGAACGGCTCTCAACTGGTCCACAACTCAGTCGAGGATGTGCGCCGCGTGTCGTTCGACCAATTGTCGATCCCCCTCGTGGAACCCGACCGCGTCGTCAACCCGAGCAATGGGTTTTACACCCAACCGATCGGGGTACTGCTGAACCCGCCCGTAGAGGTGCGACGCGACCCGCATCAGCTGGGGGCTTGGTTAAGCGAAGGATATCACCGCATCGTCAATCCGCTGCGCTGCATCAGTTGCGCGCTGTTATTGCTGGGCTTGCTCGTCCCCGGCCTGCAAGGGTATGCCGAGCTCATCGTCCGGCTGTTACTGGCCGCCGCGCTCACATTCGCAGAAAGTTCGGCAGCGACGGTCGCCTTCGTCGTCGCGCAGCGGCATGCCGAGGTGGCGCCGTTGCTATATCTGTTGCCGTTGGTCCCGGGTGGCCTCGGAGCGCTGCTGCTCTCCTTGGGAGATCGGCATCATCCGCGGTGGATTCTTGTACCCGCGCTATGGGGTAGCAAGTCGCGACGGGCGAACACAGGCTATTCGGCCGGCGTCACTTTCGCGGGCCGTGCGTCGCTTAAATAAGCGAGCCCGCGGCTGTTACCATCGTGGCAGTGTCGAGAAGATTAAGGCAGGCCGGAGGCCGCTTTCCACGACGCGTCTGCGACGACGCGCCCCGCTCGATCATTGCGCCACGCTGCGGATACGATCGTCGGCCTGCTGGTTCAGTGTCTCGAGGAAGCGCTGCACCGGCCAGGTGCGCGGCGTAAGCCGTTCGACGTGTTTCTTTGCCGGCCCGGCCCAATGCACGGCCAGAACTTCCCCATCCATTTTCGTATTGACGATTTTTCCTTCAATGCAGCGGAGATCGGGATTGCGAGACGAGACCATGCCGCAAAAGGCGGGGTCCAGCTCGCTGATATGACGAAGGCGCTTGCCGAGGCTATGAAGCACGAAATTGAGGACTGGCTGATCGAAAACGGCGAAGCGACGCAGCGACCGAAAGAGTTTGAGATTGTTCTCCACCGTGCCGATCATGTCTTCCATGCTCAACGCTCTGGGGCTTGTCACAAAAGCCCCGGCGGAGATCAACCGCATTTCCGGGAACAGTTCGCGCGCCACATCAAGCTTGCCCGGCCAGTAAACCCATTCCGGGCTGCTGGCGAAATACACCAGATCGGCGCGTCCGGCAGCGACATGACCAAAAAGCCGATCCGGGTCGATCAGCATCGCCATGTCGATGTCGAAGTAGGCGATTTCATCGACCGGGAGATTGAGCGCCACATACTTCCGCAAATTCGCGCGATGCCGTGCGCGCGAATACCGGTACAACCGTGTGGCAAACGCATCGAGCCGTGCAATCCCGTCGGTCAGCAGCTCGAAGCGGTAAACCCCTCGCAGACCGCAAACCGCCTCGATCGACCCGACATGAGGGATGCAATAAAGCGGCAGATCCGGGTTTTTCGAGCGGACGCTTTCGAGGAACGCCTTGACCCAGTGGAGATACCGGTCGTTGGCCATGAAGACGAGTGCGCGGCTGGTCATTCCGCGACTTCCGGCGAGCTTTCCACTTTCGGATCGAGGCCGGCCCCCTTCTTGGGTGTGCGCAAGAACGACGCATCGGCTCCGAGAAGCCCTTGAAGCACACCGAATGCGGTCTGCGCTGCGGCATGACTATGCATCCAGGATGTGACCAGAGCGACCCTGAGGACAGGTCCCAAATCTTCGGTGACGCGTCTGACCCCGATTGAGCCGAGGAGAGTCCGGCTGGCGAAGGCCATACCAATCAATGCGGCGAGCCCGAGAAAGAAACCCATCGCCGCGAGCGGGATGACGATCGACCACGAGATCGTGCCGAGCAAGAAATCGATCACCGCGGCGCCTTCTCCGATCACCATGAGCACGCCATAGGTGACCCCCGCGAGATGCAAAAAGGCCACAAATCTGTCGTGCCACGACAGGCCCCTACGGACGAAAATGCCGGGCAGCAGTTTGCGCGCGGTCTGCGCGTAGCCCTTGTTCCAACGCAGTTGTTGCCGGTTCCAGATAGAAAACGCATCGGGGAGTTCGCCCGGCGCCCCGACCGACACGAGGTAAACCGCGCGCCATCCGGCAAGCTGGGCACGGTAGCTGAGGTCGAGATCTTCGGTCAGGGTATCGCCGTGCCAGCCACCAGCCGCCGCGATCGCCTCTCGGCGCCAGATCCCGCAGGTGCCGTTAAAGGGCAGGAAATCGCCGGTCCAGTTGCGCGTCGGCTGCTCGACCGCGTAGTGGCTGTCGAGAATAATCTCCTGCGCGCGCGTCAACCAATTTTGCCCAGCGTTTAGGTAATCGCACCGGGCCTGCGCAAAAGCGATGTCCGGTTGGGCCAATAGCGGCCGCATGCATTGCCGCAAGAAGTCCCGCGGCGGAATGTAGTCGGCGTCAAACACCGCGATAAATGGCTGGTCGGTCGCCTCGAGCCCGAGCTTGAGCGCCCCTGCCTTGAAGCCGGTCCGCTCGGCCCGTTGCAGCAGAGTGACGTTGTGCCCGTCGGCCTGGCACTCCGCGACAGCCCTTCGCGCCAGTTCGGCACTGGCGCCGGTGCTGTCGTCGAGAACCTGCACCGCGAGCCGATCGCGCGGCCAGTCGAGCGCGACGACCGCGTCCAGCACCCGGCGGATCAGGACCCCCTCGTTGTAGGTCGGGATTTGCACCAGTACCGCGGGCAGTTCGTCGTCGGGCGGCAGCGGCCAGGCCAGCATCTCCCGTTCGCGGCGCATTCCCTCGCGGCGATGGCGAATATGTTGCACAAGGGTCCGGACAACCCGAATGCTGAGCACGATCTGTAAAAAAAGCACCGACACCAGAACGATGTCTGCGATCCGGCCAAGAACGCCGAGAATGCTCACCGGTCCCCCCTCATGCGCGCCATCCTAACGGTGGCGCCGCCGGGACGCCACCCTGGGCGCAACCTCCCCTTTCGTGCGGCGGTCGCAAATTCGGCCCGTGTCGTTCGTTCATCGCTGCCGGCGAAGTGCCAATATCGGCGGCAGATCGATGCGCCGGCCGCGCCATATCAGGCTGCGGGCAATCGCCGCACGCAGCCATAACGCGGGGATCATCGCCTCGCGCACCAAATAAGCGACCGGCGAGAGCCACGATAGATGCCATCCCTGGGCGCGGACATAGATCGCCTCAATGACGAACCAGGCAGCGAGGTGACCGGCGATCAGCGGCACCATCGGCAAGCCGGCAAACCACCCCCACCACACGCCGCCGACGACCGCGGTTCCCAGCGGGCTTCCCGCCGGCTCGAGCACGAATACCGGCAGCGCATGAAACTTGCGGCAGCACAGCCAGCGCAGCTGGCGCTGCCACAAATCACGAAGGCGGCGCCGGCCGATTGGATGCCAGCCAGGGTCGCGCGCCATCCGCACCGCCAACCCGATCCGGCGAATCGCGGCGGCAAGCACCGCATCCTCGCAGACCCCTCCGACCATGGCGTCGAGGCCGCCGATCCGTTCCAGATCGTCGCGCCGCAATAGCATCGTTTGGCCGGCGCCAGTCCCATAGCCGAGCCGATCCGCGGCGATGACCCAGCGCGCGCCGCCGCCATTAAAGAAGGCGGCTTCGAGCTCAGCCCAAAAACCATGCGGCTCGATCGCCACCGGCACTGCGGTCAACAAGCCCACTCCCGGCGCGAGCTGACCGACGAGGCGACGCAGCGCGCCAGGCTGAAACCGCGCATTGACATCGCAGAAAAGGATCAGCTCGTTACCGGCCCAGCGCCAGGCGCGGCGCAAATTGTCCAGCTTGGGATTGCCCGACTCCGACACGGGGTCGGTCGTCAGCCGCGCCGGCACATTTGAGTGCATGGCGATCAGCCGCCCGAGCAACGGAATCGCCGGGTCATCGGTCTCGGCAACCGCAAACACGATCTCGAATTGCGGGTAATCTTGGTTAAACAGCGCTTCCAGATTTGCGGCGATGGTCGGGTCGGCGCCCTTGACCGGCACCATGATGGACAGCGGCGGCAACGTGTCAGCGCGCCGAACTGGCGGCCGCGGCCACAGCCCCAGCACGATCGTCGCCAAGTTGGTCGATAGCGCCAATCCCCACCAGACGCAGAACACCCAAGCCACAAATTCAACCACCCGACCCGCGAACATCGCGTGGATTTAGCTGGGCGGCGCGTGGGCGGCGCTGTCGAAGCGGAAACGCGACCCATCGTCTTCGTCCTGGCGCGTGGCGTCGCGGTAAAGGCTTAGCATGTCGGCCGTCTCGCCGACCGCCCTGATCCGGCCGTCATCGACCCAGACGACCCGATCGCACAACGCGGCGATCTGATCGCCTTCGTGCGAGACCACCACTAGCGTTCCGACGCGCCGAAAGGCCTCCATGAAACGCAAGCATTTCTCGCGAAACACCGCGTCTCCAACCGCGAGGGCCTCGTCGACCAACATGATATCGGCATCGGCATGAGCGCAGATCGAGAACGCTAGCCGCGCACGCATGCCGCTCGAATAAAGGCGGACCGGCTGGTCGAGGAAGGGGCCAATGCCGGCAAATTCGCCGATCGCCGGCAGGCGCTGCGCGATCTCGGCGCGGCGCAAACCGAGGATCGCTCCGGCGATCAGCACGTTGTCACGCCCCGACATGTCGCCGACAAAGCCCGACCCGAGCGCCAGAATTGGCGCGATGCGGCCATTGACCTGAAGCTCGCCGCAGGTGGGGCGTGTGATGCCGCACAATAACTGCAGCAAGGTTGTCTTGCCGGCGCCGTTGGGTCCGATAATACCGACGCACTCGCCGCGCGCGACGTCAAGGTCGATATCGCGCAAGACCCAGTATTCCTGATAAAAACGCCGGAAGCCGCCAAACGCGACCTGTTTCAGCCGATCGGTCCGTTTGGCATAAAGTTGATAAGCCTTGCCCAGCCCGGCGCAGCGGATCGCGATGTCGGATGGCATCGTCTCAGATGACATCGACCAGGATCCCCTTGTAGCGCTCGAACACGGCGTATCCGCCCCGGCAGACAACCAGGGCGGTGCCGACAAAGGCCGCGTACAGCCACAGTGGCGGCAACACGCCATCGATGAGAATGTTGCGGGCCATGTCGATTTCCACCGCCATCGGATTGAGGTATTCGAGCGCTCGAAAGGTCGGGGGAATGTCTGCAATCCGATAGAACACCGGTGTCGCGAACATCAGCAGCGGAACGATCGTGATCATCAGGTAGGCGATGTCGCGGGTAAACGCGCCAAGCGCCGAAAGGCACCAGACGAAGCCGAG
Source organism: Allostellaceae bacterium (assembly GCA_035935235.1). GTDB lineage: Bacteria > Pseudomonadota > Alphaproteobacteria > ATCC43930 > CGMCC-115725 > DATARH01. The sequence continues at coordinate 12,548 of DASYXG010000031.1, forward strand.
CAGGAGTAGCGTCATCGGGATCACCAGGAACGGCAGAAGGAGCACCGTCACCGGCAAGGTCCAGTTGATCGCCAGCTCAAAAACCAGCATCACCGCGAGGCTGATACCGGCATAGGTCAAGCTGCGCAACACCGCCGTCCACGCCAAGGTCTCGCTCGGGAAAATCGAGGTCTTGATGTAGGAGGAGTGCTCGTGCAGCAACAGCGGCGCGCGGTAGCACAATTCGGCGCACAGGTTGAATATGATCAGCCCGGCAAAGGTCGACAGCGCATAATTCATCGTGCCGCCCCGCGCCGAGGCGATCGGCAGCCGCAGCGCACTGGCGAATGTCACGGTATAGATCGCCAGCGTGATCAGCGGCGCGGCGATCGCCCAGCCCCAACCAAACAGACTGCCGCTAAACCGATCAGCCAATTGGCGTCGCAGCACCGCCAGGATCAGCTCGCGATAGCGCCACCCGATCGTCACCGGCGCCCATACCGCCCCGTCATAATGCCTGACGGAACGGCTGCTGCGCCCGCGGACGGACGCCGCCTCGCGCGTTGGAATCTGCTGCTGCAAACTTGCTTCGGACATCCATTCTCAACGGTTTTGTTCGGCGACGCGGCGGCGAAATGATCCCACAGCGTTAGCCCAAAAGATAGATCGGCTAGGGATTTGCATCGCTCCGCGGGTCTCGGATGGCGGGTCGCGGCGCCACGATCAACCGCATGGCTTCGCAGGTCGGCTATCCTTGGCTATGATTATCGCCTAGAAATTGGCAATGGCCTCGGCGGCGAACCGCTGAGTTCGGTGGACGGCACCCGGGGGAGGTCCGTCCCGTAGTAAACGGGATAGTCGAGGGGCGACCGGGGGCATGATCTGACATGCGGGTACAGGGTAGCGGAGCGTTTCCGATCGCGGTGATCGGCGCGGCCTGCCGATTCCCCGGCGCCGGCGACCTCGCGACATTTTGGTCGCTGCTCCGATCAGGAACCGACGCAATCGGGCCGATGCCGGAGGAGCGGTGGGACGTCGCCGGTAACTTCCATCCCGATCCGGCCCGCCCCGGCAAGATGTACACGCGCGAGGGCGGGTTCATCGCCGACATTGACAAGTTCGACGCCGGCTTCTTTGGCATCTCGCCGCGCGAGGCTCGGCGCATCGACCCGCAACAGCGGATCCTCCTGGAGCTGACCTGGGACGCGATGGAGAATGCCGGCGTCGTTCCGGACAGCCTCGCGGGGTCGCAGACCGGCGTCTTCGTCGGTATCTCGTTTTCCGATTACGCGGCGCTGCAGCGCGAAGACCCTGACCACGTCGATGCCTATGTCATGTCGGGCAGCGCGGTCAGCAACGCCGCCAATCGCATCTCCTACATCTTCGACCTGCACGGCCCGAGCTTCGCGGTCGACACCGCTTGCTCGTCATCGCTGGTCGCGGTGCACGAAGCCTGCGTCAGCCTGTGGCGCCGCGAGTCGACCGTGGCGATTGCCGGCGGCGTCAATGCGCTCCTGTCGCCCTCGGGGTTCATCGGCTTCTCGAAGGCGCACATGCTGTCGCCAACCAGCCGCTGTCATGCGTTCGACGCGTCGGGCGACGGCTATGTGCGGTCCGAGGGCGGCGGCGTCGTCCTGCTGAAGCCGCTGGCGCAGGCGATCGCGGACAGCAACCCGATCTGGGCGGTGATCGCGGGCTCCGGGGTCAACTCGGACGGCCGCACTACCGGGCTCGCGATGCCCAACCCGGTGGCGCAGGAGGCGCTGCTGCGCCAAGTCTATCGCGACGCGGAAATCGACCCGGCGAGCGTCGCTTATATCGAGGCGCATGGCACCGGCACCAGCGTCGGCGACCCTGTTGAATGCACCGCCCTTGGCCATGTGTTCGGCGCCGCGCGGCCTGCCGGCGACCCTTGCAGCATCGGCTCGGTCAAGACCAATGTCGGGCATCTCGAACCCGCGTCGGGCGTTGCCGGACTGATGAAGGTCCTCTTGGCGCTACGCCATCGCGAACTGCCGCGGTCCCTGCACCTGTCGGCACCCAATCCGCAGATTCCGTTCGCCGAACTCAACCTCGCCGTTGTCACCAAGGAGACGAAGCTGGGCTCCGGGCCGCTCGTCATGGGGGTGAATTCGTTTGGGTTTGGCGGGACCAACGCGCATATCGTGCTGCGCGAGGCCGACCCCGAGCCCAGCCTGACGTCAAAAAAACCGGCGGCCGCGACCGGCAAATCAGAGATCGAGCCGCTGCTGATCTCGGCCGCCAATAGCGCAGCTCTCGACGCCCTCGCCGCGCACTACGCGAAGCTGCTGCGGTCTTCGGAGGCCCCGCCGCTGCCGGCTCTGTGCCGGGCGGCGGCGACGCTACGCACCCATCACGCACAGCGCCTCGCTGTCTTTGGCGCCAGTGGCGGCGAGATCGCCACCAAACTGGACGCGTTCGCCGCGGGTGAGCCCGCGCCGCTGACCGTCACCGGTCAGGCCCCGACAAGCGCGGCGCGGCTCGCCTTTGTCTTTTCCGGCAACGGCTCGCAATGGCGCGGCATGGGCGCCACGCTGATGGCCGACTCGTTGGTCGCCGACTGGATCGGACGGGTCGATGCGGCGCTTCTGCCGCATCTCGGCTGGTCGGTGAAAGAGGTCCTGCAATCGAGCGAGCCCGACGATCTTTACAATCGCACCGAATATGCCCAGCCGGCCTTGTTTGCGCTCCAGGTGGCGGTGCTGGAATGGCTGCGCGCGCACGGGGTAGAGGCGGAGGCGATGCTCGGCCACAGTGTGGGCGAGATCGCCGCGGCCTATGCCGCCGGCATCCTGCCATTGCCCGAGGCGTGCCGCGTCATTGCCGTGCGCAGTCAGGCGCAGCAACGCACGGCCGGCGCTGGACGGATGGCCGCACTCGGGATGTCCGTGACAGCTGCCGCCGCCGCGATCGAGGGTTACGAGGAGCGGCTGACGATCGCCGGGGTCAACAGCCCCAATTCGGTGACTGTCGCCGGCGACGCGGACGCTATCTCCGCACTCGGCAACGAGCTGAAGGATAGCGCCACCTTTTACCGCGAACTGGCGCTCGACTACGCCTTTCACAGCCGCGCGATGGACCCGGTGCGCGGCGAGTTGCTGGACCGGCTGGCCGGTCTCAAGCCACAGCCGGGAACACATCGCTTCATATCGACGGTCACCGGTGGCGACCTAGAAGGCGGGCGCCTGGGCGCGGCGTATTGGTGGGACAATATCCGCAAACCTGTGCAGTTCGCGCCGGCGATCGCGACGCTGACGGAAGACGGCTTCAACGCCTTCCTCGAAATCGGCCCGCATCCGATCCTCGATGGCTATCTCCGCGAATGCCTAAAGGCGGGTGACGGCAGCGGGGTCGCGCTCGCGACTCTGCGGCGTCGGGAGTCGGAACGCGAGGCGCTGTGGACCGCGCTGGGGCGTTGCTATGCCGCCGGGGTCGTGATCGACTTCGACAAGCTCTATCCCGAGAAGACGGGTTTCGTGGCGCTGCCCGCCTATCCCTGGCAACGCGAGCGCTACTGGTTCGATGACGGCGAGGCGGAAGAAAGCGCGCCGGCTCGGCCCAAAAAGCACCCGCTGCTTGGGAAGCGTCAGCCGACCGCCGAGGCGGTGTGGAAGAACCGGCTCGATCCGGTGATCCTTCCCTGGCTCGCCGATCACGTCGTGCAGGGAACAACCGTCGTGCCCGGCACCGCGTTCGTCGAAATGGCGCTCGCCGCGGCGACGATGGAAACCGGCGCCGAGATGATTGAGGTCGAGGGCTTCGAGATTCGCCGGCCTGTGGTGATCGCCTCCGGCGGCGACGCCGCGATCGAAGTGAGTCTTTCGGCCGAAGACGGCAGCTTCCGGCTGCTCGCCGGCGACACAACCAGCGGCGTGCCACCTATCGTCGTGGCGCGGCCGACATCGCTTGCTGCCCGCGCCAATGTGTCAGCCGAGCCTTTGGCCGCGGTACGCAAGCGCTTGACCCGCAAGATCGACGGCAAGGACATCTATCGCCGCTTCGACCTACACGGCCTTCATTACGGTCCCGCCTTCCAGGGGATTGCCGAGGCGTGGGCCGGGAATGGCGAAGCCTTGGGCCGCATCGAGGCGCCAGATTCCATCGTGGCCGAACTCGCCGATTACTGTCTTCATCCGGCGATACTCGATGCCTGCCTCCAGGTGACCTTGGCGGCGGTACCCGAGGACAACGGCGAGAGCCAGGCGGCGCTCGTGCCGAGCAAAGCGGACCGTATCCGCCTTTACGGTCGCGAGCGGCAAGTTGCCTGGTGTCATATGCGCGTGACGCGGATCGGCGCGCGCTCGATCGTCGGCTCGTTCACGCTGTTCGACAAAGACGGTGCGACGGTCGCCGATATCGACGGCATGCGCTTCCGCCGCGTCGAGCTCGCCGGCGTGGCAGAGATCCCGGCATATCACTGGCGCTACCAACTGCTGCCCTCACGGGACCATGTGGCGGATGCCGCCGACCTTCCGAGCCCGCAGGATTTGGCGGCGGTGGTCACCGGCAACCGCGACGACGCCCGCGACAAGGCGCGCGAGGTCCTTGATCATCTCGCTGCGTCTTACGCGCGGTCGGCCTTCGCCGAGCTTGCCGGCGCCAAGGGCGCTTATACGCCGCCATCGGCAAAGACCAACGGTTCCGGCCCATCGGTCCAGGCGCGGATGGCGGCGAGGCTCCTCGCGCTGGTCGAGCAGGCGGGGCTCGCCACTCACGATGGCTCTGACTGGCGCTTTGCCGAAAGCGAACTGGCGCCAGTCGCATTGTGGCGCGACGCGCTGGCGCACTGGCCCGCTCACCTTCCGAGCCTGCAGTTGATCGCGCACTGCGGCGAGTCGCTGACGGCATTCTTGTCTGCCGACAGCGATCCCCACGGCGACGAGACGCCTCATCCCGACGGCGAGCTGCTCGACGCGCTCTACGACGCCGACCCGCTGTTTCTTGGGCCGGTCGAGGCGATGGCGTCGATGCTCCGGCACGCCTCGCGGGCCGTACCGGCGACAAGGTTGCTGCGGGTCCTCGAGGTCGCGGGCGGAAGCGGCGGACTCACCGGGCCGCTGCTCGCGGCTCTACCGACCGAACAGTCCGAATATGTCTTCAGCGATCCCGACGCGGGCGCGGTAGCCCGCGCCGCAACCCGCTTTGCCGGCTTTGACGCGCTGTCCTGCGCCACTCTTGACGTAAGCCGCGACCTCGCCGAGCAAGCGGGCGCACTAGCCAGCCACGATATTGTCATCGCCGGCCTCGCGATCGCGACGACATCGCAACCGCGGCGCGACCTCGCCGCGATCGCAGCTTTGCTGAAGCCGGGCGGCCTCTTGATGCTGCCGACCCCGAAAGCGAGCGGGTTCCTCGATCTTGTGGCGACCGCGGCTCCCGGACTCCTCTCGGCGGCCGAAATCGACTGGCCGCGCGCGCTAAAGGACGCCGGGTTCGCGGAAGTGACGACGGTCGGTGGCGCCGACTCGCTGAGCAGGATCGTCGTCGCGCGCAAATCCGCTGCGCCCGTTACGGCGCCCGCCATAGCGCGCGATACGCAAACCTGGGTCGTTTTCGCGGACGCCCGGATCGAGCCGACAGTTTTGGCCGACCGGCTCGAAGCGTTGGGCCAACGCGTCGTGGTGGTCGAGGCGTCCGGTCAATTCGAGCGGCTGGGGCTGAACCGTTTCGCCGCACCGCAAGGCGACCGCGACTCCTACGCGCGGGTGCTGCAACTCCTCGCCGCCGATGGAGCGGACAAACTTCATCTCGTCTACCTGCGGGGTTTGGCGGAGAGCGAACCGTCCGACCCCCTCGCCCCATCGCTCAGCTACGATCTGCTGTCGCTGGTACAAGGGATCGTCGCCGCCGGGATCGCCCCGACTACGAAACTTACGGTAGCCACGGCCGGCGCGATGGCATCGGACGGCGGTGTCGCCCGTCCTTGGCAGGCGACCCTCTGGGGCGTCGGCCGCACGGTCATGAACGAACGCGCCGATATCGGCTGCCGGCTGCTCGACCTCGATCCTAAGGCCCCGGCTGCGGCGTTGCTGGAAGCCTTGTGCGTCGAGCTGCTGCACCCGGACGCGGAGAACGAGGTCCTGTTGCGCGGCGCCGGCCGCTACGCTCCGCGTCTGGCGCGCGGACTAGCCCAACCCGCCACCGACCAGGCCGCGACCGAAGCCGGCTTCACCCTGGCGTTCGGCCAAGGCGACACCTCGGACCGCGCGATCCTCAACCCGATCGAAATTTCCCACCCCGGCGCCGGCGAAGTGAGCGTGCGAGTTCACGCCGCCGGGGTCAATTTCCGTGACGTATTGCAACGCATTGGCCTGTTGCCCGAAGAGGCGTTCGAAGAGGGCTTTGCCGGCCCCACCATGGGCCTCGAATCCTCGGGCGAGGTCATCGCGGTCGGCGAGAATGTCGATCGCCTACGCCCCGGCGACGAGGTGTTCGGCTTTGGCCGCACCGCGTTCTCGTCGCATCTCGTCGCCCCGGCGTTCTGCCTGTTCCGCAAGCCGCCCTCGATGAGCTTCGCCGAAGCGGCGACGCTCCCGGTCGCGGCGGTGACGGTGTACTACTCGCTGCACCATCTGGCGCGGCTCGCCAAGGGCGAGCGTATCCTCATCCACGGCGCCGCCGGCGGCGTCGGGCTCGCCGCCGTGCAATATGCCCAGTCGGTCGGGGCGGAGATCTTTGCCTCGGCGGGCACGCCAGAAAAGCGGGCGCTGTTGCGCCGGCTCGGCGTGCAGCACATCGTCGATTCGCGCACGCTGGCCTTCGCTGACGACATTCGCGCGATGACCGGCGGCGAGGGTGTCGACGTTGTGCTCAACTCGCTTGCCGGCGAGGCCATTCACAAGGGCATCTCGATCCTGCGGCCCTATGGTCGCTTCGTCGAACTCGGCAAGCGCGATTTTTACGCCAACAGCAAGCTCGGCCTGTCGCCGTTCCGCCACAACATCCAGTTCTTCGGCGTCGACGTCGATACGCTGCTAGTCGACCGGCCCGTGCTCGCGCGCGAGCTGTTCGAGGAGCTTGGGCCGCTGCTTGACGGCGGGGTATTCTCGCCGCTCCCCTACCGCGTCTACCCGATCGAGCGCGCCGGCGAGGCGTTTCGCTTGATGCAGCAGTCGCGTCATATCGGCAAGATCGTCATTTCGACGGACCGCGCCGCGCCCGTCGCGGCGGCCGCGACACGGACGCGGCTGCACCTGTCGTCCGACGCCACTTATCTGGTAACCGGGGGGCGCGGCGGGTTCGGCCTCGCGACCGCCGAGTGGCTGGCCAGCCGAGGGGCCCGCCACCTCGCCTTGATCGGACGCAGTCAGACAACCGCGCCTGACGCCGCCGCGGCGCTGGACCGCCTGCGCAAGGTCGGTGTCGAAGCCCGCGAATTTTCGGGAGATGTGACCGACGCGGCCAGCCTTACCAAGATACTCGGACAGATTCGCCGCGACATGCCACCCTTGCGGGGCGTCATCCACGCCGCGGCGGTGATCCAGGATGTCGCCCTGGTCAATACGACCGACGCGCTTTTCCATGATGTCCTGCGGCCAAAG
>DASYXG010000032.1:0-7666 GCA_035935235.1 Allostellaceae bacterium
CTCGATGAGTTGCTTTCGATGGTAATTGGGTGGGTCGGAGAAGGCGCTCACTCAGATTGAATGGCGGTAAGTTGGGTCACCTGTAGCTTAACCATGTCTTTCAAGAGGGTCTTGGCGCCGCACCCGTCATGCGGTTTGCGCCCAGATGCAATCCGGTTGAACAATACCATCTCTCTCTCGCCGTGTTCGGCTGAGGCGCGGCCTCCCCCACCCGCTCAGCCAATGTGAGGGACCAGATGTCACGCGTTGGCGCAGTGTTCCTGACCGCCTTGACCCTCGCCGCGACCCCGGTTGCGGCGGAGACTGTCACGACCGCGACCCCAGCAGCGACGGTGAGCGTCGTACCCCACCGTATCGTTCGCGATGCCGCTTGGGGTTGCCGCGAGAAAACCGATGTTCTCGATCTGCTGTTCCAAGGGATCAGCGTGAATTTCGACGGCAAGCTCGCCGCGGCGTTGGCCGACGGGCGCTGCGTCGCCTTCAAATCCGGCGAGGACGTCGTGATCGTCGAGCCGGGCGCGAATGGCCTCGTCAGGGTGCAGCGGCCGGGTGCGTCTCCGGTTGCTTACTGGACGGCGGCGCGCAACGTGAACTGAGGCTGTCGCCGGCTTCCTCGCCGAGGCGCTCGGCGAGGAAACGGTCGATCGCCTCGAACCAGCGGTCGCGAATCGTATCGCGCTCCATGAACGGCTCATGCTTTGAGTCGGGCAGTTCGACCAGCGTGCAGTCGGGCAGCCGGCGCGCCGCGCGGTGATGTGCCGCCGGCGCGACGACATGTTCGCGTCCAGCGCTCCCCAACAGGATCGGCGTCTTGATCGCGGCGAGGAAGCGCGGCTTGCTGATCCGCGCGATCAGCGCCAGCGCGGGGTCGAGCCAACCATAGGTCGGCTGATCGAGGCGCAGGGTCGGCTCGCTTGAGACCCAGGCATGGCGGACGCGGCAGCGTTCCGGATCGCTGGAGATGCGGCTGCGCTCCGGCGTCGGCGGGCTGTTCGGCCGCCAGCGATAGGTACCCGGCAGCCGGCACAGGCCGAGCGGGGTCAGCCGCACCGGGCCGGTCAGCGCGCGCAACAAGGTCGGTGGCGTCCGGCCGTTCAGCAGCCCGAGCATTGGCGCCGACAGGATCGCCGCCTGGAACAGCTCGGGGTTTCGGCGCAGGCAAAGCAGCGCGATCGCGCCACCCATCGAATGCGCGATCAGCACGCGCGGCAGCCCGGCTTGCAGCTTGGCGGCGGCGAAAGCGGCGAGTTCGGCGGCGTCGCGCTCGAAGCGACGGGCGCGCGGACGATGCGGCCAGCGCTTGGGCCGGGTCGAGCCGCCCTGGCCGCGCCAATCGAGACACCACACCGAGATGCCGCGCGCGGCAAGATCGCGGATCGTCTCGAACTGCTTCTCGATGAAGTCGCCAAAGCCGCCGACGAGAACGCATTCGGCATACGGCTTCTGGGCGGCGAGATAGCCCCAGCGCAGCACCGCCCCATCGGCGGTGGGAAATCCGCCCCATACGAAGCCCGGGGGTGCGAGGAACCGTTCGGAGAGGACCGGCGCGCGATGCGCCCTCAGTACTTCAGGTCCCAATTCCCAGCTATCGGGCATCGCTAGCCATTCGCGCGAACTCAAGGTGCTGGGTTGTGGCTAAGCGGCAAATATGGCTATCGCGTGACAGATCGGGGTTAAGCGCCCGATCCGATTGTCGCACCCTCATGGCAGGCTCAGCGCCACGCGGAAGCCGACGCGGTTGCGTTTGACGATGTCACCCTCCGCCTCGCGGTTGGACGCGCGAAACATCGCCACGTGAGGGTTGCCGAAGGCGGCCTTGCGCATCACGACCTTTGTGCAATCCCCGGCCGTCCAGGCCGAACCGTCGCTCGGCGCGCCGGCATAGGTATCGTTCCAGCAATCCGCCGTCAGGACGAAGATGTTGCCGAGCATGTCGTAGAGGCCGAACGGGTTCGGCTTGAACGAGCCGACCGGCGCGATGTCGGCGAAACCGTCGCGGCAGGGGATGACGCCGGCGATGTTGTATTTCTCGCCGTAGCTCTGATCGCCGACATTCTCGTAGGCGCAGGCATCCTTGGGGTCATCGCCCCAATAGTACGCGGTCGTCGTTCCGCCGCGCGCGGCGTATTCCCACTCGGCCTCGGTCGGCAGCCGATAATTCTTGCCGGTCACGCGCTTTAGCCAGCCGAGATAGGCGCCGATTTCGATCTGGTTCATGCACACGACGGGATTGCGGTCGGCTTGATCGAAACCCGGACTCTCCCACGTCGCCTGCGGTTGCGCTTGCCAGACCCCGTTCACCACCGTCTGGCAACCGGGGAACGCATGGAAATTGTTCGCCTTGGCAAAAGCGGCGAACTCCTCCTGGGTGATGTCGAACTTGGCGAGCGCGAACGGTTTGGCGAAGGTCACCTGGTGCTGCGGCTGGTCGTGGTTGGCTTCATTGACCGACACGTTGAACCGTTCGTTCTCGCCGGGCGGAGTGCCCATCTGGAACGTGCCGGCGGGAACCACCACCATCTCCGGGCAGTTCGCGCAATCGCGGAAGGTTTGCGGCGGCGCGGCGTTGGCGGTGCTCTGTGTCGGCGCGGGTTTGGGCGCCGGCGTGGGTTGCGGCGCTGCTGCCGGAGCTGGCGCCGCTGCCGGGGCTGGCGCCGCTGCCGGGGCTGGCGCCGCGGCGGGAGGTTTGGCGGCAGCTGGCGCCGCCGGGATTTTGATTGGCGCGGCAGCCGGCGGCATCACCGCGGCCACCGGTGCCGGCGGCGCGCTTCTTGGCCAGAATTGCCATGCCAACGCACCGGCGGCGACGGCGAGAACAATGCTCCCGGCGATGAGGGCGGCTAGCCCCGGCCTGCGGCTGGCCTGCCGTGCGGCCGGTAATGCCTCGCTGGCGTCGCCGACCGTGCCGTCGACACGAAGGTGATAGGCGCGAACCGGGCGCGGGATGTTTTTGACCGATTGCTCGCCGATATCGACGTAGCCGATCGACAGCTTGCCGTTGATGTGGTCCCACACCGTGCCGCTGACGCAGATGCCGCCCGGCTCGGCGATGCCTTCCAAACGAGCGGCGACATTGACCCCGTCGCCCAACAGATCGTCGCCGCGGACCATGACGTCGCCGAGATTGATGCCGATGCGGTAGCGCAACTGGCGCTCGCGCGGCTGCAACAGATTGCGTGAGCGCGACGCTTCCTGGAAATCGACCGCGGCGCGGACCGCCTCCACCGGGCTGGCGAACTCGGCGAGCACGCTATCGCCGCCGGTGCTGAAGATCCGGCCGTCATGGCTTTGGATGATCTCGTCGACGATCTTGCGGAAATCGCCGAGCGCACGAATGGTCCAGTCCTCGTCATGCGCGGTCAGGCGGCTGTACCCGACGATGTCGGCGACGAGAATGGTGGCGAGCTTGCGTTTGATATCCTGGTCTTCCATCGATCACACCTCGCGCGGCGAAGGCCGATCAACAGAGTCATTATAGGCACGCAACCGAGAGCTTAGTGTGAACTAGCTCACATTCGCTTCGGTCCGGCCGCGATGCCGGAATCGTGCAGCCGTCCAATCTCTGCCGATGACAGGCCGAGCACCTCGCTCAGCACCGCATCGGTGTGCTCGCCAAGCCGCGGCGCCGGGCGGGTCGGACGGCGCGGCGACGCCGAGAAATCGAGCGGCAGGCCCGGCATCAAGTAGCGGCCGATCCCCGGCTGCTCGACCTCGGCGAAGAGCGGATTGGCGGTGGAGCAGCGCGGGTCATAGTTGACCAGCGTGGCGAAATCCTGGAACGGCCCCCACAGCACCCCGCTTCCGGCGAAGACCTGCTCGATCTCGGCGAGGGTTTTGCCCGCGCACCACGGCCCAACGATCGCGGCGATGGCGTCGCGCGCCTCGAAGCGACCGGCTTCGCTGTCCAGATCGACGCCGACGCGCGGCCCGATCGCCGCGAGCTGCTCGGCCAGCCCGGTAGCGCGGCCGAGCGCGCGCCATTGCCGCGGGGTCAGCGCGATAACCATCACCCGCCGCTTATCCTTGGTCGCAAAATCGCGGCCGAAACTGCCGTAGAGGTCGTTGCCGAGCGCTGGGCGGGAGCGTGCGTTGACCCGCACGTCGCCGATATAGCCAAGGTGCCCGACCATCGCCAGCATCACATCGGCGAGCGCGGCGACGATTTCCTGACCCTCGCCGGTGCGGGTGCGGTGGCGCTCGGCAGCGAGCAGCGCGGTGGTGAGGTAAAGCCCAGTCGCGACATCCCAGGCCGGCAGCACGTTGTTGACCGGATTGCCGTCGCCGGGTCCGGTCACCAGCGGAAAGCCGCTCGCCGCATTGACCGTGTAGTCGACCGCCGCCGAGCCATCGCGGTTGCCGATCAGGCGCAACAAGATGATGTCGTCGCGGGCCTGTTTGAGGCTCGCATAGTCGAGGCCGGGCAGCGGCGGCAGGTTGGTCAGCACGATGCCGGCGCCGGAACCCGGCGCGGTGGCGATCGCCTTCGCCAGTTCGCGCCCCTCGGGCTTGTCGAGCGCCAAGGCTACCGAGCGCTTGGCCTTGTTGAGCCCGGCCCAATAGAGGCTTTCACCGCTATCGGTGACCGGCCAGCGATGATGATCGATGCCGCCGCCGAGCGGATCGATGCGGATCACCTCGGCGCCGAACTGCGCCATCGTCATGCCGCCCAGCGGCGCCGCGACAAAGGCCGAGAACTCGACGACGCGCAGATCCTTCAGGAGATCGTTCATCTCCGGCATTGAGCCGCAAGCTCGCCGAGGCCGCAATCTTCCTGTCGGCTCACTCGACCGCAACGAGGCTCACGGGCACGGCGATAAACGCCCGCAGGCGCTCGCGCCAGTTCCGCCCACGCCACAGGTCTCGGCAGAGCGCGACGAATTCGTGAATCGCGATCCACAGCGGGTTGTTGGAGCGCAGCGGCTCGACGAGCCCATACCGGCATGCAACGGCGTCATTCTCGGCGGCGAAGGTGCCGAACAGGCGGTCGAACACGATCAGTGCGCCGCCGAAATTCTTGTCGCGGTATTCCGGATTGGCGGCATGGTGGACGCGATGGTGCGATGGCGTGTTGAGCACCCATTCGAGCGGGCCGAGCTTCGGTACCCAATCGGCATGGAGCAGAAACTGGTAGAGCAGGTTCAGGTTCAGCGTCACGAACACAGCGCGCGGGGGAAAGCCGAGCCATATCAGCGGCAGGAAGAACGCGCTGACCCCGACGAGCCGCCCCGTCCAACCAAGACGGACCGCGGCCGACAGGTTCAATTCGTTGGACGAATGGTGGACCGCATGATTGGCCCACAACAGGCGCAGCCGGTGGCTGCAGCGGTGGAACCAGTAGTAGCAGAACTCCTGTCCGACAAAGAGTGCGGCGATCGAGGCCGTGGTGCCGAGCGGCACGGTCGCGAGCCGATGCTGGTAGATCCACCCGATGACCAGATCGACTGGACCGAAGGCGAAATAGACATAGACGATATATTGGCGAACTAGGATGTCGACGAGCGAGGCGAGCCCCGCGCGCCAGTCGTAGCGCCGCCGGATCGTCCACAGCACCGCCGCCTCGATCGCCGCCAGCGCGATGACCGCGGGGGTGGACCAGTAAAGGATCGTGTAGATTGTCTGCATCGTAGCGACCCGTTAAGGATTGACGCGCCGCCGACGCTGCGCCGGCCGATGTTCCGGGTCTTGCCGATTTCTCGCTGCGGCTCGCCGATTTTTCGAAAGCCTCGCCGATTTCGGAATCGGCGCGCTATTCCGCGGCTCGCGACGCGTTGCGCTGCATATACTCGCGGCGGAAATCGGTCGGGGTCATCCCGGTCTGGGCCTTGAAGGCGCGGTTGAACGGGCCGAGCGACTGGAAGCCGGCGTCGAGCGCGATTGTCAGGACGGGGACTTGCAGCTGACCGGGGTCGGACAATGCCGCGATCGTCTCGGCGAGCCGATAGCCGTTGATGAAGCTGCTGAAGTTGCGGTGGCCGAGGCGCTGGTTGATCAGCCGGCGCAGGCGGTATTCGGGCAGGCTCAGCCGGGCGGCGAGCGCGGCGATGCCGAACCCCCCTTCCCGATAGGCCCGCTCGGTTTCCATCACCTGCCGCAGCCGGTCGAGCCAAGCGCGTTCCTCGGGGTCGATGGTAACCGCGGCGCCGGCCAGCGGGTCGAGCGGCAGGTCGGTAACGGCGACCGGTTCCCCGGCAAATTCCGGCTGCGCGCGCAGGCCGAGGCGCAGCGTCGCCGAGGTGGCGGCGAGTGCGAAAACGATCCCGGCGCACGCGAAACTACCGAGCGTGCGCGCCTGCGCGCTTGAGATCGTCCCGAGCACCGTGAACCCGGCGATCGACAGGCCGGCGGTGATCGCCAGCACCAGGCGAAAGCGCCGTCTCCCCTCGACCAGGTCGCCCGCCCGGCCGCCGAGCACCTGCCAGATGCCGAACGCCACCAACACCAATGCCGCGCCGTTGACGATGCGCCAGGGCAGCCAGCGATCCATGGCGATCGCCCAGGCGGCGAGCGCCGCCATCGCCGCGGTCGGCAGCCACGCAAACCAAGACGGCCGAAACGAGTCGTCGAACGCCGCCGAGGCCCACAGCTGGAATACCGCCGGCGTGGCGACGCTCAACACGCGCAATGGGATGATCCAGGCGGGTTGGATCAAGGCCAATCCCGGCGCCGACTCGACGAGATACGAGGCGCCGCACAGCATGAACAGGGCGTGGTATCGCCCCGCCGCGACGTGCCGGGCGTCGCGCCAGCCGAACAGGGCGAGCATCAGCAGGACGGCGATGCCGCCGCCGCGCAGACCCGCTTCGATCGTGGACATTCCCCAGCCGCCTTCCGCCGCTCCCCTACCGCGTGCGTGCGAGGACGCGGTAGCGTGGATGGCAGATTATATACGTCTAGGCGGCGCCGGCGATGAACGAGCGCATCGAGTGCGCTTCGTACTCGATCTCGTCGAGCCGGCTCTTGACCAGATCGCCGATGCTGACGATGCCGCAGAGGCGCCCATTGCGCACCACCGGGAAGTGGCGGATGCGCCGGTTGGTCATCTCGGCCATCAGCTCGGCGACGCTGTCGTCGGGGCTGCAGGTTACCACCGGCTTGGTCATCACCTGGCTGACCGAAAACGACAGCAGGTCGCTGCCGTGAACCGCCAGCGCCTCGACGATGTCGCGTTCGGAGATGATGCCGTCGACGCTCTCGCCGTCATTGCTGACGACAAGCGCGCCGATGCCGCGGGCGCGCAGCAGCGCGACCGCCCGTTCGATGGTCGCGGCGGAGTGGATCATCGCGACCGATCGGCCTTTGTTGCGCAGGATCGTATTGACGTCCATCGGGGGCTCCAATCTCGGGCGGATGCCGCCGCAACCGATCGGCGGCGCCCGCCGGGGGATGGAACATCCTATGACAAAATGTCGCACCCGCGCCAGATAAATGGCGTTTCGGCGGGGGAAAAATTTGCCGCTGCTACCGCAGCGAGTTGATGATTTCCCGGTACGCCGCCTCGGGAAAAGCCTTGAGCGTGCGCGTGCGCACGGTGCCCAACTGGCCGAGCACCAGGGTGAAACGCGCGGCGACCGCATCATCGGGCGCCTCGTAGACGAAGACGAGATCGTAATCCCCCATGGTCAGGTAGAGCGTGCGGAACTCCCCGCCCATTTCCTTCAAGGTCTTG
>DASYXG010000033.1:0-7881 GCA_035935235.1 Allostellaceae bacterium
CAGCGCGTGCGCCGGTTCCAGCGCCGGGATGATGCCCTCGAGCCGACTGCACAGCTGGAAGGCGTCGAGCGCCTCGCGGTCGGTGATCGAGACATATTCGACCCGGCCGAGGTCGTGCAGCCAGGAATGCTCCGGCCCGATCCCGGGGTAGTCGAGCCCCGCCGAGATCGAATGAGCGTCCTTGATCTGGCCGTCGTCATCCTGCAGCAGGTAGGTGCGGTTGCCGTGCAGCACGCCGGGCAGCCCGCCGTTCAGCGAGGCCGCGTGGAGGCCGGTGTCGATGCCGCTGCCGCCGGCCTCGACCCCGATCATCCGCACCGAGGGATCGTCGAGGAACGGGTGGAAGAGGCCCATCGCATTGGAGCCGCCGCCAATGCAGGCGACCAGCGTGTCGGGCAAACGTCCTTCGGCCTCCTGCAGCTGCACGCGGGTCTCATCGCCGATCACGCATTGGAAATCACGCACCATCGCCGGGTAGGGGTGCGGGCCGGCGACCGTGCCGATGACGTAGAAGGTGTCGTCGACATGGGCGACCCAGTCGCGCAGCGCTTCGTTGAGCGCGTCCTTGAGGGTCGCGGTGCCGGAATGCACCGGCACCACCTCGGCCCCCAACAGTTTCATGCGGAAGACATTCGGCTGCTGCCGCGCGATATCGGTCGAACCCATGTAGACGATGCAGGGGAGATTGAAGAGCGCGCAAGCCGTGGCCGTGGCGACGCCGTGCTGGCCGGCGCCGGTCTCGGCGATGATCCGCGTCTTGCCCATGCGCCGCGCCAGCAACACCTGGCCCAACACGTTGTTGATCTTGTGCGCTCCGGTGTGGTTGAGCTCCTCGCGCTTCATGTAGATCTTGGCGCCGCCCCAGTGCCGGGTCAGCCGCTCGGCGAAGAACAGCGGGCTTGGCCGCCCGACGTAGTGCTTGAGGTAATAGTCGAGTTCGGCCTTGAAGGCGGGATCGGCCTTGGCGGCGTCGTAGGCGGCCTCGACCGCGAGCACCAGCGGCATCAAGGTCTCGGCGACATAGCGCCCGCCATAGAGCCCGAAATGCCCGTGCTCGTCCGGCCCGGCGCGGAAGGTGTTCGGTGTCTGCATCGCGCTGCCTATAGTCCGCGCGCGACCTCAAGGAAAGCCCGGATCTTGGCGAGGTCCTTGTCACCGGGCTTGCGCTCGACGCCGGACGACACATCGACCGCCTTGGCGCCCGAAATCCGCACGGCCTCGGGCAACAGCTCGGCGGTGAGCCCGCCCGACAGCAGCCACGGTAAGCGCCAATCGCGCCCGGCAATGAGCCGCCAATCGAAGACCAGGCCGTTGCCACCCGGCCGCGTCGCCCCGGGCGGCGGCTTGGCATCGAACAGCAGCAGATCCGCCGCATCCTCGTAGCGGGCCGCCACTGCCAGATCGTCCGGGCCGGCAATCGCCACCGCCTTCATCACCCTGCGGCCGAAACGGCGCTTCACCTCGGCGACCCGCTCCGGCGTTTCGCTGCCGTGAAATTGCAGAATGTCGAGCGCCGCCGCGGCAAGCGTGGCTTCGATCACCGCGTCGGCGGCGTCAACGAACATCCCGACACGCTGTACCCCCGCAGAAACCGCTGCGCACAGCGCGCCAGCGCGCGCCGGGGTCACCGAGCGTGGGCTCGGCGGGTAGAACACAAACCCGACATAGGCGGCGCCACCCTCGACCGCAGCCTCGATCGCTTCCTCGCTCGATAGCCCGCAGATTTTCGCCGCGACGCTCATGGCGGGATCGCCACGAGCGGAGCCCGGCTGGCGGCGCGCTGGGCCCGCTCGGCTTCGATCTCGCGCTCGAGCATGGCGATGCGCTCGCGACTGCGCCGTGCCTCGCGCCGCCAGCGCCAGCCGCCGACCCAGCCGGTCAGCTCGCCGACGACGAAGCCGAGAAGGAGCGTGCCAAGCACCAGCAGATAGAGCGGCAACTCAAGCGCAGCCCCCGGAAGCAGCCAAAGCGAGAGCGATACGGTCTGGCGGTTTGAGACGGCGAACAGGATCAACACCACCGCGACCAGCGCGAGCACGATCCACCATAGGTATTTCATTCGAGCGCCCTCGCCTGGACCCGGCTCACGACCATATTATCAAATAATTTGTCACCCCCGGGTTCGTCCTGGGGATCCACGTGGATGGCCGGAACAAGTCCGGCCATGACGGCCAAATGAGGCCGCGAGCGGGTCTAATGATTCAGCCGGTCGCGCAGCTGCTTGCCGGTCTTGAAGAACGGGATGTGCTTCTCGCTGACATTGACGCTGTCGCCGGTGCGCGGATTGCGCCCGACGCGGGCATCCCGCCGCTTGACCGAAAACGCGCCAAAGCCGCGCAACTCGACCCGATCGCCGCGCGACAAGGCCGAGGCGATCTCGTCGAAGATCGCGGTGACGATGATCTCGACATCGCGCTGATAGAGATGCGGATTATTTTCCGCAAGTCGTTGGATGAGCTCCGACTTGGTCATAGCGTTCGAGGCTCCGCTGGGGGCGCGGTGGGCGTTACGGTGCCAAAGGCGGGGGTGGGCGTCAAGTCAAGCGCCGTGGCCAACCCCCGCTCAACTCATTGGGATACCGGCCGGATCAGCTCTTTTCCTCGGTATCGGCCTCGCCGCGTTGCCGCCGGATCGCCGCGCCGAGGATGTCGCCGAGGCTGGCGCCCGAGTCGGACGAGCCGAACTCGGCCATCGCCTTTTTCTCCTCGTCAACCTCGCGCGCCTTGATCGACAGCGTGACCTTGCGGGTCGCTTTGTCGAGCTGAGTGATCTTGGCGTCGATCCGTTCGCCGACCGCGAAGCGATCTGGGCGCTGCTCGCTGCGATCGCGCGACAGCTCGGATTTGCGGATGAAGCCCGGCATGCCGTCGGGCAGCGCGACCTCGATCCCGGTGTCCGAGGTGCCGGTGATCGTCGCGGTCACGACATCGCCTTTCTTGATCTTGGACATGCCGGCCTCGAACGGGTCGGCTTGGAGCTGCTTGATGCCGAGCGAGATGCGCTCCTTCTCGACATCGACGTCGAGCACCTTGACCTTGATCATCTGGCCCTTGCGATAGTCCTGCATCGCTTCTTCGCCAGGTTTGTTCCAGTCGATGTCGGAGAGGTGAACCATGCCGTCGATGTCGCCGGGCAGGCCGACGAACAGGCCGAACTCGGTGGTATTGCGAACCTCGCCCTCGATCTCGCTGCCGGCCGGATGCTCTTCGAGGAAAGCCTCCCACGGGTTGGGCAGGGTCTGCTTGAGGCCGAGGCTGATGCGCCGCTTCTGCGGATCGACATCGAGCACCATGACCTCGACCTCCTGGCTGGTCGAGACGATCTTGCCCGGATGCACGTTCTTCTTGGTCCAGCTCATCTCCGAGACATGGACGAGGCCCTCGACCCCCGGCTCCAATTCGACGAAGGCGCCGTAGTCGGTGATGTTGGTGACGCGGCCCTTGAACTTGGCGTTGGCCGGATACTTGAACTCGACGCCCTCCCAGGGATCGGCCTCGAGCTGCTTCATACCGAGCGAAATGCGCTGGGTCTCGGGGTTGAAGCGGATCACCTGAACCTGGACGTTCTGGCCGATATTGAGCGCCTCGGACGGGTGATTGATGCGCCGCCAGGCGATATCGGTGACGTGCAAGAGGCCATCGACGCCGCCCAAATCGACGAATGCGCCGTAATCGGTGATGTTCTTGACGACGCCGTTGAGGATCTGGCCCTCCTTGAGGCTCGCCACCAACTCGGAGCGCTGCTCGGCGCGGCTCTCCTCGAGCACGGCGCGGCGCGACACGACGATGTTGCCGCGCGAGCGATCCATTTTCAGAATTTGGAAGGGCTGCGGCGAGCCCAGCAGCGGAGCGATGTCGCGCACCGGGCGGATATCGACCTGGCTACCCGGCAGAAATGCGACCGCGCCGGACAGATCGACCGTGAAGCCACCCTTGACCCGGCCAAAGATCGTGCCGGCGACCCGCTCATTGGCCTGGAAATTCTTTTCGAGCTGGGTCCAAGCCTCTTCGCGCCGCGCTTTCTCGCGCGACAGCGAGGCCTCGCCGTTCTTGTCTTCCATCCGCTCAAGGAAGACCTCGACGGTGTCCCCGACATGGATGTCGGGCGGCGCGCCGCCCGTCGAAAATTCCTTGAGCGCCACCCGCCCTTCCGACTTGAGGCCGACATCGATCAGCGCGGCGTCGTTCTCGATCGCGATCACGGTGCCTTTGACGACCGTGCCCTCGAGACCATTGGAGACGCCCATCGCCTCATCGAGCAGCGCGGCAAAGCTTTCCTTGGGGGCGGTAGTGGGTTCAGCGACAGCCATTCGGTATCCTCGATCCCGTTGAGAAGCGGCGCCGCCGGGATCAGAGCGGAGCAGGCAACCGGCATTATCGGGCGCGGCGGCATGGACCCGGTGCCGCAAGGTGCGAAGGGGAGCTTCCCGTCAGCGACGGGCCAGAGAGCGCGCGATAAGGTTGGAGGCCAGCTCGAACACCTGGTCGGGGTCGAGCAATGTCGTATCGATGGTCATGGCGTCGGGTGCGGCGCTGAGCGGCGCGACCTGACGCCCGCTATCGCGCGCGTCGCGTTCCTTCATGCCCTGCAGAACACTGTCGTATATAGCTTCCGCGCCGCTCTCCCGCAACTCCTTGACCCGTCGCTCGGCGCGCGATTCGACGCTAGCGGTGACGAAAAGCTTCACCGTCGCGTCCGGACAGACCACCGTGCCGATGTCGCGGCCATCGAGCACCGCGCCTGTTGCGGAGCCTGGCGGATGATGGACGAACCGGCGCTGCGCCTCGAGTAACGCCGCGCGCACCGCCGGGATCGCGGCGACGATCGACGCGGCATTGCCGACATCGTCGCCGCGCAGCCGCTGGTCGCCGAGGTGCGACAGGTCGAGGTTTTGCGCAGCCTTTTCCGCGGTCGCCGCGTCGTCGGGATCGCCGCCGGCGTCGAGCACGGCGAGCGCGACGGCGCGGTAGAGTTTGCCGGTGTCGAGATGCGCGAAACCAAAATGCCGGGCGATCCGTCGCGCCAGCGTCCCCTTCCCTGACGCCGCCGGCCCGTCAATGGCGACGACGACCGGAGCCTCGCTCACCCGATTTCCGCGAAGCCAGCGCCGAGCCGGTTCATCAGCGCCACGAAACCGGGGAAGCTGGTGGCGATCGGCCGGGCGTCGTCGAGCTGCACGGCGGATTTGCTCGCCAGGCCCATCACCGCGAAGGCCATCGCCATACGATGGTCGAGCCGGGTCTGGATCAGTGCGCCGCCCGCCGGCGGGGCGCCGCTGCCCTCGACGATCAGATCGTCGCCCTCGACCGAAACCTTGACCCCGCACGCGGCGAGGCCCGTCGCGGTTCCGGTCAGGCGATCGCTTTCTTTCACCCTGAGCTCGGCGAGGCCGCGCATAATCGTGCGGCCCTTGGCAAACGAGGCGGCGACTGCGAGGACCGGGTATTCGTCGATCATCGACGGCGCGCGCCCGGGCGGGATGTCGGCGCCGGTGAGCACGCCGGCGCGCACCAGCAGATCGGCGACCGGCTCGCCGCCCTCGACCCGCTCGTTCCGATGGGTGATGTCGGCGCCCATCTCCTTGAGGCAGGCGAGCAGCCCGGTGCGCGACGGATTGAGACCGACCGCCTCGACTGTGATTTCCGACCCCGGAACGATCAACCCCGCCACGAGCGCGAACGCCGCCGAAGAGATGTCGGCCGGCACCGCAATCGGCGCCGCTTTAAGTTCCAGTTGGCCAACCAACGTGATCCGCCGCCCGCCCTCGATCGGCTCGACCCTGACGCTCGCGCCGAAATGGCCGAGCATTCGTTCGGTATGGTCGCGCGTCGCTTCCTTCTCGATGACCGTGGTCTCGCCCGGCGTGTTGAGCCCGGCGAGCAGCACCGCGGATTTCACCTGCGCCGACGGCACCGGCAGCGCGTATTCGATCGGCGTGGGGTCGGCGGCGCCGGTGACGGCGAGCGGGAGCAGCCCGCCCTCGCGGCTCACGAAGCGGGCGCCGAAGCGCGATAGCGGTTCGGTCACGCGCCGCATCGGACGGGTGCGCAGCGACGCGTCGCCGGTGACGAAGCAGGTGATCGGATGCGTCGCGAGGATGCCGAGCAGCAGGCGCGCGGCGGTGCCGGAATTACCGAGATCGACGATATCCGCCGGCTCGGCGAGACCGCCGACCCCGACCCCGTCGACGAGCCAGCGTCCGTCGCTGCGCCGCTCGACCCCGGCGCCGAGCGCGCGCATCGCCGCGGCGGTGCACAGCACGTCCTCGCCTTCGAGCAGCCCGGTGATCTCGGTGCGGCCGACCGCGAGCGCGCCCAGCATCAGCGCGCGGTGTGAAATCGACTTGTCGCCCGGCACCCGAATCGTGCCGGCGAGCGGCGCCCTTGGACGCGAACTGGTCAGCGGCGCGGCACGGGAAATCAGATCGTCGGGCATCGATCGTGTCCGTCAGCCTGGGAACTCTTGCCGATGCGCGTCCGATGGCCCATATGCCGCAGCCTCGACACGCATCACGACGTCTTTGGTTTTGACAGGATGCGCCGGCTGTGGCAATGCCGCGCCGGCTTTCGTGTCCGCGATGCGGTCCGGCGATTCAGTACCGATAGGGAGTATCCATTGGCAAAACCCGAATGGGGCACCAAACGCATCTGTCCGAGCTGCGGCACCCGCTATTACGACCTGCTGCGCGAGCAGGTGGTCTGCCCGAAATGCAGCACGCCCTATGATCCCGAGGCGTTCCTCAAAGCGCGGCGGGCGCGCCCGGCCGCTCCGGTCGAAAAGGAGCTGGTGCCGGTCGGTGACGATGTCGAGGCCGATCTCGAGACCGAGGAAGTCGAGGCCGTCGAGGACGAGGAGGCGCTCCCGCTCGCCGAGGGCGAGGAGGAAGAGGACGAGGAATTGATCGAGGACGCCTCGGAGCTCGGCGAGGACGAGGACGACATGGCTGAGGTCATCGACAATGTCGAGGATGAGGAACCGTAAGGTTTTTGGGTTTGACGGCGCGGGGCGGCGTTCCTAAGTTCGCGCCGAAGCAGACCAGCGCCGCGGGGCCATAGCTCAGCTGGGAGAGCGCTACAATGGCATTGTAGAGGTCACCGGTTCGATCCCGGTTGGCTCCACCAATTTCTCAATCGTTTGCGAACGAAGGATGGGGAAGGCTGATACGCTAGTAACACGCAGAGCCGGTATCGCCGGGCTGATCCCGAAATCTGCAAAGTAGGCGTCAATGGCCCGGGTCGCCCCGCCAAGGTGATCCGGGCCAAATTTTGCGTAGCGCTCCGTCGTCTTGCGGCCGGCCTCCACCACGAACGGTTCGCTCGAAGACGTTTTCGAGCTGCAGGACAGCCCACCGTCCTTCTCGAGATGGCAGCACGATGGAAGAATGGCACGGCGATTGCTAGACCCGGGTCTACTCCCGGAGTGACCAACAATGAGCGCGACCTGTCAGCGTTCCCCCATCGAAGCAATCGGCTCACGGCCCGTCGGGTCATGGCGAGGGTATCTGCGTCAGGGCAATTCCGTGACCAGTGCCATTTTAAAGATGAAGGCGTTCCTCTATTCCCTCAGTTTCAAATCTCCACAGCTGCCGCCAGATCCGCGGAAATCAGATAATCCTCAGCAAAGCGGCGAGTCGGAAGATTATTGGAATGACCCGATGGTGTGGATGCTGATGTTCCACTGACCTAATCGGCCAGCATGACGCCGCGTTTGGTCGGTATGGATATGCTCATGGCGGGCGGAAGTCAGTCGTCTGGTGCCCACGCCGGTTGTTATGTCGGTAGGCTTGGAAGTTAGCGGATCTTTCACGACCCGCCACCATGATGGATGGCGCTCAATGGAGGAGTTTGCTGTGGGAAACCGGCTGCACGAGGCCGACCTGGC
>DASYXG010000034.1:0-9943 GCA_035935235.1 Allostellaceae bacterium
TCGCGACCGCGGTCGGCGGCGTGATTTTGACGAGGGTGAGTTTGGCGGCGGGGGAGGCGGTGATTTTGGCGGCGGCGGGGGTCGGGGTTACGGCTCGGCGCCGCGCTACAACTCGCCGCGGTTTGAGGAGCAGCCGTCGGGGCCGCCGGTGACGGCGGTGGTGAAGTGGTTTCGGGCGGATCGCGGGTTTGGTTTTGTCGAGCTGGCGGACGGATCGGGCGACGCGTTTTTGCACGCGAGCGTGTTGGGTCGGATCGGGGTTCAGTCTGTGGAGACGGGCGAGACGCTTGAGGTACGGATTGCGGCGGGGCAGCGCGGCCCGCAGGTGACCGAGGTGTTGAGTGTGGACAGCTCGACGGCGGCGCCGTCGCGGCCGCCGCGCAGTGGCCCGCGTCCGGGCGGCGGTGGCGGGTACGATCAGCCGCCGCTGGTGGCGTCCTCGCAGGAGGCGGGGACGGTGAAGTGGTACAACGCGACCAAGGGGTTTGGCTTTATCGTGCGCGACGGCGGCGGCAAGGACGTGTTTGTGCACGCCTCGGCGTTGCAGCGGGCGGGTCTGACCAATTTGGCCGAGGGCCAACGGGTGGTGGTGGACATCGCCGAGGGCCGCAAGGGACCGGAAGCCGTCGGCATCCACCTCGAATAGCCGGGCCGCAACCATAACGAGCGCAGCCGTGGGGCTGCGCTCGTTTGCGTTCGTGCGCCGCTAGCGGCGCGCCATCCGCTTAACGTTGCGGCATCGGGGTCGTCGACGACGGCGGAGGCATCGGCGTCGTTGACGAGGGTGGCGGCATCGGCGTCGTTGACGAGGGCGGCGGTGCCGGCTCGGTCGAGGAGGCTGGCGGCGGCGCGGCGTGGTGCACGACGTGATGGATCACGTGATGGTGGTGGTACACGTGATGCACGTAATGATGGTGCCGATAGTGGTGATAGACGTGATGCATCGGCGGCGGCGCGGGCGGCACCGTGTAGGGCGCCTCGGCGGGCGGCGGTGGCGCCGGGGCCGGTACCACGGGCGCCGGCTGCGGCGGCGGCGGGCTGGAGCACGCGCCCAGCAGCGCCATGCCACCGGCGATAAGACTTAGCCGAGCAAAATTAACCACGAGGCTCTCCCTTGGATGGACGGCGGTTCTGGCAGTGGACATAGCACTTCGGCCCTCTCGACTGAAGCGACTATGTACGATGACTGATACGTAACTATACGGTTGGTGAAACGCGCTCGTTTGTGCGGCGTTCCGCCGCTGCCCGCCTATTTCTTTTCGCGAATCGGTCAACGTCCGACCAGCCGAAAGGTCGCGTCTGTCGTCGGCGAACCGTTGCTGGCGACGATGCCGCGTTCGACCAAATCGACAAGGTGGGCCAGCACCGAGCGGCCCGCCGCCCGCTTCAGGTTTGGGTTGAGCCCGACATAGAGGCGCTCGACCATGGCGTCGATGTTCCCGATGCCGGCACGCAAGCAGTCCAGGACGCCGTCCTCGCGCTCGCGGCGATGGGCGATAAAGGCGCGGACATGCTCATGCGGTTCGGTGATCGCCGGCCCGTGCGTCGGCCAATAGACCGAATCGCCACGCCGGAGCAGCTTGTCGAGCGAGGCCATATAGGCGGCCATGTTGCCATCGGGCGGCGCGATGACGCTGGTCGACCACCCCATCACGTGGTCGCCGCTGAACAGGACGCCGTGGTCGGGCAGCGCGAAGCAGAGATGGTTCGAGGTGTGGCCAGGGGTATGGACCGCTTCGAAGCGCCAGCCGCTCCCGGCAATCTCGCCGCCATCGGGGACGACGATGTCGGGCACGAAATCCCAATCGCCGCCTTCCTCGACCCCGGCTTCGCCGCGCCTGCCGCCCGCGTGCGGGCCGAAGCCGTATGTCGGCGCGCCGGTCGCCTCCTTGACCGCGGCCGCGGCCGGCGAGTGGTCGCGATGGGTGTGGGTGACGAGGATATGCGTCACTTCCTCGCCGGCGAGGTCCATCAATAGCGCCTCGATATGCTCGGGCAGATCGGGGCCGGGGTCGATGATCGCGACCTTGCCCTCGCCGATCACATAGGTGCCGGTGCCGCGAAAGGTGAATGGGCCGGGGTTGCGCGCGACGATGCGCCTGATGCAGGGCGCGACTTCTTCCAGCCTTCCGTATTCGAACGCGAAGTCGCGGCGGAACGGGATTTCGACGGCCATCGGCTTGATCCTCTATAATCGCCACTGATCGTAGGAGGCGGCCCGATGAAACTCAAATTCGACATCGATTGCACGCCCGAGGAGCTGCGCGGTTTCTTCGGCCTGCCCGAGGTCAAGCCGATGCAGGACCGGCTGATGGCCGAGCTCGAGGAAAAGATGCGCGCCAACCTCAGGGCGCTCGACCCCGAGACGATGCTCAAGACCTGGCTGCCCGCGAGCCTCAAGGGTTTTGAGCAGCTGCAGGAGATGTTCTTCAGCCAGATGGGCCGCGGGAAAAAGTAGCGGTGGCGTTCGCGATCAGGACACCGCGTCTCCTGCTGCGCGAATGGCGCGACGACGATCTCGGCCGGTTCATGGCGATGGCCGCGGAACCGGAGCAGACCGAATACCTGCCGCCGGGCGAGCCCGCCTGGGTCGAGCGGGCGCGGGCGCATTGGCGGACGCACGGTTTTGGTCCGTTCGTGGTCGAGCTTCCGGGCGTTGCGCCATTTATCGGCGTCGTCGGGCTCGATTGGATCCGGTGGAGCTTGCCGTTCACCCCCGCGGTGCAGGCCGGCTGGCGGCTCTCGCGAGCGTATTGGGGGCGCGGCTATACCACCGAAGCGGCGCGTGCCTCGCTCGACGATGGGTTTTCCCGACTCGGTCTCGACGAGATCGTTGCCTATACGACGCTGGCGAACCGGCGCTCGTGGATGGTGATGGAGCGTCTCGGGATGCGGCGCGACTTCGCGGCCGATTTCGATCATCCGAACGTCCCGGAAGGGAGCCCGATACGCCGTCATATCCTCTACCGCCTGCGCCGGCCCGGCCCATGATTCTGCTGGTTCGCCACGGTGAGACCGAGTGGAACCTGGCGCGGCGCTACCAGGGCTGGAGCGACTCGCCGCTGACACGTCGTGGGATCGCTCAGGCCGCGGCGATCGGCAAACGCCTTGCGCACATGCCCGAGGCTGCGGGCGTTCCTGTCGTTGCCAGCCCGCTCGGTCGTGCCCGTCGCACCGCGGAGCTGATCCAGTCGGCGCGCGGCGACAGTGTGCCGATCCGGTTCGACGATCGGCTTAAGGAGATCTCCATCGGCTCCTGGGACGGGCTCGATCGTGCTGAGATCGAAGCGCGCTCGCCCGGCATCTTCGCGGGCAATGGCCGCTACGAATGGTATTTCCGCACCCCGGACGGCGAGACCTATGACGGATTCGCCGGCCGCATCGACGCTTGGCTTTCCGAGCGGGGCGACCGCCCGCTAATCGCCGTCGCGCACGGCATCGTTACGCGAGTGCTCCGCGGCCTCTTCGCCGGCCTGCCGCGGGCGGTGGCGCTGAGTCTGCCGGTGCCACAGGACGTGATCTGGCGCCTCACCGACGGACGGATCGACGAGATCGCGGTCTAGAGCCGCCATGGCTTAAAATCTTGGCTTGGCCGCGCCAGTTCCTCGCGCGCCGCGACCAGCGCCAACTCGTAGCGGTCGAGCGCGACCGTCGTCTCGATCACCGCGAACATCGAGGCGGCGGTGCGGGCGAGCGCGTCGGCAAGGCTCGCGCCGTTGAGCAAATTGCCCAAAAACAGCGCCGCGGTGACATCGCCGCAACCATTGAGCATCGCCGGCAGCTGCGGTGTCTCGACGACCCAGTCGCCATCGGCGCCGCTCGCCAGCATCGTCAGCCGGCCGGGCGCGACATCGAGGCTGGTCACCAGCACGGTCTCCGGCCCTTGCCCGCGTAGCGCGGCGGCGGCCTCGGCGGCGTCGTCGAGGCTGGCGACGATCCGGCCGGTGAGGAATTCGAGTTCGAAGCGGTTGGGGGTGACGATATCGGCGAGCGTCAGCGCGGCGTCGCGAAAAAACTCGGCGACCCCCTCGCGCACATAGGGGCCGGTATCGATGTCACCGATCACCGGGTCGCAGCAAAACTTCGCTTTCGGGTTCGCGTTCCTGATCCGGCCGACGATGTCGAGCAGCACAGCGCCGGTCTCGGGCGTGCCGATATAACCCGACAGCACCGCGTCGATACCGGGCAGCACGCCGAGATCGGCGATGCCCTCGAACAGGCTCGCCACGAATTCAGCGGCGACCACATCGCCGCGCCATCGGCCATGACCGGTATGGTTCGAGAACGCAACCGTATCGAGCGCCCAGGCTTCGATGCCGAGGCATTGCAGCGGAAACACCGCCGCGGCGTTGCCGACATGGCCGTAGGCGACGCGCGACTGGACGGAGAGGACGGTCGGCATCAGGGTCTTTCATCTATGGCGGCACATCCGTGCCGCGTCCGCGAAGGCGGACCTAATCATGCGCGTCGAGATTATCGAAGACCCGCTTCAAGCTGAGGAAAATGATTACGCCGCTGACGATGAAGAGGCCAATGCCGGCGTTGCGCAGACTGCCGCAGGCGCCCGCTCCCATGAACAATCCGGCGAGCGCGATTACCACGAAAAGCGGGATGACCACCAGCAGGCCCCTCGGCGTCTCGACGAACAGGAACGTCATCCAGCCGGTGGCGCCGCCGTCGAACCACAGTTTCAAGCGCATAAAGGCGAGGGCGGCCGCGCTCGCCGCCAACAGGAGCCCCGCAGCGTCGTCCCCGGGGGCGCCGTTTCCCGCGATGACCAGCCCGAGAATCGTCAGCCCGCCGAGCACGACGAATTGCGCCCAGAACCCGAACCAGGTCCAATAGTCCCGGCCCCAATGCTGGGGCGACGTCTCCGCATGATCCATTCAGTCGGCCTCTTCATTTCGCCGCCGCTGGATTATATCGAAACGCCGCGCTGAACCGACAATTCCGAGAATCCGATGCCCAATCCGATCGATCCTGGGTCCATCCGCCCGCGCCGCAGCCTGCTGTTCATGCCGGGCGCCAATTCGCGCGCGCTGGAGAAGTCGCGTGATCTTCCGGCTGATGGGCTGATCTTCGATCTCGAGGACGCGGTGGCGCCTGACGCCAAGGATGCCGCCCGGGCCAACGTCACCGCGGCGGTCCATCGGGGAGGCTACGGCCGGCGCGAGTTGGTGCTGCGGATCAACCCGCTCGGTAGCGTTTGGGGCGAGGCCGATCTCGCCACCGCCGCGTCACTGCCGCTCGACGCGGTTCTGCTGCCCAAGGTCGAGAGCGCCGCACAGGTACGCGACACGGCAGCGCGGCTGGGCGCGGCATCGGGCCTGGCGCTTTGGTGCATGATCGAAACGCCGCGCGGGGTTCTCGCCGCCGCCGAGATCGCCGCCGCGCCGCGCGTCGCCGCGCTGGTCATGGGCACCTCGGACCTCACCAAGGATCTGCGGGCGCGTGAGATGCCGGATCGGCTGCCGCTGCTGACCTCGCTGCAGTTGGTGCTGCTGGCGGCGCGCGCGCACGGGCGTGCGGCGCTTGACGGGGTGCATCTCGATCTGGCCGACGATGCCGGGTTCGCCGCCGCTTGCGTTCAAGGCCGCGCGCTCGGCTTCGACGGCAAGACCCTGATCCATCCGAAACAGATCGCGCCGGCCAACGCGGCGTTCGCCCCGGCCGCCGCCGAGGTGGCGCAAGCACGTGATATCATCGCCGCGCACCAGGCGGCGCTCGCCGCCGGCAAGGGCATCGTCGTGGTCGATGGCCGCCTCGTCGAAAACCTGCATGTCGAGGCCGCACAGCGCACCGTGGCATTGGCCGAAGCTATCGCTAGATTGGAAGGCGGCTGATCAACGAGGCATTTTTTTGTGTATTAATGCCTCTAGGAGCACCGGGCATTACAACCTTATGTTGAGTGCGAGTTTCGAGGCGGATTCGTATGAAGTTCTTTTTGAATTCGCTGCCATGGTGGGCTCGCCTCGACTCAGGTCTAGATTGGTCCTTTGAAGAGCGTGCCGTCAGCGGTACTATTTTAAGCGTCGGCTGCTTTATAGCGCTGGGACCTTTTTTATTCTGGTATTTTTGCTGGAGGGACTGGGATTTGATAAGCATAATTCAAGTCTTGTCAGCTTTTTAATTTCGGTTCCGCTGTCAGTTTATATCGCAAAGATAATTTATGTCATATTTTGGCCTGACTACTTTCAACGAGCTGAAATGAAGGCTGCGGAACGACTGACAAAGTCCAGCGAACGATAAACCCAGCCTCCGTCTTTGACGGCCGCGTTCGGTTTCAGAAATGCAGTGCCTTCTCCAGCACATCCGCCGCGACGCGATTGCCGAGTGCGCTCCAATGCCCATCGCAGGGTAAAAACAGCTTCTCGGTGTCTGGTTCGATCGCCGGCATCAGCGGCAGCAGATCGACGATGTCGATGCCGTTCTCCGCGCCGAACCGTTTCATAATATCGCCGAGCCGGTTGTTGCCCTCCGCCGCCACGCGGGCAAAGTCACTGCGACGGGGAATGATCGCGATGGTGACGTTACGCTCGCCGGCCAGTTTCTTGATCTGCACGAAGGACCACAGCACGGCTTTCAGCTGGGCGTCGGTGAAATCGAAGTAGCCGCTGTAATGCGCCGGCCGCGAATGCGAGAAGCTGGCGTCGCGATATGCCGCCACGATCCATGAATTCTCGATGATCGTGTCGCCGATGGTGGCGAGAAGGCCGGGCGGCGCTGCGTGCGCGGCGGCGTCCTTCGGGTTCGGCACCGGATAATACGGCGCATAGCCGTCCCCCACGGCTTGGTAATAGGGGCGGTAGCGCCGATTGAAATCGAGCCGGTAGCGGCGCCACCACTCCAGATCGTTATCGGTGAAGTCGTTATCGGGCAGGAACAGGATCAGGACCTGGTCGTGCGAGAAGCGCGAGGCAAGCCTGTCGTAAATGATCTGATATTGCAGTGGCCCAAAATCATACTGGGCCCCGAAATTGAGGAATTCCCGTTTCAGTCTTAGTTCAAGAAGGTCGCTGACCCGCTCGGCGGCTTCGACGCCGAGCCCCTCGACGAACGAGTCGCCAAGCACGATCGTGCGATGCGGGCTGCCGTCGAGGTCGCGCTCGCGGTCACGGGCGCCAAACGAATTGGACCGCAGCGACACTGAAA
The DNA here is from genome assembly GCA_035935235.1 of Allostellaceae bacterium. Taxonomy (GTDB): domain Bacteria; phylum Pseudomonadota; class Alphaproteobacteria; order ATCC43930; family CGMCC-115725; genus DATARH01. The sequence continues at coordinate 7,153 of DASYXG010000034.1, forward strand.
AGCACGCTTTCTGCTGGTGGGAAATGACGTTGGGGTGGTGCCAGGCGCCCCATGGTTGGTCTTCGGTCAGCCAGGGCGCCGTCATGTCGACCGAGCCCTGGGCATAATGCGGGCGCCAGCCGCTGCGAGAGACCAAGTCCTCCCAGAGGAAGCAGGCGAACTCAGCAGACGCGATCACCAGAGCGACGACGAGAAGGGCCGACCTCAGCCGCCTCAATCCGATCCCCCTCGCCGTCAGGAAACGGGCCCCTCACATCCCCGGTGAGGGGCTTGGCGCCTCAGCCGCAGGCGACGCAATACGCGTCGCGCACACCTTCGGGAAGCCGGCTTTCGTGCCAGGTCTTGCCGCCGTCCTGCGTGCCGAAAATCTGGCCGACGCGCGACACCGCGTAGACCTGGTTGGGGTCGCGCGGATGGAGCGTCACGCCCATCATCGTCGCGTCGGCCTTGATGTCGTGGTCGAAGCGCTTCCAGGTCTTGCCGACATCCTCACTCTTGTAGACCGAGCCATCGGTCGATCGTGCCGCCGGCGACAGCGCCGCGTACATGATCTTCGGGTCGTGCGGCGAGGTGCGGATGTCGCGCCCATAGGTCAGCGGCGAGAAGCGGCCGATCTCCATATCCTCCCAGGTGTTGCCGCGGTCGGCGCTCTTGAACAGCCCCATGCGGTTGGCGAGGAACACGGTGCCCGGCGCCGCCGCGCTGCACGCCAGCGCATGGCCGTCGAGCATGCCTTCGATCTCGGTCTGGCTGCCGATGCGGCTCCTGTACTTGGGCTGCTCGCAGAAGCGGATGAGGTCGGCGGTGCAGTCCTCCCAGCTTTCGCCGGCGTTGCGGCTGCGCATCGCGCCGTTGGCCTCGAGCGTCGCATAGACGTCGTCCGGCGAGTTCGGGTCGACATCGAGCCGCATCACCCGGCAGGCGAACGCCATGATCACCCGGTCCGGCAGCGGCGGATGGGCGAGCTTCTTCCAATGGTCGCCGCGGTCATCCGAGCGATAGACATCGACCGGGGTCGCGCCGGCATAAATCCGCTTCGTGTCCTTCGGATGCACCAGGATTGACCAGATGTCGGGGTCGCCGCCCGGCACCGGCAGATGCTCGAACTTGTTGCCGCGATTATGGCTGCGATAGATGCCCTTGGTGCTGCCGACATAGATCGTGTCGTGATCGGTCGGGTGGATGGTGATCGCGTGCACCTCGGCATCGGCCGGCAGCCCATTCTTCAAATGGTCCCAGCCCTTGTCGCCCGGCGCCTGACGAAAGATGCCCGCCAGGGGATTGCCGGAATGGTCCATGCCGACCGTGCCGGCGATGCCGGCATACACATGCGTCTGACCCGCCATCGCTTCCTCCTCAGCTCAAAAGCTTGTGATCCGATCATAGCGCGCGCCGACGGCTGCGCCATTGGCTTTGTCACAAAAACTCGCGGGCGTTTCCGGCAATCCTCTATGCTGGCCGCTATGCTAACGGCAACACAACGGAGGCATTGATGGCTGTGCAAAAGCGTCGGGTCGGGAAGAACGGGCCGCAAGTCACCGCGATCGGGCTCGGCTGCATGTCGCTGTCGGGCGTTTACGGACCGAGCGACGACGCGGCCGGGGTCGCCTTTGTCCAGCAGGCGATCGATCTCGGCGTCGATTTCCTCGACAGCTCCGACATGTATGGCTGGGGCCAGAACGAGACGCTGCTCGGCCGCGCGATGAAAGGGCGGCGCGACAAGGTCGTGCTCGCCTCGAAATTCGGCCAGACCCAGAACCCCGGCGGCCAGAACGGCGTCGATGGCCGCCCCGAATACGTGATGCAGGCCTGCGACGCGAGCCTCAAGCGGCTCCAGACCGATTACATCGACGTCTATTTCCAGCACCGGGTCGATCCCAACGTGCCGGTCGAGGACACGGTCGGCGCGATGGCGCGCCTGGTCGAGCAGGGCAAGGTGCGGCATCTCGGCCTCTGCGAGGCGACCCCACAGCGCATCGCCGCCGCCCACAAGGTTCATCCGATCGCCGCGGTGCAGAGCGAATACTCGCTGCTCTATCCGGAAATCGGCATCGCGACCCGTGCCGTGACCCGCGATCTCGGCATCTCGTTTGTCGCCTATGCGCCGCTCGGCCGCAGCCTCTTGGCCGGCGTGGTGCCCGATCTCAACAACTTGGCGCCCGGCGACACGCGCGGCCGCCATCCCCGCTTCCAGGGCGACAATTTCGCCAAGAACCGGGCTCGTGTCGAAGGCCTCGAAGCTATCGCCGCCGACAAGCGCTGCACTGTGGCGCAGCTCTGCCTCGCCTGGCTCCTGGCGCAGGGCGAAGACGTGATCCCGATCCCCGGCACCAAGTCGCTCGACCGGCTCAAGGAAAACCTCGGCGCGATGGATATCACCCTCTCGCCGCAGGAGCTCGACGCGATCGCCGAGGTGCTCCCCGCGGGCAGCGCCGCCGGCACCCGCTACCCGGCGGGCGGCATGGCCGGCGTGTTCATTTAGGCGGAACCGTCACCCGCCGCGCTTCGCGAGCTCTCTCCGCTTTCAAACCCCTCTCCCGCTTGCGGGAGAGGCAGGGGCCCATTGCGGTAGCAATGGGAGGGCGAGGGTTACGCCTTCAGGTCGACAATCTCGACCCAGTTGGGCTGCGTTCCCATCGGGTAGTGCCCGACCGGGCTGAGCGCCCCGGTCGCGCCATCGATCGCGTGCACGGTCATCGCGCCTGAATCCATGCCGACCGACAGCAGGAACTTGCCGCGCGGGTCGATATTGAAGCCGCGCGGGGTCTTTTCGGTGTCGAACTTGCCGATC
>DASYXG010000035.1:0-6943 GCA_035935235.1 Allostellaceae bacterium
CGAGTTGCCAAGGGACGATTGGCGACGGTGGCCCGGCTCCTTATCGCGCACAAGTCATGGCGACGTGGGAAGATGAGGCATTCAAGCGGCTTGAACGTGAATTTGATGTGACATTTGAAGGTAAGAATTGGGGCTACTTACACCCGCGCGCTAAGGATGGTAGCCGTGGGTAACAACCGGATAAGCATGCCTAACCGCAAAGGAGTAATGATCGTGGATCTACCGACTATGGACGAACTCGAGGGCGCCGCGAGCATCGTGGCCGTCGTCGTCACCGCCGCCAGCGCGTTCTGTGCGGCAACACCAACGCCGGACCCAACAACCACTAAGGGCAAGATCTACCACTGGATCGAGATTGCCGGGCTGGTTGTCGGCCGCGCGAAAGAAAGCGGCGTTGTCCGCGACGATCCAAAGGCTGACGCGATCGCCGGAAAAGCAGTCGCATTGGCGGAGGACGTCGCCGGCGGAAAGCCGCCAGGCGGCGTCGTCACCAGCGCGATCGCCGCGATCATCATGCTCGGCTCGCTGTCTCTCACCGGATGCGGCGTTGTGCAAAACCTCAAGGCATCCTTCGGCTCGGACACGCCAATCGCGACAACGCCGGCGACAACGGCGGACAAGACCGTCGCCACGCCGCTCGCAGGCCTGGCGCAGTTCACCGCCAATGATGCGGCGCAAGCGGTCACAGACGCGATCGGCACCGGAACGGCCGCGGCGCCGCAATATCCCGATCTTTATTCCTGCGCGTTCTTTATCCAGCAGGGCTTGCCGCAATGGCGGGCGCAGATCAACGGCGCGGTCCCGAGCCTAAACGCGCAAGGAGCGATCTCGGGTTTTGTTGAGGCCAGTATCGCGGTCCAAAACGCCCAGGGCACGATTAGCAATCTCAAGGCGCAAGTGCCTGCCGGCTTTGCCCATGCCTGCGGTGCAGCATTGACTAGCGACAACCTGGCGGCGCTGCAACTGCTTAACCAGCTCGGGATCAAAGTTGCCGCGGCTACGGCGTTGCCGGGCATTGGCGGCTTGCTCGGCGGGCTGGTGGCGCCATGACCCGGCTATTGATTTGCTGGCAGCTCGTGCTGCTATTGGTACCGCTGCTGGCGAGCGTAGCGCGCGCCGATCCGGCAATTGTGCCGGATCCATCGCTAACCCCGGGTCTGGCGCGGCCGCTCACGCTCACCCAGGTTTGCAACACCAAATGGGGCAAGGACGAGCGATTGGTGACCGATGCGATGAAGGCGCAGGTCTACCAGGAATACAAGATCGCCATTCAGCGCCAAGCCGGCCGCTGGATCTTCCCGACATTGCCCGGTGGCGGCTCGGCCTACGAAATCGATCACTTGATTTCGCGCGAGCTCGCCGGCGCCGATGACGTCAAGAACCTGTGGCCCGAGCCCTATACCGGCCCTTGGAACGCGCACATGAAAGACCGCGTCGAAAACCGCCTTCATGTCGAGGTTTGCGCTGGCCGGCTCAATCTGCAGGAAGCGCAACAGCAGATCAGCACCAATTGGCGCGCCGCATTTCAGCGATATTTCGGGGAACCGCAATAAAAAGTTGGACAGGCGCGGCGCTGTAGCTATCTGATATCATTAGAGATCAGGCGCACTCTTAATCAGCGGGTCGTAGGTTCGAGTCCTACTGCACCCACCAAGGCGGATCAAACGGTTAACGATCGGCTGGCGAGAACGAAACGGGCACTGTCCAACTTTTGTCCAACTAATTTTTGTTGGACAGTTCTCGGCTCGTTCATGGAGGGGAAAGCCAATGCCTAACCCTTTTCGGATCGAAGGGCCGGCGGCGATCATGTATATAATTCCCATAAGAAAGCCGCAGGCTCACGCTGTTTCCTCCCGATCATGTTCATTTTTGCCTCCACGATCGTGCGGGGAAAAATGAACATCTGCCTCGGCATCGAGGCGCTTCTGAAACGCCATGCGCGCCAACTTGCGGGTGCGCACCAGGTAGCGCGTCAGGATCTCGCCGACGCTCTTAGGACTGTGGCCGGTAATCGCGGCGATCTCCGGGATCTCGCAACCGGCTTCGGCCAGCCGCGTGACCGCGGTGTGGCGCAGGTGCATGAACCATAGATCGGTCATCTTAACGGTGAAGGCGAGCGGATCCTCCATCGCCCGGCCGGGCAACAGGTGATCGACCTGGAATGTCGGGTGAGCCTTCGCCGTCTCGGCGCGGATCTCGGCAAACACGTGGCGGAAACGATCGGCGTTGTAGCCGCGGCCGGTTGCTTCATCGACGATCAATTGCGCCGGCTTCAAGCTACGTCCGGCGAACCGTGCATCGATGCGCGCGAGCTCGGCCTCGAGACGCGCGACGAGCTCGGGCACCATGTCGATCGGCAGGCTCACGCCGGCGCCGGTTTTCGACTGGCGGATCGCGAGACTGCCGCCGCGCCAGATCGAACGCGGCAAATGGAGGACGTCGCCCTGGCGCTGGCCCATCCACTCATCGAGCATAACAGCCGTTCCGACCGAATGACGGCCCATGCGATCGGCCGTTCCGACAAAGGCGGCGACGGCCTCCCGCGGCCAAATCAGGCCGGTCGGCTCGGTGCTATGCAGCCCCGGTTTCTCGGCCGCGTTGTGCTGGACCCAACCAAGCTTGACGGCGCGGCCTAAGAGGATCCGCAAGACGCGCAGGACCGCGTTGCGAAAACTCGGCGTTGCCTTCATCGCGGCTTTCAGCTTTTCGATCCGCTGCCAGTCGATCGCCAGAACGGGTGCATCGCCGGCCCAGGCGCCGATCCGTTCGAGACATTGCTGATAGCCGCGCCTGGTCGACGGCCGCAGCCGCGTGAAGGCTTCTGAGCTGCAATAGGCGCTGATCAACGCGTTAATCGTTGGCAGCGCCGCTGCCGGGGGCGTTGCTGATCGCTTTGATGGTGCCGCCGGCGGCGCTTTGACGCGCGCGGCATCTAATTGCGCATTGAGCTCTTGTGCGGCCGCGATCGCCGCGGCCTCGAGCTGTTGCCGGTCGGTAAAACGATGCCAATCCGCCGGTACGCGGGTAAGCCGCCAGCCTTGCGCCAGCAATTGCGTCGAGGGCGACCAAAAATAACGCGGCAGACCATTTCCGCCGCGCTTTGTGACCAGGTAACGCACCTTAAATGTCGCCATATGTGCCTCCCGATTTTTTGATTAGGTTAGCTGTTCGGCTCGCCTATCAAGTTCCTCCCGCCATTCGGCGACGTCAAGTTGGCCGCTTTTCGGCTGCAACTCGGCCGGCATCGTGCGGCGTTGCCAAGCCTCAACAGCCGTCGCATCGCGCCGGGCGCCGAAGCCTGGCGCCGGTCCTGGGAAACCATGCTCACGCTCGAGACGAGCATGATTGTTGTAGAGCCAGGCACGTGAAACACCCATCGCATCGGCAATTTCGCCGAGAGTCAAATAACGATGGATCATTGCCGCCACCTTGCGCCGGCTTGCGTGATTTCGCCCTCGATGAGTTTTGACGCGGCGGTCATGGCGACGGCGGCGATCGCCACGTACAACTGAAACGGCTCTTGCTCGCGCTCGAGCAGGTTCACCAAGGCATGCAAGCGAATTGCCGCGCGCTCGAGCGTGAGCCCTTGGTTTTCTTCCGCGAGCTCGGCGACCGCCGCCGCCAGGTTTTCGAGGCCCGGCGGGATCATCGCAACTCACCGAGAAAACGAAACGCCGGCAGCACCGGCTGCGGCGGCTCGGCCGGCATCGTCACGTCAAAAAGCAGCCGTAGAGCTAGAGCGGCCTGCCGGCAGAGCGACAAAGGGATAATAACCGTTTTGCTGTCGCGATCGTGAGGATCGGCCTGGCTGGCCTTCCAGGCTAGATGCTCGAGGATTTCGCGATTGAGCTCCGTTCTCACCTGTTCGGTCGTGCGAGCTTGTTGCTGGTGCTGCGGCTCGAATTGCCGTTGTTCGACGACGATTTCCGTCGCCTCACCGCGAAATGGCTGCTCATAGGTGCCGACGAGGTTGAGAAAGTAGTAGCACCCGGGAAAGAGCTCGACGTAATGCCGGCGCTGATCGTCAGCCAACTTACGTGCGGCGGTTTCGGTTTCGGCACCGACATGAAGTGACGCGATCTTGCGCCCGTCATAATCGGTGCAATCAACTCGGATCACATAGCTCGGTAGCATGATCGCCTCGCTGGTTTCACGTGAAACACTACAAGACGTAGTCTTTCAAGCGACAGCGGGCAATGAAAAATAACGCGATTTTTAGAAGCCGTTCTTAAGCGTCACAAATATGGTGATTAATCTCAGGCCTCGAGATCGACGCCGACAACCAGGTGCATCGCGTCCTCTTTGGTGAGCGAGATATCGTCGTCGCCTTCATTGTCGAGAGCTATCCCTAGCAGCTGATGGTCCTTGCGTTGCAGCTCGCGCACGACAGGCATGCGATCTTTTGGAAAGATCAGCGCGTCACGGCCGATGGGCACCGGCTTGCCGGGATTGATCCATAATAGGCAGCCCCGCTTGTAGCGCGGCCACATTGCTTCATCATTGACATAAAAAGCATAGGCATCGCGCACTGAGCGCAAGGCCGGCGGCCGCGGCTTAGAGCCAATCACACGACGGATCAGGGCGCCCGCGGCATCGAGCGAATAGGAAAATACGGGAATAAAATCATCATCAACGTCGTGGACCACATGCTCTGTCCTAGACGGCAGGGGCATTTCTTGTTGGTCTGCCGTGCCCGGCGACAGTCCTAATAAACCCAACGGATCAACTCTATAGACCTCGATGAACTTCGCAACCTGATCAAAAGTAAAATTTCCCTCGCCTTTTTCGATCTTATTTATCCGTTGTCGCGCCGAATTTTGCGAAATTCCAATCGAAATCCCGATCGCCTCTTGGGTCAAATTCCGCTCTGCGCGGAAGGTTTTCAGGTATTGGGCGAGGTTCGGCATCGCCGCGATTGTGGGTTGATATGCTACATTTGGTCGATGAATTTTTAATTGACACATGATGTAGTTTTAGATGATACTATTGCCCGGAGGTAGATCGTGAAGCTACAAGATTATTTAGCTCAACAACAATTAAAAATGGCTCCTTTTGGGCGCCGCTGCGGCGTCAATGATCGCTCGGTATTCCGCCTCTATGTGCTCGGCAAGGTTATGCCGCCGCGCAGAGTTGTCGTTGCCATCTATATCGCGACCTGCGGCCAGGTTGCGCCAGCTGATTGGTTTGAGCTCCCGCCGCTCGAGTTTCCCCTCGAGGAAGCCGCATGAGCCTATCGCAGCCGCCCGACGAAATCGGCACACTTATCATCGGCTATCTCGGCCTGGGCTTGGTCGTCGCCTGGTTGTTGTTTCGCACCTGGCGCCGGCGCAATGGCTGACCGTTGGAAAGCTAAAGCTGCAGACCGCCCGGATACGGTTCTCGGGATGCCCTTGGCCGCTGCGCAAGGCTGGTGCGATCGCCACTGGCCGCCGCCGCTCGCCGTCGATTTATCCGAGGGTAAAACCACCTGGTTGCGCCGCGGCCGTCGCTGGATCAGCGGCGACGCGCCCGATCTCGAGCAACAGATCGATGCGGCGCTCGGATGGCAGCACCAATGACACACCATTGCCACGCGCTGCATTGCGAAGAAGAAGTGCCGCCGCAGATGCTGATGTGCCGGCGGCATTGGTTCCTCGTTCCGAAGCCGCTGCGCCAGGAAGTATGGCGGCTCTACCAACGAGGCCAGGAGCGGACCAAAACCCCGACCCCGGAATATCTCGAGGCGGCCCGCCGAGCGATCAACGCCGTGGCCGCGCGCGAATTCGGCCCGAGACTGCTATGAGCCCGCCGCTGCTGCCGATCACCGATATCGTCGCCGGCCTAGCGGCGCGGATCGATACGCTTGCCGGCGAGCTGCTACCGCGCGGGATCCGCGAAGGCCATGAATGGCGCGTCGGATCGCTCGCCGGCGAGCCCGGCCGATCGATGGCGGTCCACTTGCGCGGCAATAAGGCCGGCGTGTGGGCGGATTTTTCGTCAGGTGAGAGCGGCGACGCGCTCGATCTGGTCGCGGCGATCCTCTTTGCCGGCGACAAGAAGCGCGCGGTACGCTGGGCGTTATCCTGGCTAGGATTTGACGGCAAGGATCCGGCGCGGCTGCAACAAACCCGCCAGGCGCAGCAACACAAGATTGCCGAGCCGCAACACGACACTAAGGCCGCGGCTTGGCGGATCTGGCTGGCGAGCTCACCGGTGCTGCGCGATACCGTGGCCGAACGATACCTCGCCAGCCGCGAGATCTCGCTCGAGCGGCTTGGCCGGCAACCGCGGGCGCTACGGTTCCACCCGCAATTGCGTCACCCGAGCGGTCGCGCCTTCCCGGCGATGGTCGCGGCGATCGTTGCGCCGGATGGCGAGCTCACCGCGGTTCATCGCACCTTTTTGCTGCCCGATGGCAGCGGCAAGATCCCCGGCGACGCCAAGCTGACCCTCGGCCGCTATGCGGGCGGCTTGATCCCGCTATGGCGCGGCGCCAGCGGCAAGCCGCTGCGCCAGGCGCCGGCCGGCGAGAGGATCATCGTCTCGGAAGGCATCGAGGACGGCTTGACCCTGGCGATGGCGGTTCCCGAGCTGCGCGTCGTCGCCGCGGTGAGCCTATCGAACATGGGCAGCCTGGTGCTCCCGCCGGCAATCAAAACCGTGCTGATCGCGGCGCAGAATGATCCCTGGTGGGATAACAAGGCGCAAACGGCGCACGGCGCGGCGCGCGGTTTCGATCGCGCGGTGCGGCATTTCCAGAGCGAAGGCCGGATCGTCCGCGATGCTCGGCCGTCCGGCTACAAAGACCACAACGATCTCTTACGCGGGCGGAGGACGGCACATCATGAGACTTCCTTTCAGTGAACGACAGCTTTGCACGATCGACGAGGCGCGATCGGCCGCTGGCAACCTGGGAATGACGAAAATCTACGAGCTGCTCGACATCAACGGCGGGCCACTTGAA
>DASYXG010000036.1:0-4146 GCA_035935235.1 Allostellaceae bacterium
GAGAAGGCGGCAGCTTACATGGCTGACGGTTACGCACGTGTGGCGATGCGGCCAGGCATTTGCATGGCGCAGTCGGTTGGCGCGGCCAATCTCGCCTCGGGCCTGCAAGATTCCTATCTTGGCCATAGCCCCGTCATCGCCTTCACCGGACATAAGGAACCGTCGTTCCAGCACCGCAATTCCTATCAGGAGATCGCGCACGCGCCGCTCTTCGCTGCGGTGACCAAGTTCTCGACACCGGTCTATTCGACCGGCGAGCTGCCGCGCCTGTTGCGCCATGCCTGGCGCTCGGTGTTGGCCGATCCGGTGCGCCCGACGCATCTCGATTTCAACGGGTTGCAGGGCGACGTCATCGAGCTTGGCCAGACCGATGCAGCGGTCGAGATCGAAACCGAAGCGCGAAAAATACCGGTGCACCGCCCGATTGCGGACGACCGAGACATCTCGAATGCTGCGAAGATCCTCGCCAGTGCGAAGCGGCTGGCGATCGTTGCCGGTGACAGCGCTGCCGCCTCGGGCGCAGGCTCGGAAATCCTGGCGTTGGCCGAGGTCTTGGCGGCGCCAATCGCCACAACGCTCGGGGCGCGCGGCATCATCCCAACCCGGCACCGTCTTTCGATAGGAGTCGCCGGCAGCTACTCGGCGCCGCCGGCCAATCGCATCGTCCACAGCGCGGACATGGTCTTGTTCATCGGCTGCGATACCGGCGACCAGGTGACGCTCAATTGGCAGATCCCGTCGATCAACACGAGGATCGTGCAGATCGACCCAGATCCGACCGAACTCGGCCGCTCCTACCCGAACACGACCGGTCTTGTCGGCGACCCGAAAGCGACGGTGGCCCGGCTTGTCCAGATCGTCGGCAAGCCGCCGCGCGATGGCGGCTTCGTCGAAGAGGCGGCGCGGATTGTCGCCGATTGGCGCGAGAGTATGACGCCGCTCATCGAGAAGAACACGGCGCCGATCGCGGTCGAACGCCTCTGCGCTGAGATTACCAAGGCGCTGCCCCAGGATGGGGTGCTCGTCGCGGACACCGGCTATTCCGGCATCTGGACCGGGACGATGATCGACTTGAATGGCGCGGAGCAGATCTATCTACGCGCTGCGGGATCGCTCGGCTGGGCTTTCCCGGCCTCGCTCGGCGCGCAATGCGCCGCCGGTGATCGTCGCGTTGTCTGCTTTACTGGCGATGGCGGTTTCTACTACCACCTCGCTGAGCTGGAATCGGCGCGGCGCTACCGGATCCCTGCGGTGATTGTCATCAACAACAATTCCGGCTTCGGCCAGAACCTCACCGGCGTGCGCAGGATTTCGGGCAACCGGCGGGGACGCGGCGAGGAGCTGATCCGCTTTGGACCGACCGATTTCACCAAGGTCGCGGCTAGCTTTGGTGTGCGCGGCATCCGCGTCGAGGAGCCCAGTGGGATCGCCCCGGCGCTCGCCGATGCGCTGGCCGCCAACGAGCCGATCGTCGTCGATGTCGTAACCGACCTCGAGCCGCGTGCTCCGGAAGCCTGGTCGCCGCCTCGCTAACCCACCTCGCGCTCGCGGGTAGGCAAGGTTTTCGCGCGGCGTTGAAACTGGGTGGTCTCCGCGGTCGGCGCGCTGTTTGCGGCGTGGTAAATCGCCTTATTGCTTTCGACCGAATAGCGAGGTTCGCGAGCGATTGTCTCATATTGTGGGCGAGCGAGGATACGTGCGGCCAATTCGAGATGGTTACCGATGTCGAAGAACTCAATCGTCTCGGGATGATACGCGGCGAATTCGAGAAAGGTGCGCGTGCGCGATGCGATGATCCGGCGGCCAAGTTCGACTGCCTGCGAAATCGGCCCCGAGGCCGATTGGCCGACTTCGAGATAGGGGAAGACGACCGCATCGCAGATGGCCATGCCGGTAAGGAAATCATCGTCCTCTGGCGTGCCCATGAAACGCAAGCGCGCCGAGAGATCGCGCGGGTTACTCGCACGACGTCCCGCTTGCCGCGACGCTCTGTTGTTGCGGGTTTCGCCCAGCCGTGCATCGACATGGGCGTCGTCGAGCAGCGACATTAAATAGGGGTGGATTTGCCGATGCGGCGCGATATCATTCGGGTGTATACCGCCGAATATCAATAGGTGATGGGTGTTCGGCAAGTGATAGAGCGAACGGATTGCCGTTCCGAAACCTTTGTAATCGTTAAGAAAGCCGAAGACGCCGATCAGCTTCGCATCGGCCGGAAGGTTATCGAGCAGTGGAGATCGTTGTCGTGTCGCCTTGTGGACTACCGCCGCCGCTTCTGCAGAGGAATGAAAGGCTAGCGGGTGGTCGAATACGCGCTCCAAGCCGTAGGCGTGACGAAAATCCGACGCGTCTCGCCGGTTATGGACGATCGCGCTAACCGGCTTTCGCTTTGCGATCCGGGACAACATCCGAGCGACGCCAATCGACAGCTGCCGGTTCCGCTGGTAAGCCAAGACAATGCCGGCGGCGATGCGGAACTTGAGCGCGCCAACTCTCCGAAAAAAATCCCCATATGAAAATCCCTCGGGCTGTCTGACCGTATGAAATGTCACCGATAGTCGCGGCGCGGCGGCGCTCAGCCAGGTCAAGCGGCGGCGGATATCGCGCGTTTCCTTTCCCAATATTCCGAATTCGAGTTGCAGATTGACCGCATCGAACCGGCTGAGTTCGCGCAAATCTCTTTGATGTGCGCGTCGCCGAGCCGTCGTGTCCGCCCATGCCGACTGCGCAGCAAATCCTGATCGAGATCGAAGACGGTTACATCGAAAATACCGGCGAGCTGTCTTTCCAATGCCCGCGTGTAGGCGGCAATGCCGCACAATTTGTCATAGGTCGAGACGATCGCAAGCCGCTCTCGCCGCGGCGTGAATACCGCGAGATTGCCGGACCGCCTCTCCCTTTGACGATCTGTCACATTCGCCTCAGAGGTGATCGCGGATCGACTGGAGAGCGAGCGCACCGATAGCCCAGACCGCAAACGCGACGAGCGCGATGACGCCGAGCGATCGCCAGCGGTGCGGATAAAGGGCCTCTTCCGGTAGGCTCGGCGGCACAAAGCTGGCGATATAAATCTGTTGGCGATCCGCGGTATCGCGCGCTTTGTCCAGCGCTTCGAGCGCATGCTGATAAGCGGCCTCGGCGAATCTGTGTTCCGCCTCCAGCGTGTCATAAGACCCGAGTGCCTGCGACAGGGCAGGGGGCCCAGGCTGTGTCGTTGTGGTTATTTCTTGTGCAAGGCCGCGCTCCTGAATTTCCAGCGAATGGATGCGCGCCTTGAGCACTCGTACCGGCGGAGCGTCGTCGCGCATAAACGTCTTGAGGGTGGCGAGCTGCGAGTTCGCCTTGATCAGATCGTCGCGCACTTTGCTCGTAAGCTGCGCGGTGGCGTCCGCGGTTTTGCCTGGATCGATCAGGCCGGACTTGTCACGAAACTCCCGGATCTTATCTAGAGACGCCGCCAGCCGCGCTTCGACCGCAGAAAGCTCAGTTTCAGCGCGGCCAACTGCATCGCGGCGTGCTCGCGCGGACAGATCGTTGACCAGCTTTTCCGACACGGCGACCACCGCTTGCGCCAGGTGCAAGGCGTCGCCCGGGGTGAAGGCGCGAAGCCGTACGACAACCGTGCCGGTAGACGCGTCGTAGAACGGATCGACCTGCCCGTTCCAATAGCGCACCAGTTCTTCGATCGAGGCAGGACGATGCAGCCGCGCCCACCAATCCGCCGAGGGCGGCGAGAATAGCGTACCGAGGTCGAGGGTAGGATTGAGTTCATCCACGATGGCGCGGCTGGCGATGTATTGCGTCACGATTTGCGATTCCGACGCCGCGGTGCTCTGCGCTATATCGCCGCCGAATAGCTGCAATGGTGCGATCTGTGGCGCCTCGACACGCCGCAAGGTCATACGGAACTCGGCGACATACTGGTCGGCGGCGATTGCAAGGTAGTAGATCGCGCCGGCCGCTATCGGCAGAACGACGACAATCAGAAACGACAAGATACGCGGCGATAGCAGGCCGGTCGGCGAGCGTGAAGGTATCGAGACGGCGGGCTCGGGAACTACCAGCCGTGCGATTGACGCTGCGGCGGAGTTCGTAGCCGGTAGGGAGGGGGTGCCCTCGGCCGAGGCAGGCGCCATGTTTCGCGAG
>DASYXG010000037.1:0-1974 GCA_035935235.1 Allostellaceae bacterium
CGAAAAATTTGTCGTCGCCGATGATTTACGTCGCTACGTCGCGGCGAGTTAATCAAAGAAATCGAAGAGGAGATTGCTCAACAACGACACGAGCTAGCCCGGATCATTCATGACGGGCCGGCGGCCGCGCTGTGACGGGGGCGATTGGGCGCAGTTTTTTGCGGCGTCGGCGACGCGGGTGACGGGGTTTGAGGTTGCGCCGAAGGGTTTGTACTGGGGCATCCTAGCCCCGAGAGTTACGGCGGGAGTTTGGCGATGCGGCCGGCGAGATCGGCGAAGCCGGCCTGATAGGGGAAGGCGCTCGGCAGGGCGATTTTGATGCGGGTAACCATCTCGGTGACGCGGCCCGCCACCTTGACCAGGCAAAGCCGGATGGTGTCGAACTGGGCATCGCGCCAGAACGATGAGCGTGGTGCCAGGCCGCGCAGGCTCAGCATCAGCCAGTAGGCGGCAGTGTGGATCAACAGGCGGAACTGGTTGGCGGTGGCTTTGCGGCAGGAGGTGCGGTCGGAGGCGAGGTGCAGCTTGTGCGCCTTGATCAGGTTTTCGGCCTGTCCCCGGGCGCAGTAGACCCGTTCGTAGAGCACCCTGGGCAGGCCCGGCAGATTGGTGACGATGAAGCGGCTGTCGGCACCCTGAGGTCCGGCCTCGATGCGGGCGATAACGCGGCGCTCGACATTCCAGCTTTTGGCGGCGTAGCGGAACTCGCCGTAGCGGCGGACCTTTTCTGCCTCGCCGGCGATGCGGCCGAGGGCGGCATCCTCGGCGAGCGGGCCGACCTGTCGCAGCAGCACCGGGTTGCCGGCTAGCCCGAAGATGTAGCCGATGCGCTGGCGTTCGCACCACGCCATGGCCTCGGGCCGGCCGTAATGGCTGTCGCCGCGCACGATGATCTCGACCGCCGGCCAGCGAGCGCGGATACGGCCGATGACGTGGCGCAACACGAGCGCCACCTCGGCCCCGTCCGGGGTCTTACCAGGGCGCAGGATGATGGCAACCGGTTTGCCGCTCGTCGCCTCGTAAATGTGGATCGGCAGGAAACACCGGCTGTCGTAGTGGGCGTTGAACAGCGCCAGTTGCTGGCCGCCGTGCACCCGGTCCTCGGTATCGTCGATGTCGAGCAGGATGCGTCGGGGTACCTGGTCGAAACTGTCGCAAAACAACCCCACCATCGCCGCCATCATGCGTTTAAGCGCGCTCGCGCCCGGCAAGTTCTCCAACCGGCTGATCGTCGGTTGCGAGCACAGATCGGCGCCGCTCTCCGGCAGCCGTCCGACCGCCATTTTGAAGGCGGGATCGGATTTGAGCGCGTCACAATCGTTGCCATCGGGATAGCCCGCCGCGATCAACAGGGCGCGGTAGCGGATCATCTCGGCCAGCCCGTGCAGCACCCGCTCCGGATCGCGTCGGTCGTCCAGGCAAGCCGCCAACCGCTCGGCGATCTTGAGCCGATGCTCGACCGCCGCCAGCAGCAATATCCCGGCGTCCGAAGTGAGCCGCCCACCGTCAAAACCAACATGCACCGGCTTGCCAGCGATGGCTGGCAATCCCGGCAAAATCCCCGTACCTTCGTCCATGGCGGGCGCGAACTCCGTTGCCTTCGGATGATCCGGCTTCAGCAACCAAATCATACACGAAACCAATGGCTTAAACCGCTCCCGCCACCCTCTTCACGCCGCCTGATGAATTTTCCGGGCTAGAGACCCGCCAGCGCCTGGCGCAACACGGCAGCCTCCGGCGAATCGTAATCCGCATCGAGGTTCATTCGCAGATTGGCTTCAGCGAACGCGAGGCGGCTAGCCTTGCCGGCGCGGCCAGCGGCACTTGCCGCCAAACGCGCCTGAATTCGCCGTTCGGCGGCCAGCTCCAGCGCCGACAAGCGCCGTCGCAGCGCCTGGATGTCCGGGTCAGGATCAGATTTGAGGCGGCGCCGCAAATCGCGCAGCGGCAGCACTACGCGGCGATCAACCGTCT
>DASYXG010000038.1:0-3362 GCA_035935235.1 Allostellaceae bacterium
CGCGCCCGCGACGCGACTGGGGGGAGGCGCTCGCGGTCTATCGCCAGCCGCGTCTCGTCGCCGTCCTGCTGATGGGGTTTTCCAGCGGCCTGCCGCTGGCGCTTACCTTCAGCACCCTGTCGTACTGGCTCGCCGAGTTGGGCGTGTCGCTGACTGCGATCGGCCTCTTCGGCCTGGTGCGCGCCTCGTATAGCCTCAAATTCCTGTGGTCGCCGCTGATCGACCGGTTGCCGATCCCGTTCCTTACCCGGCGGCTCGGCCGGCGGCGTAGCTGGGCGCTGATCATCCAATTCCTGCTCGCTCTCGCGATCCTCGCGCTCGGCATGACCGACCCGAAAATCGACCCCGTGACCACCGCGCTGGCGGCGGTCGTCGTCGCCTTTCTGTCGGCGAGCCAGGACATCGTCATCGACGCTTACCGCATCGATTTGCTCCGGCCCGAGGAGCAGGGCGCCGGCGCGGCTGCGACCCAATGGGGCTATCGTTTCGGCATGCTCGCCTCGGGTGCCGGCGCGCTCTACGCGGCGAGTTTTGGCGGCTGGCATCTGGCGTACGCGATCATGGCGGCGCTGATGCTGGTCGGCATGCTGACCGTCTGGTTTACCCCCGAGCCGGGCGGGATCGCGCCGCCCGAGCGTCTACCGGGCGCGACCACGGTTGAGCGGGTCGCCGCCTGGCTCGAACGCGCCGTTGTCGCGCCGTTCGCCGACCTATTCCGCCGCACCGGCAGCGGCTCCCTGATGGCGATCATCGTCTTCATCGTGCTCTACAAATTCGGCGATGCGCTCGCGGGGTCGATGTCGAACCCGCTTTACGTCCAGCTCGGCTTCACCAAGGTGGAAGTGGCGACCGTCGCCAAGATCTACGGCGTTATCGCCACGCTCGCCGGGGTCGCGATCGGTGGCGTGCTGGTAGCGCGGATCGGCGTATTCGCGGCGCTGCTGGTCTGCGGTGGGCTGCAGGCCAGCTCTAACCTGCTCTACGCGGTTCAGGTCTGGGCAGGGCACGATGTCGGCATGCTGGCGCTGACCATCGGCGCCGAGAACCTGACCGGCGGAATGGCGTCGTCGGCCTTTGTCGCCTACCTCTCCGGCCTGTGCAGCCGCGACTTCACCGCGACGCAATACGCGCTGTTGTCGTCACTGGCGACGGTCGGGCTCAACGTCCTCGCCGCGTCGGGCGGCTATCTCGCCGAGCGCCTCGGCTGGGTGCCGTTTTTCGTGGTCAGCACCGCGGCCTGCCTCCCCAGCCTCTTGATCCTCACGTGGCTCATGCGTAGGCCAGCAATTCCAGCCGGTGCCGCCTGAGCCAGGCGCGCGATTTATCGACGTCGGGAACCAGGCTCGCGACCAGCCGCCAGAAGCGCGCGCCGTGGTTCATCTCGACCAAATGCGCCACCTCATGCGCGACGACGTAATCGATCACCGCCTCCGGCGCGAGGACGAGCCGCCAACTGAACGACAACGCGCCCTTCGACGAGCAGCTCCCCCAGCGGCTCCTCGGGTCGCGCACACCGACCCGCGTCACGCTCTTGCCGATGCGCGCGGCGGTGGTGCGGGCGCGGGCGGCGAAATCGCGCTTCGCCAGCGCGGTCAAATGGTCGCGGACCCGGCGCGGCAGGTGCGCGGGGTCGCCTTTCACGCGAATCTCGCCGTCGGCGATGGCCACTGGCGGCGCCGCGGGATCGCGCTCGTGGCGAACGCGATGCGGTACGCCGAACACCGGCACGCTGGCGCCCTCGCCGAGATGGCGTGGCGGCGGCATCGCCGCGATCCGGGCGGCGATCCAACCGCGATGCGACGACACGAAATGCAGCGCCGTCTCTGGCGAGAAGCGTCGCGGCAGCACGAGTTCGATGCCGCGCTTCGCCGCGTCGACGCGCAGCGACAACCGCCGGGCCCGTGGGCTGACGCGGATCGAAATCGGTGCGCCGATTGCCAATGCACCGATCCGCTCCTCGAGGCTGTCGTGTCGGAGCATTGTCACAAAAGCTTCCTGGTCTCGTCACGATTTGGCAAGCTGCGCTCGTCACATAAGCCAAGACGGCACAGGGGGGATGAATTCTATGAAAAAACTCGCACTTGCGCTCGCCTTCACGGTGGCGGCGCTCACTAGCGCCTGGGTCGGCGTCGCCCGCGCTGACCCGATCGAGCTGCAGTGGTGGCACGCGATGACTTCGGTCAACGGCGATCGGATCAACAAGATCGCCGCCGATTTCAACGCGATGCAGAGCGACTACAAGGTTACCCCGGTGTTCAAGGGCTCCTACGCCGAGACCATGACCGCGGCGATTGCGGCCTACCGCGCCGGCAACGCGCCCGACATCGTCCAGGTCTTCGAAGTCGGCACCGCGACGATGATGGCGGCCAAGGGCGCGGTGAAACCGGTCTACCAGCTGATGGCCGATGCCGGCGAGCCGTTCGACCCCGCGACCTATCTGCCCGCGGTCACCGCCTATTACAGCACCCCCGATGGCAAGATGCTCTCCTTCCCGTTCAATAGCTCGACCCCAGTCGTCTATTGGAACAAGGATGCGTTCAAGAAGGCTGGGCTCGACCCCGACAAGCCGCCCACGACCTGGCCCGACACTTTCGCCGCCGCCAAGAAACTGCGCGGCGCCGGTGTGCCGTGCGGCTTCACCTCGGCTTGGGTGAGCTGGGTTCAGGTGGAGAATTTCAGCGCTTGGCACAACATCCCGATCGGCACCAAGGCCAACGGCCTCGGCGGCTTCGACACCGAGCTTGAAATCAACAACCCGACCGTGGTTCGCCACATCGCTGACCTCGCCGACGCCGAAAAGGACAAGAGCTTCGACTATGGTGGCCGCACCACCGAGCCGACCGCCAAGTTCATCTCGGGCGATTGCGGCATGCTGCAGGACTCATCGGCGAGCTATGGCGCGGTCAAGGCAGGCGTGAAGTTCCCGTTCGGCGTGACCCAGCTCCCCTATTACCCGGATGTGAAGGGCGCACCGCAAAACTCGATCATCGGCGGCGCCAGCCTGTGGGTAATGGGCGGCAAGAAGCCCGAGCAATACAAGGGCATCGCCAAATTCTTCACCTATCTGTCCTCGGTCCCCGTGCAGCAGACCTGGCACCAGGACACCGGCTATCTGCCGATCACCAAGGCCGCCTATGACGCGACCAAGGCGTCGGGCTATTACGACAAGAACCCCGGCACCGAAATCGCCATCCTGCAGATGACCGGCAAGCCGCCGACCGAGAATTCGCGCGGCTTGCGCTTTGGCAACATGGTGCAGATCCGCGACGTCATCGCCGAGGACCTTGAAGCGGCTTTCTCCGGCAAGATGGATGCGAAAGCGGCGATGGACGACGCGGTCACCCGCGGCAACGCGATCCTGC
>DASYXG010000039.1:0-1960 GCA_035935235.1 Allostellaceae bacterium
TAAAATCCTCGCCAAGATATCTGGGAGAGACGCCTGATGTTGCAGATCGCCGACCGGATGACGACGCTCGGCACCGAGACCGCGTTTGAGGTGCTGGCCCGCGCCAACGCGCTCGCGGCGCAAGGCAAGTCGATCATCAATCTCGGCATCGGTCAGCCGGATTTTCCGACCCCGGATCACATCGTCGAGGCCGGCCGCAAGGCCTTGGCCGACGGGCATCACGGGTACACCCCGGCGAACGGTATCCTGCCGTTGCGCGAGGCGGTCTCGGCCGACCTGTGGCGCCGCCACCAGGTCGAGGTCTCGCCCGACGATGTGCTGATCGTCCCGGGCGGCAAGGTCACGATGTTTTTCGCGATCATGATGTTCGGCGAGCCCGGGGTGGAGATCATGTATCCCAACCCCGGCTTCCCGATCTACGAGAGCGTCATCCGCTTCTCCGGCGCGACCCCGGTGCCGATGCCGCTCTACGAAAGCGCCGGGTTCTCGTTCAGCGCCGAGGAGGTGCTGGCGAAGATTACGCCGCGCACCCGGCTGATCATCATCAATAGCCCCGCCAACCCGACCGGCGGCGTGGTGCCGAAATCCGAGCTCGACAAGCTCGTCCTCGGCCTCGCACGCCACCCTCACGTCGCGGTAATGAGCGACGAGATTTACGGCGAGATCCTCTATGACGGCGCCGAACACCACAGCCTCTTGCGCTATCCCGAGATCCGCGACCGGGTGATCCTGCTCGACGGCTGGAGCAAGACTTACGCGATGACCGGCTGGCGGCTGGGTTACGGGGTATGGCCAAAGCAGCTTTTCCCGCATGCCGAGCGGCTGGCGATCAACTGCCACTCTTGCACCAACGCGGCGACGCAATTCGCCGGGATCGCGGCGCTGCAAGGACCGCGCGAGCCGGTGGAACGCATGGTTCGCGCCTTCGCCGAGCGCCGCCAGATGGTAATCAAGGCGCTGAACTCGCTGCCGGGCATCCGCTGCGCCAATCCGGGCGGCGCGTTCTACGCGTTTCCCAATATCTCCGGCACCGGGTTCGACGCCAAGACGCTGCAGACGGAGCTCTTGGACCGCACCGGGGTCGCGACCATCGCGGGCACCAGTTTCGGCACGTTCGGCGAGGACTATATCCGCGTCTCCTACGCCAACAGCCTGGAGAACCTGCAAGAGGCGATCGAGCGCATGCGGCGCTTTCTCGGCAATTTACCGCGCGGCGGCGCGGCGTAGTTGCGGCGGGCGCGGCAAATGCGTCGAAAAGGCCCTCCATCCGTTTCGATGTTGAATCTGCCTAGAAATTAGGCATTCTGCCGGATGATTGCTTTCTTGGTGGGAAGCGCGCCCAGTTTGACGGCCCGGATTGAATGTGGAGGGGCTGGCATGGGTTATGCTCGGGTCTGTGTGCGGCGACCGCTGTCGCGGGCATGGGGAGGTTAGGTTGATGAAAAAAATCGAAGCCATCATCAAGCCGTTCAAGCTTGATGAGGTGAAGGAGGCGCTACACGAAGTCGGGATCAAGGGCATCACCGTCGTCGAAGCCAAAGGCTTTGGCCGGCAGAAGGGCCATACCGAGCTTTACCGCGGCGCCGAATACGTCGTTGACTTCCTCCCCAAGGTGAAGATCGAAGTCGTCATGGAAGATTCGATGGTCGAGCGGGCGATCGAAGCGATCCAGCAATCGGCTCATACCGGGCGCATTGGCGACGGGAAGATTTTTGTATCGACGGTTGAGGAGGCGATCCGCATCCGCACCGGCGAGCGCGG
The DNA here is from genome assembly GCA_035935235.1 of Allostellaceae bacterium. GTDB lineage: Bacteria > Pseudomonadota > Alphaproteobacteria > ATCC43930 > CGMCC-115725 > DATARH01. The sequence continues at coordinate 1,762 of DASYXG010000039.1, forward strand.
CCCGGACGCGATTTGAGGCGACCCGCGCGTCGCGGCACGGCGGGTGCTAGGACAGCGAACGCACAACCCCTTTTTCGCTCAACAGCAGGAACGTGAGAGATGGCCGATACAGACAAGGTGATGGCGCTGATCAAGGAGCACGAGGTCAAGTACGTCGACTTCCGCTTCACCGATCCACGCGGCAAGTGGCAGCATTTGG
>DASYXG010000040.1:0-2848 GCA_035935235.1 Allostellaceae bacterium
GCTCAATTCGCATTGTGAACTGGGCTCCCGATAGACGAGCGATTGCCCTACGACCTCGGCAATGCCCCAGATCGAACATTGATGGCCGTTAAAAAATTCGAGATGGATGCGGATGTAGGCGGTGTTTGGCGTCAGCTTGACAATCTCGAGTGCGTCATCGCTCCAGTATTTGCCGCCCTCGTTGTTGCCGTTCATAAAACCGTGGGTATAGAGCCCAGCGACTCGATCGATATCGAGTTCGGCGCAGAACGCGGCGGCACCCCAAAAAGCCGCCACCAGCGCGCAGCCGATCGCAATCACCCTGACCATAGGTTCAGCATACAAATCAGCGTCAAGTAGCGGTACTGCCCTGCGCCGCCCCGGTTGACACCGGTGGAGCGCTGCCGCGATCCTCCACGCACGCAATCCAAGGAGACGCGGCGATGGCGCTCGACCTGCTCATCAAGAACGGCACCGTGATCGACGGCTCGGGGCTGCCGCGCTACCGCGCCGATGTCGGGGTCAAAGGCGGACGGATCGTCGAGATCGGCCGCATCCGCCAGCCGGCGGAGCGGGTGATCGACGCCGAGGGCATGATCGTCTCACCGGGATTTATCGACGGCCACACCCATATGGACGCGCAGGTCGCATGGGACCCGCTCGGCAGCTGCTCGTGCTGGCACGGCGTCACCAGCGTGGTGATGGGCAATTGCGGTTTCGCGCTGGCGCCGTGCAAGCCAGAGGACCGCGAGTGGTTCGCCCGCTGCCTGACCGCGGTCGAGGACATCCCGACCGAGGCGATGATGGAAGGGATCGACTGGACCTGGGAGACCTTCCCGGAATACCTCGCCAATGTCGAACGCCTGCCGAAGGGGCTCAATTACGGCATGTACATCGGCCATTCGGCGCTGCGCATGTATGCGATGGGCGCCCGGCGCGGCCTCGAGGAAACGGCGAACGAGGACGATCTGCGCCGCATGGAAGCCGCGGTGACCGAGGCGCTGAAGGCCGGCGCGCTCGGCTTCTCGACCTCGCGGGCGACGACGCATGTGACCCCTGACGACACGCCGGTCGCCAGCCGCATCGCCGAGTGGAGCGAGATCGAGCGGCTGGTCGGCGCGATGGGCAAGCTCGACAGCGGCATCTTCCAGATCGGCCCCGACATTTCGGGCGGCGAGGCGCAGAAGGCGTGTTTGGAGCAGCTGCGCAAGATCGCGATCGACAGCGGCCGGCCGATCATGTTCGGGATGCTGGCGACCAAGCAGGGCATCGACCCCAACCCGTGGGATTTCCAGACCCGCTTCATGGACGAGACGGTGGCGCTGGGCGGGCGGATGTACGGCCAGGCGACGACGCGCTCGATCAACGCGGTGTTTTCGCTGCGCTCGTACCTGCCGTTCGACGTGCTGCCGGCTTGGAAGGAGGTGCGGGCGCTGCCTTTGGCCGAGCAGAAGCAGCGGTTGCGTGACCCGGAGGTGCGGGCGCGCCTGATCGCCGCGGAGGCGACGATGAAGCCGCGCGACAAGGTGCTGCAAGGCGGCGGCGCGGCGACGACCGACCCACGCAAACCCAATTACGACAATCTCTTCCCGATGCTCTCGGTCAACTGGGACGACCCGAGCGTCGGCGAGCTGTCGCGACGGCAGAACAAGCACCCGGTCGAGGTGATCCTCGACCTGGCGCTGGAGAACGACAACCGCATGTTCGTCCAGCCGATCGTCAACGAGCAGCCGGCCGACGTGCTGAACCTGCTGAAGCACCCGCGCACCCTGGCGACCTTCTCCGATTCCGGCGCGCATGTGTGCCAGGAGATGGGTTCGTCGCTGCAGACGCATCTGCTCAGCTACTGGGTACGCAACAAACAGCAATTCACCCTCGAAGAAGCCGTGCGGATGCTGACCTTTGACAACGCCTCGGCCTGGGAGCTGCCGGATCGCGGGCTGATCCGCACCGGCTATGCCGCCGACCTCGTGGTGTTCGACGAAGCCAGCGTGAAACCGCAACTGCCGACGGTCGAGACCGACCTCCCCGGCGGCGCGCGCCGCCTGGTGCAAAAGGCCGACGGCATCGCCGCGACCATCGTCAACGGCACGGTGGCGATCGAAAACGGCCAGGCGACCGGCAATTCGGGCGGCCAGGTGCTGAAGGGCCGGCTCGCCGCGTGACCGACCCTGATGCGGGCGCCCGCGCGGCGCTGCGCCTGATCGGCCCCGACCCGGCGAACTGGGTGCCGGATCGTGAGGGCATCGACCATAACGTGGTGATCGTCGGCGGCGGGCAGACCGGCTGCGCCTTTGCTTTCGCGCTGTGCCGTGCCGGGATCGGCAAGGTGTCGGTGATCGACGCGGCGGCGGATGCCGGGCGTGCCGGCATCTGGGAAAACGGTGCGCGGATGAACGTGCTGCGCACGCCAAAGACCCTGCCGGGGCCGGAGCTCGGCATCGCCGCTTTCGGCTTCCAGGCGTGGTACGAGGCGCGGCACGGCGAGGTCGCGTATACCGCGTTCGACCGCGCCCCGCGCCAGGACTGGGTCGATTACCTGGCATGGTATCGCGCGTTCCTCGGCATCGAAGTGCGCTACAGCACGCGGCTCGAGCGGATCGAGCCGGCGGATGGGTGCTTTCGGCTGCACTTGAACACGGGGGTCGAAACCGCGCGGAAAATCATCATCGCCACCGGGTTCGGGGGTAGCGGCGGCCTCGCCATTCCCGACGTGCTCAGAGACTTGCCTCGCAGCCTCTACGCCCATGCCGCCGAAGACATCGATTTCGCCGCGCTCGCCGGCAAGGAGGTGGCGGTGATCGGCGGCGCCGCCTCGGCTTTCGACGCCGCCGCCGTCGCGCTCGAAAGCGGGGCGAAATCCGTGCAC
>DASYXG010000041.1:0-15269 GCA_035935235.1 Allostellaceae bacterium
GGCCCCGCAACCCGGCGAGCGCGTGCTCGATATCGGCTGCGGCACCGGCGCGACGGCGATCCCGTTCGCCCAGGCTGTCGGGCCACGCGGTCATGTCACCGGGGTCGACATCTCCGAACCGATGCTCGAGCAGTGCCGCAAGAACGTCGCGGCGGCCGGGGCGACGAACCTCTCGTTCGTTCTCGCCGACGCCCAGGTGCATCGCTTCCCGACAGACCGCTTCGATTTGTTGATCTCGCGCTTTGGCGTGATGTTTTTCGCCGACCCGGTCGCCGCCTTCACCAACCTTTATGCCGGGCTACGCCGCGGCGGGCGGCTGTGCATGGCGGTCTGGGCGTCGCTCGCCGAAAACACGCATTGGAAAATCCCATTCGAGATCGCGGTGAAGCATCTCGGCGAGCCCAAACCGGTCGACCCGCGCGAGCCGGGACCGATGGCGTTTCGTGACCCGGCGTATCTCAGGGACATCCTGACGAAGGCTGGGTTTGCCGATATTTCGGTGACGCCGCACGCGTTCCATGTCCGCGGCGCCGCCGCGGCGAACGAGGCCGAGCACGCGGCGCTGTTCGGCCCGGCCTGGCGGCTGATGGAGGAGAAGAACGCGCCGGAAGCGGAACGCCAGGCGATCGTCGCCGAGATCGCCGCTGCCTTCGCGCCCTATGTGACTGCGGACGGGCTGCATCTTCCCGGCACGGTGTTGATCGCCAAGGCGACAAGGGCGTAAGCCCGCCGTCGTCCCGACGAAGGCCGGGACCCATGTTCGCCACTTCGAGTTGGTCGGCGACGTTTGCTACAGCCGAAATTTTTGCTCGAGCAAATCGGGTAGGTCGTTTTCCAGCAACACGACATCGTCGGCGCCGAGATTGCGCGCCATCCAATCCTGCGCCTCGGCGAAGCCTGGGCAGGAGACGATTTCCGCCTCGGGCGCGGCAGCGGCGAACGCCTCGGCGAGCGGCGCGACCCGGTGCGGCACCACCGCGACCAGTACATCGACATGGGTGGCGGCGAGACCTCCGATACGCCTGTGCTCCTCGTCGTGCGCGGCGCCAAGCTCGACCATGCCGGGGGTGACGAGGATGCGACGTCCGCCGGGCCGACGCAGCACGTCGAGCAGTTCGAGCGCCGAAGCAAACCCAACCGGGTTGGAGTTGTAGGCGTCGTCGATCAGGACCGCGCCGCTGCCTTGGCGTTTTACCTCGAGCCGGTGGGCAATCTGCGGCGTCGTCTTGAGGCTCGCCACCGCATCCTCGGGCGCGACACCGAGCGTGCAGGCGGCGGCGAAAGCGAGCCCGATATTGCGGCCCTGGTGCAACCCGTAAAGCGGCGCGTGGAGCTGATACGATATGCCCCGCCACTTCACGGTCACGGCGATGCCGGCGGAATCCTGGCGCAGATCGATCATCGGCATCGTGGCGCCGGGTTCGCCACCGACCGTGATCATCATGTCGGGATGCGCCTCGGCGAAGCGGCGAGACGCGGCGAAGGCGAGCGTGTCGGCGGCGGCGATCACCGTTCCACCTTGCTCGGCGACCGCCTCGGCCAGCTCGAGCTTCGCCTCCGCTACCGTCTCCAGCGACTTGAAGCGCTCGTAATGCGCCAGACCGATCGCAGTGACGATGCCCATTTTTGGCGGGGTCAGGTCGCAAAGCCGACGGATCGAGCCCGGCCCGTAGGCGCCCATCTCGACCACCAGATAGCGGTGATGCGGCTGCAGGCGTTCGCGAATGACCCGGGCGATACCCATCGCGGTGTTGACGCTGCCCGGGGTGATCAGGGTCGGCGCGGCGATTTCGAGGATGTGCCCGAGGATGTGCTTGACCGAGGTTTTCCCATACGAGCCGGTGACGGCGATCACCATCGGGTTGATTTGGCGCAGCCGCGCTTGCGCTTCGTCCCAATAGCGCCGCTGCGTCCTCGCCTCGAACGGCGCCAGCAGCAGGTTGGCCGCCACCAGCGCCAACGGCACCAGCTGCACCGGGATAAGCCAGATGAGGGTTTGCCGGCTGACGATGGCGGCGAGCGCTGCGACAATGGCGATGAGCACCAGCGCGATGACGTAAATCCGGTTCGCCCGCGCGGTCATCGCCAACTTTTTCTTCGCGGTCTTGCGCGGGTCGCGCTCGAGGGCGGCGACCGCCAGGCAGGCGACTCCGGCAAGGGCCGGGAACAGCCAATTCGGCAGCGTTACCGGAGCCAGCAGTTGCGCCGTCCCAAGCGCGATCAACGCCACTGAAAGGCGGCGGTCGAACGTCCCGTTCTTCACGAACCACAGGAGGAAACGACTATTATCGTATTCTTCCTGCTGGAAAAGGTGGAGATAGATGAGCAGCCTCCGCCCGGCGAAGATGACGAAAGCGGCGACAGGAAAGAGACTGCTCATTTGAACCCACGCAACAATTCGCCGAGCAGATGCGTCACCTGATGGCGGCCGTCGGTAAGGATCGTGTAGTGGTCAAAACCCCGCAGCAGGTGCAGTCGCGAACCGGGTATCAGGGCGTGGAAGCGCTCGGCGATCTCGGGCGGGCTCTCCGTATCGCGGTCGCCATGCACAAGCACCGTCGGCACCTTCACCGCGCGCGCCACCTCGGTCAAATCCTCGGTCACCGCCTTGACCAGCACCGGCCGCATCGCGCCGGCAGTGCGATAGTCGCTGCTGCCATAACGCTCGCGCAGCCGGTCGCGCGCCAGCCCCTCCGGGGTCAACGCTCGTATCAGTCGAAAGGCGGCGCGGCGCGGCGCTCGTTTGAGCCGCGCAGCAATTGATCGATGCGGCGGCAAGCCCGCCGCGGCGATCAGGAATAGCGCCTCGATCGCACTGGGATGGCGCGCAGCGAGCTGCAACCCGACCCGGCAACCGAACGAATGTCCGACCCAAATTTTGGGCCCGGACGGCAGGATCTTTAACCATTCGGCCATCGCGTCAGCGTAGTCTCCTGTGCCCCACGGCCCCGGGGGGATCGGCGAGGCGCCAAACCCCGGCAAGTCGACCAGCCACGAATCGGCTTGGCGCTGCATGGCCTCCGCCAGCGGCAGGAGATTGGCATGGCTGTGCCCCCAGCCGTGCGCCCAGACCAATTCCACGGCTCTGGACGGCGCTCCGCCACTTACTTGATAAGTAGCGAACGCGGCTCCCCCGGTGCGGCAATCCTCCCGCTTCGGACTGGCAGAACTCATGCGCCTATAGGATAAGACGCCGCGATGAAAACCCGAATTGCCGTGTTTCTTGGCGGCCGCTCACCCGAGCACGATGTCAGCGTGGTCACCGGGCTGCAGGCACTGCAGGCGCTCGACCAGTCGCGCTTCGAGGCATTTGTCGTCTATGTGACGCCGCAAGGCGATTGGCTGGTCGGGCCGGGTCTCGAAGACCGACGCAATTACCTGCCCGACGCGGCGCTACGCGCCAAACTCACCGACGTCACACTCGACATCGCTTCCGGCAGCGCCGGCCGGCTGCTGCCGCGCAAGACCGGGCTGTTCTCGCGCCGGCCGCCAATCGAGTTCGACGTCGTGCTGCTCGCCTTCCATGGGCTTGGCGGCGAGGATGGGCAGTTCCAAGGGCTCTTCGAAGCCGCCAACATCCCCTATACCGGGATGCGCACCCTGGCGTCCGCGGTGTTGATGGACAAGGTCGCGACCAAGCGCATTCTCTCCGGCGGCGGCGTCCCGCTGCTGAAGCACGTCGTCGTCGAGCGTCCGGAGACCGGGTTACCGCCCGCGGCCGCGCTGGAAGCGCCGCTCGCGGAAATCGGCTTTCCCTGTATCGTCAAGCCCGTGCATCTCGGCAGCAGCATCGGCGTCGGCAAGGCCAACAATTTCGACGAGGTGCGCGCGCTGCTGGCGGCGATTTTCCGCCTCGACACCGAGGCGCTCATCGAGCCGTTGGTGCCCAATCTCGCCGAATACAACGTTTCGGTCGGGCGCTTCGGCGGGGCGCCGCGCTGTTCAGCGATCGAACGCCCGAAGCGGGTCGAGGACTTGCTGGACTTCCGCCAGAAGTATCTCTCGGGCGGCGGCGACGACAAAACCGGTGGCAAAAATCTGATCCAGCCTAGCGAAGGGATGCTGTCATTGACCCGCGAGATCAATCCGGTGCTGGCGGGTCAGCAGGCGCCCGACATCAGGCGCTGGGCGCTCGCTGCGTTCGAAGCGGTCGGCGGGACCGGCGCGCCGCGTATCGATTTTCTGTGCAACGAGGCGACCGGCGAAATCTGGCTCAACGAGGTCAACCCCTGCCCCGGCTCATTCGCCTTCTATCTGTGGGAGGCGGCCGAAGAGCCACTCGGCTTCACCGCGCTCTTGTCGGCGCTGATCGACGAGGCCCAGACGCGCCACCGGGCGGTACAGCTGCCCGACGACCCGGTTCCCGCGGATGCACGGCTGTTAAAGCGTCCGTAGCCGGTCTGGCGATCAGCGGTGGTGGCCGCCATGAAATGCGCCGCCACCATGGAAGAAGCCGCCGCCGTGAAAAGTGCCGCCATGAAACGTACCCCCATGGTAGTAGCCGCGATTCCAACCGCGGTAGCCCCAGCCGCCCCAGCCGTAGAGGCCAAACGGCAAAATGTCGGGCGCGGAATAGTAGTCAAGCGGCGCGCAGCCGTAACCCGCCACGTAATAGTATCCATAAGGGCAAGAGTCGGTTTGCGCGCTTGCTTTGGGCGCGAGCGTCATGGCACCGAGACAGGCTGCGCCCAGTATGACAGCCGCCTTACCAAAGAATTTGTGCTGGTTCATCCTAATCTCCTGGAGCGCTGGTCCTGATGACGCCGCGCATGAAGGGTGGCCTAGGGCGTTCGCTCGACGCTATTGCTGCATGTGCGTATGCATCCGCATGTGCATCGGCATTCGCCGCAGGCGGAACTGCTCGAAATACTGGTCCGCGGCGGCCTTCTGGTCGGCCGATAGGGCCTGATACAGCGCGTCGAACGGGGCAATCAGCTTATTGATTGCGTCGGCGCGCGCGGCCGCCGCCTGGGCGTACCACCGCAATCTCGCCGGAGCGGTGAAATCGGTCGCCTGCGCCCGGGCGAGGAACATGGCGTGAGTCGCTTGCGCATTAGCCCGCATCGTATTCGCATAGGCCCGGAACAGCGCCTCCTGGTCGGGGGTGATGCGCAACGCGTTGTGCAACTCCGCGATACGAATCTCGACCTCGTCGGCAAAATCTTGCGGCTGTTGCACCGCCGTCGTCGCCGGGCTCGGCTGCGCCGGTACGGTCTGAGCGGCTACGGGCACTGACACCAGCACCAGTATCGCCAAGTTGCTCGCCGCACCTGCCATCGCGATCTTCCCAAAGCGGGTCCTTGTCCCGGTCATCTGTGTCCCTTCCACTGAGGCGGTCGGGCCGTCGGTGCCTGACCATTGATGTATCCTCGGCGACGGAGGATTGACCCGCCTTGACCCAGATCAATCGCCAGTAACGGCGGCGACCTCCACGGCTGAAGCCGTCATAGGTTCGTATCATGGCGTAACCTTCCCATTGCCAAGGGCGTTGTTCTCGCGTCAAAGTCCGAGCAACAACGCGGTCACCAAGGCCGGTCAGTCGCCGAAAGCGGCGGCAAGTGGCGGAGCACGTTCCGCGCTAAAAGGGAGGAGTCCGTATGCCCGATATGCCGGCTATTGCGATACTCGGCCGCAAGCTGGACAGCATTCCGTTCAGCCCCTACCACATCGCCGTGATCCTGGTGCTAGGTCTCGTCGGCTTCACCGATGGATACGACCTGGCGTTGACCGGCTCTCTGCTGGTGCTGGCCAAGGGACCGCTGCATATCACGCCGGAGCAGATCCGCTGGCTGACGGTCGCCGCGACGATGTTCGTCGTCGTCGGCGGTTTCATTTCCGCGGCGATCTCCGATCATGTCAGCCGCAAGACGATTATCCAGATCGGCGTCGTCAGCATGACGTTCTTCACGCTGATGATCCCATTCGTGCAGACCGCAGAGCAGCTGATCATCGTTCGCTTGCTGACCGGCGTAGGGCTCGGCTTTGCGATCACCGCCCCGTTCCCGGTCGCCGCCGAGTTGATGCCGGCGCAGCACCGCCGTACCTATGGCGCGATTTATGAGATCTGCCTCGCGAGCGCGTTCGTCCTCTTGCCTTTTGTCGGCGGCCTTCTTGCCGGCAGCGAGAACGGTTTCCGCTGGATCGCGTTGCCCGGTGGGCTCGCCCTCTTCATCGTACCGATCCTAGTGCACTTGGTGATCCCGCAAAGCGCGCGCTGGCAATTGCGTCATGGCCGCACTGAAGAGGCGGTCGCGACGGTCAACCAGTACATCCAGCGCTGCGGGAATAAGGTGCCGCCACTGACGGTCGCCGAGCTCGGGTCGAACCTCGCCGAGACACGCGCGCAGCTGCCGAAGTTCAGGGCCCTGTTCGCGCCTGGCCAGTTCCGCTGGACCGCCGTCGGTATCCTCACCGCGATGTCCGCGGGGACTGCTTACTACCTGATCGCGATCCTGCTACCCAAGGCCCTGATCGAACAGGGCTCGGCGGTATCGACGGGCTTTGCCATCACCACCATCGTCTTCTTGGCGACGATACCCGGCAAGGCGTTCAACGCGGTATTGATGGAGCGCTGGGGACGCCGCTGGGCGATTGCCTATGCGATGTCGGGTGCGTTCCCCGGGCTGATCCTGATGGCGACGGCGCACCTTGGCGGCGACTATGCCGGCATAATGATGACCGCCGGCGCGATCATCCTCGGCTTTACCGCGCTGTCGTCATTCACCGTCGTGCGAGTCTACTTGTCGGAGCAATTCCCCACCGCGCTGCGCGGCCGCGGCAATGTCTTCGGCGAGGCCTTCGGCCGCATCTTCGCCGGCGTGCTGGCCCCGTTCCTGATGGAGCCGCACGTCGGCGAGCCGTTCACCTTCTTCGGGACGATCGTGATCGTCGTGCTGTGCGGCGCCTTCATACCGGTGCTGTTCGGCAAGGAAACGGTGGGCCAGCTCGAAGCCGTGACCGAGCACGGCATGGCGCTCGAGCCGGCGGAGTAGTTGGGCCGGTGGCGGCGTGCGACGGTGCGCCGCCACCGCTTCTTGCGAAGCCGCTATCCGTGGCCGACCCAAGCCGGGTAAACTATCGTCCGACCACATTGATGAGGACGCCATGATCCATCATCTCTCGATCGCCGCGCATGACCCGAAGCATGCCGCGGGTGTGCTGGCCGAAATGATGGGCGGCACCGCGGTGCCGTTCCCGCCCAATCCGGGCAGCTTCTTCGCGCTCCAGCTAGACGATCACGGCTCTGGGGTCGAAGTTTATCCGGCCGACACGGTGCTCGAACCCAACGGCGATGTCGGCGGCACGTTCAGCAAGCGACAAGGGCTGAACGGCTATGGCTCGACGCATTTCGCGCTGAGCGTTGCGACCGACGCCGGGACCGTGAAGTCGATCGCCAAGCGCGAGGGTTGGAAGTGCTTCGATTGCAACCGCGGCCCATTCCACGTCATCGAGGTCTGGGTCGAGAACAATCTGATGGTCGAAATCCTGCCCCCCGAATACGCGCGCGAGTACCTTGACTTCACGCGGCCTGAGAAGTTCGTCGCCGCTCTGTCGAACGCGCCGCGGCAGACCGCCCGCCACCGCCAAGCCGCGGAGTAATCGCCGCCGCCGGGACGGCGGCGCTGACTTTCCGCGCTGCCGCCAATGCCTCGTTCGAACGGGCGGCGGCCACTGAGCTTACCGGCTTACCGGATGGTTGGCCGCGGCGTGGTATTTGCGCTTGATGGCTTCGATATCGACTTGCGTGGGCGGCAGTTTCAGGCCCATTCCCTTCATCGTATCGACGACGATCGTCGAGATGGCGAGGTCACGAAACCATTTGTGATTGGCGGGAATGATGTACCACGGGGCGTAAGCGGTGCTTGTCTTCTCCAAAGCGTCCTCGAATGCCTCGATATATTTCGGCCAGAGCTCGCGTTCCGAGTAATCCGACTCGCTGATCTTCCAATGCCGAGCCGGGTCGTCGAGCCTCGCCTTGAAGCGCGCCAATTGCTCCTCCGGGCTGATGTGCAAATAGAACTTGAGGATGTGGGTACCGTTGGCGCTCAACTGCCTTTCGAAATCGCTGATCATTTCATAGCGCTTCGACCACACCGATTTCGGCGCGAGATTGTGTACGCGGACGACGAGGACATCCTCGTAATGCGAGCGGTTGAAGATGACGACTTCGCCCTTGGCCGGCGCCTTCGCATGGGCGCGCCAGAGAAAGTCGTGGGCGGCTTCCAGCCTGCTCGGTTGCTTGAACGTCACGGAGGTTGTTCCTTGTGGGTTCATGCCGCTGAAAATATGGCGCACCACCCCGTCCTTGCCGCCCGCATCCATCGCCTGCAGCACCACCAGTAGCGACTGGTCGCCATCGGCATAGAGCAGGTACTGCAGGCGATCCATGCGGGCGACGTTCTTGGCGATCTCCGGCCTCGCCTGCTCATGCGACAGCTGCGCCCCCTTGTGGTCGGGATCGATTTTGGCGAGCCTGACCTTGCTGCCGGGTTTGACTAAAAATTGCTTGCTATAGTCCACAGGCTGCCTCCCCAGCTAGCCATCCAGTGATTTGGTTATAGCCGATATTTGCCGGTATTATCGCCCAGCTCCTGCGTCACTTGAACTCGCGCCGCGAATATACGCGATCCCAGGCCAATTTTCATGAAACCGCGGTCAGGGAGATCGGGTGATTAAGGGTTGCCCAAGACGAGCTGATGAGCAATTCTGCGGTCACTCGGGAGCTGGCCAATGTAGAATGAATTTACGTTGCATTGGCACGAACGGGTCTTGAAGTACTGATTGCCGGGCAACCCTGTGGTGACCTTCTATTGAAACCGGGACGTGACGAACCTTACTGAAGCCGAGGCGACCTCGGCAATTCCGATCGCTACCCGCCCCAAAGCGCCTCCCGCGACCACGAGACGTGGCATGAGCGGGCTCATGCTCGAGCTCGTCCGGCCTTACAAATGGCGCGTCGCCATCATCTTCTGCGCCATGCTGGTTGAAACCGGAGCGAGCCTCGCCGCGCCGTGGCCGCTCAAAGTCATCATCGACAATGCCATCGGCAAGCAAGCGCTACCAGGATGGCTCGCCCCGCTCTTCGGCACGCCGCTCCCCGATGATCGAATGGTATTGGCCATCGCCGCGGCGATCGGCATCGTCGTAATCGCTGGGATCGGCGCCTGCGCCAGCTACATCGACAATTATTTCACCGAAAGCGTGGGCCAGTGGGTCGCCAACGATTTGCGCATGCGCATGTACCACCATCTCGAGCATTTCTCGCTGTCCTATTACGACAAGGCCCAGACAGCGACGCTGCTGTCGACAATTACCGACGACATCTCGACGATCCAGGATTTTGCCTCATCCTCGACGCTCAGCATCCTCGTCGACCTGTTGACGATCTGCGGAATGCTCGCGCTGATGCTGTGGCTGAACTTCGATTTCGCGCTGATCGCGATCGGGGTGACGCCGTTCCTGCTGCTTTTCGTCATGCGCTTCAAGCGCGCCGTCAAGAGCGCAACGCACGAGGTTCGCGTGAAGCAGAGCGCTATCGTCGCCGTGGTCCAGCAGGGGCTCGAGTCGATGCGAGTTACGGAGGCTTTCGGTCGGGAGGATCTAGAGGAGGCCCGTCTCGGCGAAGCCAGCCAGGAAGAGGTGGGCGCCGCGCTCAAGGCGCGAAAAATCAAGTCGCTGCTGTCGCCGGTCATCTCCATGGTCGTGGCCGCCTGCACGGCGGTGGTCGTCTGGCGCGGTGCGGCGTTGATCCTTTCCGGGGCCATGACGATCGGCGCGTTGACGGTATTCCTGGCCTATCTGAGCAAGTTCTTTTCGCCGGTTCAGGACTTGGCGAAAATGACCAACACCATTGCCCAGGCGGCGGTGGGGGTCGAGCGGGTGCGGGCAATTCTCGACCTCGACATGAGCATTCCCGAACGCCCCGACGCCCGCGACGAAGGTCCGAAGGCCGGCGAGATCGTGTTCTCTAATGTGGCTTTCGGCTACGACGAGGATGTGCCGGTTCTCAAGGATGTCAGCTTTACGATTAAGCCGGGACAACTTGTCGGCGTCGTCGGCCCGACCGGAAGCGGCAAATCCACCGTGGCGAGCCTGATTCCTCGCCTCTATGACCGCCAGCGCGGGACGGTTAGCATCGACGGTGTCGATGTCGCCGATTACAAGCTGCAGGCGCTGCGGTCGCAGATAGGCTTTGTCCTGCAGGACACGGTCCTGTTTCGCGGCAGCGTGCGCGACAACATCGCCTACGGGCGCCCCAGCGCCACCGATGAGGAAGTCGTCTGGGCCGCGAAACTCGCCAATGCCGACGAGTTCATCGTCAGGATGCCGCACGGTTACGACACCCAGGTGGGCGAGCGCGGCCTCACCCTGTCAGGGGGTCAGCGCCAGCGGATCGGTATCGCGCGCGCGATTATCCGCAACTCGCCGATCCTGATCCTCGACGAACCAACAGCGGCGCTCGACACCGCATCGGAAGAACTCGTCGTCAGCGCGCTCGATCGGCTGATGAAAGGGCGCACCGCGATCACCATCGCGCACCGTCTCAGCACCATCCGCAACTCCGACAAGATCATCGTGCTGAAGGACGGCGTCGTCGCCGAAGAGGGCACGCACGATGAGCTGATAAAGCTCGGCGGCGTCTATGCCGAGCTTTATCATATCCAGTTCGGTACCGGCACGCCGGAGGGCCCGGCACCCGCCGCGTCAGCTGCCGCGCCAGCTTAGCCAGGAGCAGCCATGTCGTCGCGCTCGCTGATTATCCTCCCCGACGATAGTGCGGCTCCGATCCTAGAGGCGATCGAACGGGCGTCGAACTCACTGCGTATAAAAATGTTCGTCTTTTCGGACCCCAAGCTGCTCGAGCGGGTGATCGCCGCGCATCGGCGCGGGGTCAAGGTCAAGGTCATGCTCAACCCGGCTCGCCGCAGTGGCGAGGACGACAACGCCGTTTCTCGCAAGAAACTGCTCGCCGCCGGCGTAGAGGTGCGCGACAGCAGCCCGCATGTCGAGCTTACGCATGAGAAGTCGATGGTCGTCGACGACAAGGTTGCCTTCGTTAAATCGTTGAACTGGACAACCAAGAACCTGACCGAAACGCGCGATTATGCCGTCGTCACCGACCACCATCATGAGGTCAACGAAATCATCAAGTGTTTCGATGCCGATTGGAACAAAGAGAAGTTCGAGCCCAAGGATGAAATCCGCCTGATCTGGTGCCCGATCAACGGCCGCGAGCGCATCACCCGGTTTATCGACGAGGCGCAGCACACGCTTTTTGTCGAAAACGAGCGTTACCAGGATCAGGTAATCATCGAGCATCTCGTTCGCGCGGCGAAGCGAGGGGTGAAGGTTCATGTCTTGGCGCGGCCCGTACATAAGCTAGACGCCGACAAACTCGTCGAGGCCGTAGGTGGGCTGAGGATCTTGGACGATGTCGGCGTCAAGGTGCACAAGCTCAAGGGGCTTCAGCTGCACGGCAAGATGCTGCTGCGCGACGGGGTCGCGGCCATCGTCGGCTCGATCAACCTCGCGCCCGGAAGTTTCGACAGCCGGCGGGAGCTAGCGATCGAAGTACACGACGACGAGGTGATCGAGGAATTGCAGGACCTCGCGCACCACGACTGGGAAAATTCGCACCCGCTCGGGCTCTCGGACGACGAGCTGATGGCCGATCTGGACGACTCGGAAGAAGCGGCGCGGCTTGCGCTTACCGACGATCATCACAAGGGCAAAGACTAGGTCGGTTGTGAACCCCGCTTCCGCCCGCGATTAGGAATTCTCGCCCGCGATGGTCACACGGATGTCCGGTCCGGGGCCTTGATGGCCAGCAAGCAATACGAAACGGCGTCTCGCAATTGTTCCGCCGAGAATGGTTTGGCGAGTACCTCCGTCGCGCCGGCCCGGCTGGCGAGATCGAGCAACTCCGCGCCGGCGACCAACCACCCTCCCCCGGAAATAGCCAGGATCGGCAAGGCCGGCGCGAGGCCACGCAGCTTGCGGATTGTCTCCAATCCTTCCGAAATCGGGATCGCCACATCGGTGACGACAAGATCCGCTGGCGACTGTCGATAACGGTCGATTCCGTCCGCGCCGTTGCTTGCGGTGGTGATCGCGCAATTGAAGTCGGAAAGCATGCGCGAGAGCATCCGCAACACAAACGGGTCATCGTCGATCGCCAGGACGCGCACCGGGCCCATGTCGGCCTTCCCGATAGCTCCGCGGCAGCTGCCGCCTATAAGGCTGAGCGGGATTGTGGCGGCAGGAAGCCCTATCGCCCTATCTCGAACGAATCAAATGCGCTGCATCCGGGCCTGAGACGACATCACCGCGCGCGGTCACCAGCGTGAATCAAGCGAGTGAAGTGGCGGACCCGATACGATTCGAACGTACGACCTCTGCCTTCGGAGGGCAGCGCTCTATCCAGCTGAGCTACGGGTCCGCGCCGACGCAGGGATTAGCGCCAAGCCGGGCATCGCGCAAGGCGGTTCATTTACCTGCCGCTATCGGTCTTGAGGCGCTGTAGCGGGCAGCGTCGCGGCGCCAGCCCTAGCCGCCGGCCGCGACCGGGGGCCACGGCCGGTCGGCCTGGATCGCGTCGGCGCGTGACGGAAGCGCCGCGGCGCGGTCGAACACCCAGGAGGCGACGTCGGCGGCGACACGCGGGCCTTCGAGGTCGCGCAGCAGCATGTGGTAGCCGTTCTGATAATAGCCAAAACGGTCGCCGCGTACGTTCTCCGCGGGCAGCGCGGCGACGAAGGCGCGCACCGGATCGGCCGGGATAACCGCGTCATGCGCGCCGTAGAGCAGGAAGGTTGGCGTCGTCAGACCCGGGGCCGCCGCGATCGTACGGTCCATCAAATCGACCAGGCCATACATCGTATCGACCCGCGTGCCCTTGATCACCATCGGGTCCTTGCCGAGGGCGATCAGCATCGGGATGTTGTCCGAGGCGAGGATATGAAGGCTCTCGCCGGTGAAAACCGCACCCGGAAACAGTCTGACGCCAGCCCACAGCGCGACGCGGGGCAGGAATTGCATCGACTCCCGCGTCCACACAGCGGGCGCCGAGAGGATGACACCATCGACTGGGGCCGGGCGAATGCCGATCGTGCCACTTGCCGCAAGGATGGCCACCGCGCCGCCCATGCTTTCGCCGAGCAGGTAGAGCGGCTTGCCGGGGTACAGCCGTCGCAACAGTACCGCCGCGGTGACGGCGTCGGTCGCGAGCGCTGCGCTGCCGGCCCATAGCGCGCGGCCGGGCGCACCGCCAAAGCCGCGCTGGTCGTAGGCATAAGTCGCAATGCCGCGCGCCGCCCAAATCTTGGCTGGCGCATCAAACGCGTTGCTGTAGTCGTTGAACCCGTGCAACGCCAGAATCACCGCTTGGGGTTCGCCCTGCGGGAGCCACTTGCGCATGGGCAGACTGAGCGCATCGGTGGTGATAAAGCTCGCGTTTTCGATGACCGGGTGCGGCAAACGCATCGGCACCGCTTGTACGGACGCGAGCTGAGCGCCGGGTGCATCTGCGGCTTCGGGGGAACAAGCCGCGAGTATCGCTGCAAGGAGGCCGCATAGCGCGCCGGACGCGGCCGATCCAAATAAACTGCGAGCGGCCCCGCGGGCGCCGTAAAACACGGACCGGATCATTGAAACTCCTGGCGCAACGCGTATCATCGCCTCGGGCAGGCGGTCAACCCGCCCCCTTAGCGGCATTTCCGGAAGGCTTAATGGGCCCCTTCGAAACCGTCGAAACCGACGAGATGCAGGTCGCATGCAGCGGCAGCGGCGGCGCGCTCGGTCACCCGCGCGTCTACCTTAACCTGGCGCCAGCGGGGCAGGTCGAATGCCCCTACTGCTCGCGGGTCTTCGTCAATCGCAAAGTCGCGCCCCATGGCGGCGCCGAACCACCGCCGCGCCACACCGACCCCAATTGAGGCCCGGGTCATGAACGACATCGCCCCGCCCAACGGTAGCGCCGAGCATCGCCCCGCCCTCGGCCGCGACGGTTCGACCCTGGCGCCGCGCCACGTTTACCTGGTCGACGGCTCTGGCTTCATCTTCCGCGCCTACCATGCGCTGCCGCCGCTGACCCGCTCCGATGGCACCCCAACCTCGGCGGTGCTCGGCTTCTCCAACATGCTGGCGAAGCTGCTCTCCGAGACCGACGCCGATCACATCGCGGTGGTCTTCGACCACTCCGGCAGCTCGTTCCGCAATCAGATCTACGACCAGTACAAGGCGCACCGACCGCCGCCGCCCGACGATCTGATCCCGCAGTTCAAGCTGGTGCGCGAGGCGACCGACGCCTTTGGCGTGTGCAAGATCGATGTGCCGGATTACGAGGCCGACGACCTCATCGCCACCTACTCGCGCGAGGCCGAGGCGGCCGGCGCGATCGTCACCATCGTCTCGTCCGACAAGGACATGATGCAGCTGGTGCGCGAGCGCGTGACGATGCTCGACCCGATCAAGAACCGACCGATCGGCGACGCGGAGGTGCGCGAGAAGTTCGGTGTCGGGCCCGACAAGGTCGTCGAGGTGCAGGCCCTGTGCGGCGATAGCGTCGACAACGTGCCAGGTGTGCCGGGCATCGGGGTCAAGACCGCGGCCGAGCTCATCAATACCTATGGCGATCTCGAAAATCTCTTGGAACACGCGCCCGAAATCAAGCAGCCGAAGCGGCGCGAAAGCCTGATCGAGCACGCCGGCAAGGCGCGGCTGTCGCGCGAGCTGGTGAAGCTAGATGACCATGTGCCGTTGCCCTGCCCGCTCAGCGATCTGGCAGTCAAGCCGATCGACCCCAATGTGCTGCTGCCCTGGCTCAAGCACATGGAGTTCCGCACCCTCGGCACGCGGATGGCGCAGCGCCTGGCCGGCGCGCAGCCGGTGGCGGTCGAGGAGACCCAGGCAGTCGAGCCGGTCGTCCCGCCGGTCGCGCCGTTTACGGCGGTGACGAAATACGCACTGATCGACACGCTCGAGGGCCTCGACCATTGGATCGAAGCCGCCGAGGAAGCCGGCTATATCGCGATCCACCCGGCGCCCGGCCTCGCCGGGATCGCGCTGGCGCTGGCGCCGGGTCTCGCGGGCTACGTGCCCTTAGCGCGTGCATCCGCAGGCCAGGGCAGTCTCGACCTCGCCGCCCCAGGCGCGAACGCGCTGCAGGCCGATCAGGTCATGGCGCGACTGAAGCCGCTGCTCGAAGACCGCGGCACGCTCAAAATCGGCCATGACATGAAGGACGCCGTGCGCCTACTGCTGCGCCACGG
>DASYXG010000042.1:0-7089 GCA_035935235.1 Allostellaceae bacterium
CGCCCGGCTGCCGCGCCTAGAGGTCGGCGACCTAAACAAGCTCCGGCGCATACTCGGAGACGACGAGTTTGACGCCTTGCAGGAACGCTGGCGAAAAGTCGAAGAGGCCGAGGATGATCCACACACGGAACTGGTGGGTCTGCGGCGGCTGCGAGAGCGAGGACCGCCAGACCATCCCCCCTTCCAATCGGAAGAACCGGACCGCGCGATACGGCTGACGCGCGTCCGGCGGGCGAGGTGCGAAAATGAGCGGCGCTGACGGGCACGTCCGCAAACGTGGCAACGCCTATGAGTGGCGCAAGTCCTACGTCGATGATCTCGGCAAGCGTCGCACGCTCACCGGCACCGCGCCGACCATGCGCGAGGCGCAGGCGGCGCTGCGCAAAGCGGCCACAGCGATCGCCAGCGGCCAGATCGCCAATGACCCCGACCGGCTCACGACCGGCAAATATCTCGACCGCTGGCTAGTCCTCAGCCGGGCAAACGTCCGTGCGTCGACCTGGGAACGCTACCAGGCGATGACAAACAACTACCTCAAGCCAGCGATCGGCGCGATCCCGCTCAGCAAGCTGCGGCCGCTGCACATCGAGGAAGCGTTCGCCCGTTGGGCGGAAGGCGGCCGGCTGGACGGCCGGCCAGGCCCGCTCGCCGGCTCGACGCGCAGCCTCCTGCACGTGGTGCTGACCGTCGCGCTCAACCGCGCCGTCAAGCTTGAGCTGCTCGCCCGCAATCCCGCGCTGGTTACCAGCAAGCCGCGAAAGGACACCGCCAAGGTCAAGGCCCTCACCGTTGAGCAGTGCCAGCAGGTTCTCGAGGAGGCGCGGGGAACGGTCTACTATTGGCCTTTGGCGCTGGCCTTTAACTGCGGCACCAGGCGCGGCGAGTGCCTTGCGCTGCGCTGGCGCAATGTCGACCTCGCGGCCGGCGCGATCACCATCGAGGAGAGCGTCGCGCAGCTGCGCAGCGGTGCGCACGTCGGCCCGACTAAGACGCGATCGAGCGTCCGCCGGATCGCGCTCCCGCCAGCCTTCGCCGAGGAGTTGCGCGGCCATTGGAAAGCTCGCGCTGAGGTGATGCTCGGCCTGGGCGCGCGGCTCACCGGCGACGACCTGGTCTGCTGCTGGCTTGATGGGACGATGATCCGCCCGAAATCCCTCACGCAGTTTTGCCTCACGCTATTCCGGCGCCTCGGCCTCAAGGCGACCTTTCACACGACCCGGCATAGCCACGCCTCGATCCTCTTATCAAGCGGCGCCAACGTGAAAGCGGTGCAGCAGCGGCTCGGCCATGCCAGCGCCAGAATGACCCTCGATACCTACTCGCATTTGCTCGGCAACGAGGACGAGCAGACCGCGGAAATCATCGGTAAAGCACTTTCGGTGAGCTTTTCGGGTAGCAAATCGTCGTAAGTGATTGAGAATAAAGGCGACGCGATCGTATTGCCGCTACGCACCGTCGGAGAACACCCGCCGCATCGTCGCCGAGAGCGAGGGCTTTCTCTACAGCAGCGACGCCTACAATGACGAGCTGCCCTATTGGGTAAGCGAGGGCGGCAAGTCGCTGCTGATGGTGCCCTATACGCTGTCGACCAATGACGTGAAATTCGGTCGCGGCGTGTTCGGACCGGGCGAGGATTTTTTCGCCTATCTGCGCGATGCCTTTGACGTGCTGTACGACGAAGGCGCGGAGCGGCCGCGGATGATGTCGGTGGGGCTGCATATGCGCATCGCCGGGCATCCTGGCCGAGCCAGCGCGCTGATGCGGTTCATCGAGTACATCCAAGCGAAGGAGCGCGTGTGGATCTGCCGGCGCGAGGACATCGCCCGGCACTGGATCGCCGCGCATCCCGCCAAGTAGCTACCCAGGCCGGCGCACGGTGAAGTCGGCGAAGCGATGTCCCCAGCGCAGCATCAGCTCGGCGAGCTTATCCTGGCGCACCGTCATGTCGGCGCCATAAGCGTGAATGACGACGCCCTTGCCGGCATAAATCATCACGTGCCCCGGCATGAAGATGAGGTCGTTGCGGCGCAGTTCGGCGATCCGTTCGATCGCCACGGCATCGCCGATCGCGTCGCGCTGCATATCGGTGTCGCGTGGCACCGCAACCCCGAGATCGCGAAACGCCTCCTGCACCAGGCCAGAACAGTCGAGGCCGAGAAAGCTGCGGCCGGCCCACAGATACGGGCAGCCGAGAAAGAGCGAGGCGGCTTCGGCGAGGTCGGATGAACGCGGCGGCGAGGTCGAGAGACACGCCTCGGGCAGAAACCCGCCGCCGTCGAGCCAGACGTAAGCCGTGTCCCGGCATCTGAAGCCGCGCTGCGCCACCGCAATTGGGGCATGGCGGGGCAAGAAGTCGATCGCGGGGGAGCGCAGATCGGCCTCCGCATAGCGATAGGCCCCGAGCGAGGCGATGTAATGGGTTGGCTTCGCCCGATCGCCGGTTTTGACCGCCGCCGCCTCGACGTAGCCGACATACGAGTCGCGCCGGGATTGGCACCACGCATAGCCGCCCTTCTCCTCGAACACCCTCACCAACTCACCGTAGTGATAGAAGGTGTCGAGCCCGGCCTCAGCCTGCGGCGCATGATGCACCGGCGCGAGACCGACAATCACCCGCGCCGGCCGTCCCTCGGCGTAGCGCGGCACGCTGACCTCGCGGCCGAGCGTGATATCGGCGAGGTCGTCGCGAACCGCATTGAGTCGGCGATCCAGCGTCATTCGCGGAGCAGCACCAACTGGGTTTGGGTGACCATGGCCGCGAGCTTGCCGTCGGCATTGAAGATGCGGGTTTCGACCACGATGGTGCGCCGGCCGACGTGGAGCGGGATTGACACGCCGGTGATCTTGCCCGGCGGCGAGGCGCGAAAGAAATTGCTCTTCGACTCGATGGTCGTCGTCCGCATTCCCTCTAAGATGTTGAGCCCGGCGGTGGTGCCGCCGAGATCGTCGGCGAACGCCATGTACGCGCCGCCATGAACGATGCCGCCATTGTTGAGGTGACGTTCGTCGGCATCGATCTCGCCGATCACCTTGTCCTTTTCGGCGCTGACGATGCGGATACCGAAATGCGCGGGCATATTTTTGCGCGGGTGGGCCAATTCCATTGCTTCCTCTTCAGCTCGCGGGTCCGCGCGCTTTCCACTCGCTATACGCGTCCAGCAGGTCACCAAACAAGATGTCGGCGATCCCCTCGTAGCCCGCCTTGCTCAGATGCACATGGTCGGGCATTGCCAAGGCCGGGTCGGCGCTCGCCATGCGGTCGACGCTGCAGACGCCACCCATCGCCGCGAACCAATCCCAGTAAGCCCAGCCGCGGTCGGCGGCGACACGGCGCTCGATGTCGCGGACGCCAGCGAGTTTCGGCGGTTCCTGCCACGTGCAGTCGCCGCCTCCCGACCCGCACCGCGCCGCGGTGCAGTCCTTGGCCACGCGGTTGCCGTCGGGCGGACCGAGAATGAGAACGGGCACGCCGGGCGCCTGGCGCCGCAGCGACCCGACCGCGCTCTGGAAGCGGTCGGCATAGCGGTCGAGGTCGAGATTGTCGGCAAAGCCTTCGTTGGTGCCAAAGGCGATGACGAGCAAGGCCGGTTGCCTGACCGACAGCTCATAGGCGATCGCCTCCGGCGTCATCTGCGCCAGAAGTTCGACGGTCGCGCCGATGGTGCCGTGATTCTCGTAGATGATCCCCGGGTCGTGTCGCTCGACCGTCCAGCCGAGCAGCACCACCGGCGGCTTGCCCGACGCACGCAACTCGACCCGATGGGCCGGCTGCTCCAGCGGCAGCTCGAAGCGCGCGATCGCCGGTTGCGCCGCCGCGGTCGAAACCCGGGCGGGCGTGGCGTCATCGATCTGCACGGTAAAAGCCGAGCCCTTGGGTTGGGTCAGGTATTCGACCGCGAACCGGTCGAAGCCCGCTGGGTCGGTGCTCTCCAGCGCCATCACCGCGTCGCGCGGGTCGCTCTCGGCGTCGGACGCATCAAAGCCGAACGCCAGACCGGGCTCGTGGTCGTTCGGCTTGAAATGCCGCCAGCCACTCTCGGTGACGCTCACCATGTGCGGCCGATAGTACTTGTAGGGGATGCCGGCCGGCAGCCAGCCACGCCCGGCGGCGGCGAACCGGTGTTGAAACAGCTCGCGCAAGTGGCCGCTGAAAGAGTCGTTGGCGGTGTGGCTGTCGCCGATCTGGATGATCCGCACCGGGTGCTGCGCCTGACGCTGCTCGAGCGACCCGAGCGCGACAAAGAATGGCGCGAGCGCGCCCGGCGACGCCAAGCGCTTCTCGACCGGCGGTGGCGGCGGCGCGGGGGGCGATGATGTAAGACAGGCCTGGAGCAAGAAGACTGTGCCAACCGCGGCGGCGCTCAGCGTCAGCCAAAGGACGGCCCGGGCGCGGCGGCCCGGCTCAGCGTCCATTCGCTTGCAGCGACGGCAACATACTGATCACCCGCTCGGCGATGATTTCGTAGCCGGCGGCGGTGAAGTGGATGCCATCATCGTTGCGCATGCGCTCGGTGACGCCGTTGCGGTCGGGGCCGTAGGCGGTGAATTGCCCCTGATTGTCGACGATGACGCTCCACAATGGCAGGAACTCGCCACCGAACTTCGCCACCTCCTCGGCATAGATGTCGTTGATGTATTTCATGTCGTCCGAGTAGGTGGGGCTGCGCGCGATCGGATTGCCGCACCAGATCAGCTTGAGCCCCGCGCCGCTCAACGCAGTGAGGATCTTGTCGGCGCGCCTCGCATAGGCGTCGCGCCATGCGTCGGTACGGAAATGCAGGTAGCTGCCGGTCTCGTCGCGCATGTCGAGCCGGTCGTTGGCGCCGAACATGACGACGGCGATTTGCGCCATTTTGTCCTTGGCGACAAAATTCACCACGGGGGCAAGCCACTCGGTATCGGAATGCACCAAGGCCGCGCCGGGGTGCGTCCGGTTCAACACCTTGTACTGCGGGTCATCGAGCAACACGCGCTGCAGACCCCCGGCGATGCCCTGCGCCTGACTATCGCCAAACACAACGATGGTCTTCATGGTCGTGTCGTCGTCAGCCCGGGCGCTTCCGACGGCACACACCCCGACCAACAAGACGACCGCCCCCAACCGCCTGGCCTGTCTCAACCAACCGAATTCGCGCACGACGCGCCGCCCCCCAAAACCAACACGCAATAGCCCCGGCTCAAATACTGAGCGTTGCCGTGACCGGATGCAAAAGGATTTCAGGGCGAAGCTCGGCCTGCGACGCGCTGTCGCCATGCAAGCTTGCCGGCCCCAACGCCGACCGATAGAACCGGCGCTCCCGCCCGCGCCGTTTCGCCCGTCCTGAAAGCGCCATGCTGTTCCCGACGCTCGATTTTCTGCTGTTCTTCCTGGTCGTGGCCGCGGCACTGGCGCTGCTCGGGAAGCGTTTTCTTGCCAAGAAAGCGATGCTCGTCGCCGCCAGCTACTTCTTCTATGCGCAATGGGATTGGCGGTTTTGCTTTCTATTGGCCGGAAGCACGGCGATCAGCTTCTTTTGCGGGCTGCTGATTGGCGGCGGTCGCGACTCGAGCCGTAAGCGGCTGGTGCTAAGCGCCGGCGTGGCGCTGCACCTGACGATCCTCGGCATCTTCAAATATCTCGATTTCCTGGTCGGGTCGGCGAATCAGTTCGCCCATCTCATGGGCCTGCAGCACGAATTGCCGTTCATCGAAATCCTGTTGCCGGTCGGGATCTCGTTCTTCACTTTCCACGGCATCTCCTACATCACCGATGTCTATCGCGACGATGTCGCGGTGTGCCGGTCGCCACTCGACATGGCGCTCTACATGTCGTTCTTCCCACAGCTCGTCGCCGGCCCGATCGTGCGCGCCGCCTATTTCCTGCCGCAGCTGGCGCGGCCCAGCGACGAGCCGGTCGCGATCGCCGCCGCGCTATTGCTGATCCTCGGCGGCATGGTGAAAAAGGTGATCATCGCCAATTACCTGGCAACCGGGCTGATCGATCCGGTGTTCGCCGCACCCGATCAGTATGGCGGCCCCGATCTGCTGCTGGCGACCTATGCCTACGCGGTGCAGATCTACTGCGACTTCAGCGCCTATACCGACATTGCCATCGCGCTGGCGGCGCTGTGCGGGTTCCGTTTTCCCCGCAACTTCAACCAGCCCTACCGGGCGCAGCGCTTGCGCGAATTCTGGCAGCGCTGGCACATCTCGCTTTCCACCTGGCTGCGCGATTACCTGTACAAGCCGCTGGGCGGCAACCGTCACGGACGGCTCAAGACCTACCGCAATTTGATGATCACGATGTTGCTGGGCGGGATCTGGCATGGCGCCGCGTGGAAGTTCGTCATGTGGGGCGCGCTGCACGGCGGCGGGCTCGCAGTCGAGCGAATGTGCGAACCCTGGCTTGGCCGGCGACCGACGAGCCTCGCCGGCAAGATCGTGTCGACGCTCGTCGTCTTCCACTTCGTCTGTCTCGCCTGGATCTTCTTTCGCGCCGAGGATTTCACCGTCGCCGGCGTCTTCATCGCCGGGCTCGTCCGCGGCTGGGGCGAGCCGGTGCAACAGGCGCAGCCGGCGATGGTCGCGCTAATCGTCATCGGTGTGATGGGGCAGTTTCTACCGCCGGGCTCGTTCGAGCGGGCGGGCCTGGCGATCCAGCGGGTGCCGTATTGGGGTCTCGGCGTCGCGACGGGGCTCGCTCTCGCCGCGATCAACGCGCTCGGCCCCGAGGGCATCGCGCCCTTTATCTATTTCCGGTTCTAGGCCGCATGACCCGATCGACACTGACCCGCAGCGAGCGCGCTCCGCTCGTCACCGACGCGATCCCGCCGCCGTTACGGCGGCGCGGCGTCACCGCGCGCCAACTATTCGCAACCGCGTTGATCGGCGCGCTGGTGCTCGCGCTGCTCGCTTCGCGCGATACGCCCGGCTGGGCCGAGCGTCTCGGCGATTCCGCACTCGCCCATCACATCCGCTCTATCGTTGGCGCTTGGGACGCGACGATGGAGGGACTTGGCCTTACCGGTCCACACGACCGGCTGCGCGATGCGATGCAGCACGCCCTCGACTGGCAGTGGCGCGGGGACAGCCGCTAGACTGCGCTCGACA
>DASYXG010000043.1:0-5786 GCA_035935235.1 Allostellaceae bacterium
AGCACAAATTCCTTGTGCATATTGCGTTCACGCTACCACTAAAGCGGCAAAAGCCGCTGGTGCGACCGATGCTGAAATAAAGGAGGCCATTGCAACCGCCGCGCTCATCCGTTTCAACAGCACAATCCTGAATGGCTCGGACGGCGGCCGCGAGTGGCCGTCACAACCTAAGTGATGATCGCCACGTTTGTACGTTGCAGCACAATTGGTCCGCCGATGTCGCTCTAGCGGTCGCGACGACTTAGCTGTGAGGATGTAATCGCTAAGCGGCGACGCGTCATCGTCCCTGTCGCGGTCTATGAGCCGGCAGAGCGGTTCCAGGCGATTGCGGCCGTCGAGCGGGTATATCTCGGTCGATTGCGGGATCTTGCGGCGGATGATCTCTCTGGTCGATGTCCAAAAAACTATCGGGTGCCGGAGCTCGAAGCAGGTGCGTTCGATATTCTGAGCGAGCTCCTCGATCTCGCCATCCGACGTCCCAGCAAATAGGTCGGCGGCCGAATGAACCTTCACCTGATCGCGCCAAGAAGTGACCATATCAGGTGGCTCTCGATTCAAGCCCGCGATAGAAATCCGGCTCGATCGTTCCGACCCGGCGGGCGCTCAGCTTTTTCAGCGGTGGTCCGTCGCCATCGGCGATCGTACGCTGATGCGTTCTCAGCGATACGCCGAGGCTCGCAGCTTGCTGTGGAATTGAGAGAATTCGGCACTGTTGCGCTGGGTACTTTTGAGCTAACTCAGTCACGTTCGTCGCTCCATGAGTGGCGAGCGACGCTCGATCTTCCGTCGTTTGGCGTCGCCCCGTTTCGTAGGGCGACACCTATCTGAATGAGCTAGATTGGCTTTTCAAACTCGGACTCGGTCCATGAGCTTCCTTGTGGCCTAACTTTTTTTGCGGCTAACTTCTGCGTAAAGACGGCCAAGGTCTGATATTCATACGCCGTTTCACGGATAGAGAATTAAGTAGTTGATAAAATTCAGTTATATGGCTTCGTCACGCTTACTTCGTTAAGCTAACCCAGAAGTTGGAAGAGCGCCAAAGGCGCCCGAGGGGGAGGAGAACATGATCGGGAGGCGAATAGCGGCGACGGTTGTCGCAGCGACACTGGCTGCGGCAATGCCGGCGATGGCGCAGAAATCGGGCGGCATCCTCAAGGTGCAGCACTGGGACAGCCCGGCCAGTATGTCGATCCTCGAGGAGGCGACCTATTCGGTGGTGATCCCGATGGGCGGGGTGATGAGCAATCTCGTCGCCTACGACCAGCATGTCGCGCAAAACAGCCTCGCCGACATCGTTCCCGACCTCGCCGACAGCTGGGAGTGGAACGAGGACGGCAAGGAGCTGACGTTCAAATTGCACCAGGGCGTCAAATGGCATGACGGCAAGCCGTTCACCGCCGCCGATGTCAAATGCACTTTCGATCTGTTGACCGGGAAGGGCGAAGCCAAGCTGCGCGTCAACCCGCGCAAGGAATGGTGGCAGAACGTCGTCGAGGTGACCACCAACGGCGATTACCAGGCGACATTCCACCTGCAGCGGCCACAGCCGGCGCTCTTGACCCTGCTCGCCTCGGGGTACTCGCCGATCTATCCCTGCCATGTGCCGCCCAACGAGATGCGTTTGCATCCGATCGGCACCGGCCCGTTTAAATTCGTCGAGTTCAAACCCAACGAATACATCAAGGTGACCAAGAACACCGATTACTGGAAACCGGGCCGGCCCTATCTCGACGGCATCGAGTACGACATCGTGCCCAACCGCTCGACCGCGATCCTCGGTTTTATCGCCGGCCAATTCGACATGACCTGGCCGTATTACGTCACCCCGCCGCTGGTGCGCGACATCGCCCAACAGGCGCCCAACGCCAATTGCGTGACCGCGACCAACAACGCCACCATCAATTTGCTGCTCAATCGCGACAGGCCGCCCTTCGACAACGCCGATTTGCGCAAGGCGCTGGCGCTGACCATCGACCGCAAATCGTTTATCGACATTCTGGCCGAGGGGCAGGCCAAGATCGGCGGCGCGATGCTGCCGCCGCCCGAGGGACTTTGGGGCATGCCCCCGGAGATGTTGGCGACGATCCCGGGGTACGACCCCGATGTGCAAAAGAACCGCGCCCAAGCGCGCGAGATCATGCAGAGGCTCGGCTACGGGCCGGACAAGAAGCTCCAGCTCGCGGTCTCGACCCGCAATGTCCCAACCTTTCGCGATCCCGCGGTGATCCTGATCGACCAGCTCAAGGAGATTTATGTCGACGCCGAGCTCGACGCGGTCGAAACCGCCAATTGGTTTCCCAAGATCACGCGACATGATTACACCGTCGCGCTCAACGCCACCGGCAGCGGGGTCGACGATCCCGACCAGCAATTCTTCGAGAATTACGCCTGTGGCTCACAACGCAATTACAGCGGCTACTGCAACCACGACCTCGACAAGAAATTTGCCGAGCAGTCGGCGATGGCCGACCAGGACGCGCGCAAGAAACTGGTCTGGGACATCGACAAGAAACTGCAGGAAGACGGCGCCCGGCCGATCATCTTCCACATCGTCAACGCGTCTTGCATGCAGCCCGCGGTCAAGGGGCTGACGATCATGGTCAACAGCATCTACAACGGCTGGAAGATGGAAGACGTCTGGCTCGACCGATGAGGGTTTCGCGCCGGCCAAAATAGTAGGGTTTAGGGAGGAAATATGATCAGAGTGCAGCACCTTTGCGCCGCGGCGACCATCGCGGTCCTGGCGGCGGCCGCGCCGGCGCTGGCGCAAAAGTCGGGCGGCATCCTCAAGCTGGCGCATTTCGACAGCCCGGCCAGCATGTCGATCCTCGAGGAAGCGACGCGCGCCACGGTGCAGCCGATGATGGGGGTGTTCAACAACCTCGTCATCTACGATCAGTCCATCGCCAAATCGAGCCTCGACACCGTCGTCCCCGATTTGGCGACGAGTTGGAGTTGGAGCGACGACGGCAAGACGCTGACCTTCCCGCTGCGCCAGGGCGTCAAATGGCATGACGGCGTGCCGTTCACCAGCGCCGACGTCAAATGCACTTGGGATCTGCTGATGGGGCTCGGCCAGGACAAGCTGCGCGCCAATCCGCGCAAATCCTGGTACGACAACGTCGAATCGGTGACGACGAACGGCGATTTCGAGGTCGTCTTTCATCTGAAGCAGCCACAGCCGGCGCTGCTCGCGCTCTTGGCCTCCGGTTGGTCGCCGATCTACCCGTGCCACATCCCGGCGGCGCAGATGCGCCAGCACCCGATCGGCACGGGCCCGTTCAAGTTCGTCAGCTTCAAGCCCAACGAATCGATCACCGTAACCCGCAACCCGGATTACTGGAAACCGGGACGGCCCTATCTCGATGGCATCGAGTACACGATCATGCGCGAGTACGGGCCGCGCGACCTCGCCTTCTTTGGCGGCCGGTTCGACATGGATACGCCGTTCGGTGTCACGCCGCCGCGGATGAAGGACTTTCAGACGCAAGCGCCGCAGGCGATTTGCGAGCTCTCGCAAGTCAACGTGCCGCGCACGATGATCGTCAATCCGGCGGCGCCGCCCTTCGACAATCCGGAACTGCGCCGCGCGATGAACCTGGCGCTCGATCGCAAGGCCTTCAACGACATCCTCAACGAAGGAACCGGCCATCTCGGCGGCAACATGATGCCGCCACCCGAAGGCGTCTGGGGCATGCCAGCGGAGGTGCTGCAGACGCTCCCCGGCTACGGCCCGGATGTCGAAAAAAACCGCGCCGAGGCCCGCGAGATCATGCAGAAGCTCGGCTACGGACCCGAGAAACACCTCGCGATCAAGGTGTCGACGCGCAATTTCCCGGCGTGGCGCGACCCCGCGGTGATCATGATCTCGCACCTCAAGGAGATCTGGATCGACGGCGAGCTCGACCTGGTCGACACCGCGCTGTGGTATCCGAAAATGGCGCGCAAGGACTACACGGTCGGCGCGGTGCCGATGGAAAGCGGCGTCGACGATCCCGACCAGATGTACTTCGAAAACTACGTTTGCAACGCGGCGCGCAACTACACCGGCTATTGCAACCCCGACCTCGACAGACTGATCAACCAGCAGTCGATGGAAAAGGATCACGAGAAGCGCAAAGCGATCGTCTGGCAGATCGAGCGCATGCTGGCCGAGGTCGGGATCCGGCCGGTGCTGTTCTATCCGGTCGGCATCTCGTGCCGTGAGCCGTGGGTCAAGGGTCTGACGATCATGACCAACAGCATCTACAACGAATGGCGCATGGAAGACGTCTGGCTCGACAAGTGACCGCGTCGGCCGCCATCCCGGCGAAAGCCGGGACCACGAGCGCCTGAAGGCCCGGTTGCGCCATGCGGCGCCGGGATAGCTTTGTCAAAGCGATACGTTACAATCGCCGGGTGCGTTATCTCTCGACCCGCGACCCCGGCGCGAAACCGGCGACCCATTCCTTCGAGGACGTGCTGCTGGCCGGCCTCGCCGAGGATGGCGGGCTCTATGTGCCCGAGAGCCTGCCGAAGCTCGACTTCGCTGCGCTGAAAGCGTTGCCCTATGCCGATCTGGCGGCGCGCATCGTCGGGCTGTTCGCGGAAAACAACTTCGGCCAAGGCGAATTGCGCCGGCTCACCGGCGCCGCCTATGCCGGGTTCCGCCACGATGCGGTGACCCCGCTGGTCCAGCTCGACGAGCGGCTGTGGCTCCTGGAGCTGTTCCACGGCCCGACGCTCGCCTTCAAGGATTTGGCGCTGCAGCTGCTGGGACAGCTGTTCGACGCGGCGTTGGCACGGCGCGGCGAACATGTGACGATCGTCGGCGCGACTTCGGGCGATACCGGCTCGGCGGCGCTCGAGGCCTGCCGAGGCCGCAACAACGTCGATGTTTTCTTCCTCTACCCGCACGGCCGCATCTCCGAGGTGCAGCGGCGGCAGATGACGACGATCGACGCGCCCAACACCCACGCCATCGCCATCGAGGGCACATTCGACGACTGCCAGGATTTGGTGAAGGCGCTGTTCGCCGAGACCGCGCTGCGGCGCGAGTTGAACTTGTCGGCGATGAACTCGATCAATTTCGCCCGCATCGCCGCGCAGATTATCTATTACGTCGCCGCAGGCCTCGCCCTCGGCGCTCCCGGCCGGAAGGTGTCGTTCGCGGTGCCGACGGGCAATTTCGGGAATGTCTACGCGGCGCATCTGGCGCGGGCGATGGGCTTGCCGATCGGGCGGCTTATTCTCGCGACCAACGCCAACGACATCCTGGCCCGATACCTCAAGAGCGGCGACATGAGCATCGCCGAGGTCAACCCGAGCCTCAGCCCGAGCATGGACATCCAGGTCGCGAGCAATTTCGAGCGGCTGCTGTTCGAGTTGAAGGGCCGCAATGGCGCCGCGGTGGCGCAGGCGATCGCCGCCTTCCGCCGCGACGGCGCCTTGCCGCCGGACGATCAGGCCTGGCACGCCGCGTCCAAGCTCTTTGCCGGGCAGCGCATCGACGATGCCGGTACGCTCGACGAGATCGGCGAGACCTACCGGCGCACCGGCATGCTCGTCGATCCGCACACCGCGATCGGCATCGCCGCCGCCCGCGCGCGGCGCGAGGGGGACGCCCCGATTATCGCGCTGGCGACCGCGCATCCCGCCAAATTCGGCGATGCCGTCGAGCGCGCCACCGGGGTGCGGCCGCCTTTGCCGACGGCCCTGGCCGAGATGATGGAGCGGCCGGAACGCGTCACCGTCCTGCCCAACGACATCGCCGCGGTGTCGCGCTTTGTCCGCGAACGGGCGCGGCG
>DASYXG010000044.1:0-1628 GCA_035935235.1 Allostellaceae bacterium
TCGACCGCATTGTTATCGACAGCAAGAAGCCGCGCTTCGGTATCGTTACTACCGGCAAGTCTTATCTTGACTTGCGCCAGGCGCTCGATGATCTCGGCATCGGCGATGCGGAAGCCGAGGCGATCGGCCTGCGCATCTACAAGGTTGCGATGGCCTGGCCGCTCGAGCCGCAAGGCGTGCGCGCCTTTGCCGAAGGGCTGGAGGAAGTTCTTGTCGTCGAAGAAAAGCGCGGGGTTATTGAACCGCAGCTGAAAGAGCAGCTTTACAACTGGCCGCCAACCACCAGGCCGCGCATCGTCGGCAAATACGACGAGGCCGGCGCGTGGATACTGCCCTCGCCTGGCGAGTTGTCGCCGGCGCAGATCGCCCGAGTCATCGCCCAGCGCATTGCCCGCTTTCATTCCTCGCCGCGCATCACCGAGCGCCTCGCCTTTCTTGAAGCCCGCGAGGCACAACTTGGCGGCAATGTCGTGCCGTTCGCCCGCACCCCGTATTTCTGCTCGGGCTGCCCGCACAACACCTCGACCAAGGTGCCCGAGGGCAGCCGCGCGCTCGCCGGCATCGGCTGTCACTACCTATCACAGTTTATGGATCGCTCGACCGCGACCTTCAGCCAGATGGGCGGGGAGGGCGCGGCCTGGATCGGCCAATCGCCCTTTGTCGAGACCCCGCACGTCTTCGCCAATATCGGCGATGGCACCTACACGCATTCGGGCATCCTCGCGATCCGCGCCGCGGTCGCCGCCAAGGTCAACATGACCTACAAGGTGCTGTTCAACGACGCGGTAGCGATGACCGGCGGCCAACCGATCGATGGCGGTCTCACGGTGCCGATGGTCGCGCGCCAGCTCGCCGCCGAAGGCGTGACACCGATCGTCATCGTCAGCGACGAGCCGGAGAAGTACCCACCGGGCGTCGATTTTCCGCCCGGCGCGACGGTGCGCCACCGCGACGACCTCGACCAGGTACAGCGCGATATCCGCGAGTTCAAGGGCGTCAGCGCCATCGTCTACGACCAGACCTGCGCTGCCGAGAAACGCCGCCGCCGCAAGCGAGGCCGTTTCCCCGACCCGCCCAAACGGGTCGTCATCAACGACCTCGTCTGCGAAGGCTGCGGCGATTGCTCGACCCAATCGAACTGCCTATCGGTGACGCCGGTCGAGACCGAGTTCGGCCGCAAGCGCGTCATCGACCAGTCGAGTTGCAACAAGGATTTCTCCTGCCTCAAGGGCTTCTGCCCAAGCTTCGTGACGGTCGAGGGCGGCAGCCTCAGGCAGCGCCGCGCCGGCGATAGCGCTGAGGATGATCTCCCTGCCCTGCCCGAGCCCGCCCTGCCTGCGCTCGACGAACCCTTGGGCATCCTCATTGCCGGGGTCGGCGGCACCGGGGTCGTCACGATCAGCGCGCTTCTCGGCATGGCCGCGCATCTCGAGGGCAAGGGCGTTACCGTGCTCGACCAGATCGGCATGGCGCAAAAAGGCGGTGCTGTGCTGAGCCATGTTCGCGTCGCCGCCAGCCCGGAAACGATCCACGCTGTGCGCATCGCCTCGGGCGACGCGCGGCTGCTGCTCGGCTGCGACCTTGTCGTCTCGGCGAGCGGCGAGGCGGTCTCGAAGCTGCGGCCCGGC
>DASYXG010000045.1:0-2641 GCA_035935235.1 Allostellaceae bacterium
ACCGGCGCCTCGCCGGCAAAGCCGATCCGCGCCAGTTCCGCGCCGAGAGTCACGTCGGGAGCATTGTTGTCTGGAGTCGCCAGCGCGCTGTCGAGCTCGAACACGCCGGTAAACGCGCCCGAGCCGACCATCGCCGGCGAAAACCGCGATCCCTCTTCGTTGGTCCAGGCGACGATCTCGACCGGCGCCTCGGTCTCGTAGCCGAGGTCGTTGAGGGTGCGCACGACCTCGAGCCCGGCCATCACGCCGTAAGCGCCGTCGAACTTGCCGCCGGTCGGCTGGGTGTCGAGATGGCTGCCGGTGACGATCGGCGGCAGTCTCGGGTTACGCCCAGGGCGTCGCGCGAAAATGTTGCCGATACGGTCGATGGTGACGCTGCATCCCGCCTCTTCGCACCAGCGTATGAACAGCCGTCGTGCCTCGGCGTCGAGGTCGCTGGCGGCGAGTCGGCACACCCCGCCCTTCGCTGTCGCGCCGATCCGCGCCAGCTCCATCAGGCTCGCCCACAGCCGCTCGCCGTTGATCGTCAGGTTGCGCATTTTCCGCCCCTCGCCGCCTCAGCAACTCCAGCTTAACGCCTCGCCCGGATCGGGGCTAATATCGCCGCAGGAGTGACACGCGGAGAAGCGCATGCAGGCCTGGTACCATTGCGAGAACACCTATCCGTTCGTGCCGCAGAACATCCTCGACGCCGCGGACTCGGTGCGCGCCAGCCTGCCCAACAAATATTGCGACCCAAAAATCGCGGCGCAGCTGTTTGAGGAATGCCTCGACGAGCACCTTTATTGCGACGAGCTCGGCATCAACGTCGTCTCGATCGAGCACCATTCCGGCATCAACAGCCTCTACGGCTCGAGCCCAATGATCCTCGGCATCGCCGCGCGCCAGACCAAGAACGTGCGCATCCTGTCGCTCGGTACGCTGATCTCGGTACGCCAGGACCCGGTGCGCATCGCCGAGGAATACGCCACCGCCGACGTCATCTCGCGCGGACGGCTGGAGGTCGGCTTCGTCAAATCGGGCGACAGCGAGATGGTCTCGGGCAACGCCAATCCGGTCGGCTTTGTCGATCGCTTCTGGGAGGCCATCGACGTCATCAAGCTCGCGCTGACCGCGTCCGATGGGCCGGTCAGCTTCGAGGGCAAGTACTATACGCATCGGCATATCAATATCTGGCCGGGCCCCTATCAGAAGCCGCACCCGCAATTTTGGGCGGCGACCGGCGACCCGGCGACCTCGGCCGAGATCGGCCGGCGCGGCTATATTAACGCACTGGTGCTGCGCGGGCCGGAGGCCAGCAAACGCGCCTTTGACGCCTATAAGAACGCGCGGCGCGAGGCGAGTCTGCCGGCGGCGGGCACCGACAAGTTCGCCTACGCGGTGCTGTGCGGCATCGGCGACACCGACGAGGAGGGCCTTGCGGTTGGCAGCAAAACGCTGTGGTTTCTCAACACCAGCCTCAAGCAAGCGCCGCAGATGTCGAAATTCCTGCCCGGACGCAACCCGCCGGAACTC
The DNA here is from genome assembly GCA_035935235.1 of Allostellaceae bacterium. Taxonomy (GTDB): domain Bacteria; phylum Pseudomonadota; class Alphaproteobacteria; order ATCC43930; family CGMCC-115725; genus DATARH01. The sequence goes on from DASYXG010000045.1 coordinate 1,516, forward strand.
GCGCCCAACATCTGGCGCACCACCGGCGCGCGCGGCCGCCCGGCGGACGGCCTGATTGGCATCACCGCCGAGACCGCGATCCAGCGCGGCATCCTCGTCGCCGGCAATCCCGACACGGTCACCCGTCAGATCATGGATATCTATGACAAGGTCGACGGGTTCGCGCATCTGATCTTTATCGGCCGCTCGGGCTTCCTCACCCATGACGAGGCCAAGAAGACGATCCGCCTGATGTCCAAGGAGGTATTGCCGCGCTTGCCGGCCGCGACCATCACCCCCGACAGCGTCCGGCAAGCCGCCGAATAGCAAGGAGTATCGCAATGAACGACGCCACCCCCTGGGTCGATCCCGAGCTCGTCGCCGCCGGCAAGCTGCTGCAGGAAAAAGGCTACGTCGTGCCCGACCGCACCGTTGCCCCGCTCACCGAAGTGCGAGCGGCGCAGGACCGGGTCGGCTCCTTCCTTGGCGCAGACTCGGTGCCGCTGCAGCACGAAGAAGACATGATGCTGCCCGGCCCGCACGGCGATGTGCCATGCCGGCTCTATTACCCCGAGGGCGTCGATAAGCCGGCCTGCCTCGTCTACGCGCATGGCGGCGGGTTCATGCAGGGCAGCCTCAACAGCTGGGACCATTTCCTGCGCGAGCTGGTGCGCCAGGGCAGGGTCGCAGTGCTGTCGGTCGATTACCGGCTGTCGCCCGAGGTCAAGTTCCCGGTCGCATTCGACGAGATGGTGGCGATGACCCGTCACGCCGCCGGCAAAGGCGCCGAGTGGGGCATCGACCCACGTCGGCTCGCCATCGGCGGCGACTCCGCCGGCGCCAATCTGGCGATCGCGGCGGCGCTGGCGCTTCGCGACGCCGGGCAGAAGCTGCTGAGCTTCCAGCTGCTGATCTACGGGGTCTATTCGGCCGATGTCGAAAGCCCGTCTTGGCGGCGCTTCGGCCAGGGTGCCGGGCTGTCGCAGACACAGATGCGCTGGATTTTCGAAACCTATCTCGAAAACCCGGAGCTGCAGAAAGACTGGCGTGTCGCGCCGATCCTCGCCGACCTCAAGGGATTGCCGCCGGCGCATCTGATCGTCGGCAGCCTCGACCCGCTTCAGGACGACAGCAACAGGCTCGCGGC
>DASYXG010000046.1:0-13038 GCA_035935235.1 Allostellaceae bacterium
ATGGTGAGCGGCTGGTGCGGCGCGTGCAGGACGGCGGCTTTCATCGGCGGCTCCTCCCATGGTGTCGCAGGATGCTAGCCCTACCGTGCGCGAGGGTCTAGGAAAGCAAGCCTGGATTTGCGCAGGCCACGGAGCAGGCCAATGAAAAAACTCATCGCCACAGGGCTGCTCATCGCCGTATTAGCCGTCGCCGGCCCGGCCTTTTCCGTGAATAACAATCTCAGCCTCAAAGAGGCGATGACTAGATTTGGCCTAATCGGCGAATGGGCGGCGCAATGCGGCCTGCCGCCCAGCGGCAATAACGCCCACACCCACTGGTCGGCGAATTCGGACACCGCGGGCGAACTGCTCACCGACTTCGGAGGCGGGCAGACAATGACTTACGCCGCCACGTCTGCCGAACTTCACGGCGCCGACCAGATCCGCGTCGATCTCTTCGACAATCAGGACAAATCACACTTGGAACTGATCATCGAAAAGCAAGCCGGCCGCCTGCGAACGCTGTCATCGGTGCAAAGCGATGGCCGCGTGCTGATCCAGAACGGCAGGTTCGAGTCGAACGGCGCCGACACCGTAGCGCAGGAGCGTTGCCAGTAGCGCCCCTCGCGACCTGGTTTTACCGCGGCGCCGGCGGTGGCTCGATAAAGTCCCTGGTATCGACAGGCTTAGGTGGCGGCGGGCTGGGAGCCGGCGCCGCCACGGGCAGGGGCGGCGGCACGGTTTCGTTTGACGTCGCGCTCCCGGTGGCAACGCCTTCGGTCGTCGCCGGAACCGGCTTGCCCGGCGACGACCCCGTCGGCGCGCGCCGCGACCGCTCCAGTTGCAGCGTCACCGAGGACAGCCGCAAGGCCGCGGCCTGCGGGAAGACGAGCCCGCCGCACTGCTTGCTCTGAATGGCGCAGGCGATGGCGGTGCCGGATATCTGCTGGCTCTGCCGGTAGTAGGCAGCCGCTCCAGCCGTGAAGCCCAGCCCTTCCGCCGCGCGACCGAGGTAGAAAAGCGAAAGATCATCCTGATAGCCGACACGGATCACCAGCGCAGCGAGGTCGCGCCATTGGCCGGCGGTTACGAGGGCTTGCGCCTGCGGCTGCTCGCGACGCCAATCGGCGAGACACGGCTCACGACAGCTGAGGACCGGCGCGCCGGTCTGCATCAACACCAAGCCGTTTTCCAGGCTCACGGAAGTGTGCTGCTCGGCGCAAGCGGCCAAAAGGACACAGCTAAACCCAAGCAATCCGCTCCACCGGCTCGCTCGCATAAAGTTGCTTCTCCGATCGCTATTGACGGAACAGCCTACCTCATCTGAGCCCTGTCGCGCGCTATCATCGCGAAGTTGTGTTGACCGTCGCGCGGCCGTTAACCGACAATCCCGCAGCTCGGCGCCACGATTGAACATAATGGTGACGCATTCGCGTCATCGCGGCGCCGCAGTGCACGTGCATCGTTGGGTTGGGACGAATGGCAGACCACGGCCTTTCCAACGAAATGAACGAGGAGGCGATCGACGCTGAATTGGTCCGCGCGGCCCCATCGCTGCGCGCGATCCGGACCCTGCGCCTGCTGCTCGCCGGGACCATCCTCGTGCCGCTGCTGGTCGGCGCCATCGCTGCCTATGTCTCGTACCGCGAGAGCTATGGACGGGCGGGTACCGCTCTCTATGGGGCGGTGACGGTCGCGGAGCAAAACACGACCAAGATCCTCGACACGCACCTGCTCGTCGCGGCGCGGATTGACGATCTGCTCGCGCCGCTGAGCGATACCGAGATCCACACCCAGGAAAATTCGCTGCATGATCAAATCGCCCGCCAGATCGCCGGCTTGTCCCAGGTAGCGGCGGCATGGGTCATCGATGCGAGCGGCCACGAAATGGTGAGCGCCCGGGTCTATCCGGTGAACCCGGAGCTCGACCAAGCCGACCGCGACGATTTCCGCGCCCTGCGCGACGCAGACACGCAGACCTTCATCTCGGCAGTGCGGGCGCGCAGCCTCGAAGGCGGCGACTACCAGCCGTATTTCACGATCAGCCGCCGCCGCCAAGGACCGGATGGCCAATTTCGCGGCGTCATCGTTGTCGCCGTGTCGGGCAACTATTTCGGGTCGTTCTATAATTCGCTGCTTGGCGCGGCCGGTCAGTACACCGCCAGCGTGCTGAAGGATGACGGGTCGCTGCTGGCGTCCTATCCGGCGCCGACCAACGCCTCGGAGCTTCAGCCGGATCCGCTGCTCGCCCAGGCGATCGCCAATAAGACGGCAACCGGCCTCATCGAAAGCGGCTCGGCTTTCGCCGAAAGCGGCCGGCTTGTCGCCTATAAGCGGGTGGCGGACTACCCGGTTTACGTCGCGATCTCGCGAAGCCGCACGGCGATTTTTCACGACTGGCTGGGCTCGATGGTCGGCTACGCCATCGTCGAGATCCCGGCGGCAATCGCCCTCATCGTGTTGAGCATAATGGCGCTGCGCCGCACCCGCCGCGAGCAAGTGGCCCTCACCCGGGCGCGTGACGAGGTTGCCCGCCGGGCAGCCATTGAGTCCCGGCTGCACCAGGCACAAAAACTCGAGGCCGTCGGTCAGCTCACCGCCGGCATGGCACATGATTTCAGCAACTTGCTGACCATCATCTCGGGCAATATCTCGCTCTTGCAGGCCGGTCTCGACGGCGATGATCCGAAGCGACTCCGGTGGCTGACCGCAGCGATGAACGGCTGCGAGCGCGCTTCCGCGCTGACCAAGCGCCTGCTCGGTTTTGCCCGGCGCGAACCGGACGATCCCCAGCCGGTCGATCCGGCCGCGGTGATCGCCAGCGCGCTCGAGCTTCCCTGGCGGACCGACGGAGCGGTGACGATCGACCTGCGGCTGGAGAACCAGACCTGGCCGATCTTCGTCAATCCCGACCAGCTGGTAAATGCGGTCCTCAATCTCGCGCTCAACGCCCGTGATGCGATGCCCGAGGGCGGTACCCTGACCATCGAATGCACCAACTGCCGGCTCGATCGCCTCGCGGCGGACCAGGCGGATTTACCGGCGGGGGACTATGTCAGCATCTTCGTTAGCGACACCGGCAACGGCATGCCGCCGGAAGTGCAGGAAAAGGCCTTCGACCCGTTCTTTACGACCAAGGAGCCGGGGGTCGGCACCGGGCTCGGCCTGTCGCAGGTTTATGGCTTCGTCACCCGCTCGGGCGGCCATTGCGCGATCGAAAGCCGCCCCGGGCGCGGCACCACCGTAAAACTCTATTTGCCGCGCTACAGCGGCGAGTGGGTTCCAAAGCGAACGGACGAGCCGGTGGCGGACAAGGCAGCGGGCTGACCGGATTCAGCGCCGCCAGAACGGCTTTTCGCATTCGCGTTCGGCCTCGGCGGCGGTGAGGCCGATATCGCGCAGCATCCGGACATCGAGACGAGCGAGCTGACGGCGCTGACGAGCGCGCTCACGCCACTGGCGGATCAGCGCCAACGCGGCGTGGAAGAGCTCAGCCGGACCACCGCGGCGCGGCGACGGCCAACCGCCGCGCATGGCCCGCTCAAAGGCAACGATCGCCACCGCGCGGCGGGTCCGGATTTGATCGAAATCGAAGTAATAGGGACGCATGTCTGCTCCTGCCCCGGATGGGGTCAGCGTTCAGTTCGGTCGGTGAGTAAAGGCGGAGCCGCTAGGCCACGGCCCTCTCGTCAGCGGCGAGGTTCAAGCCAAGGGTGTCGCGGAAACCGCGTTCGCCCGCCGCAGTCAGGGTGACGGCGCGGCTGTCCTTGGCGCGGGCGATCCAGCCAAGCGCCAACCACTTCTCGGCCAGCGCCGCGCCGATCGCGCCGCCGATATGCGGCCGCCGCTCGGTCCAGTCGAGGCAGGCGCGGCACATATGGCGGCGGCGCTGCAGCGCCGGATCGTAAAGGTCGATGCCGAGGCCGGTGAGATAGCGAACGCCCGCTTCGGTGAAATGCCCGCCCTCATCCTCGAGCACGATATAGCCGCGCCGGATCATCGCATCGGCGATGGCGACGCCGAGCCTGCCGGCGAGATGGTCGTAGCACACCCGCGCATCGCGCAGCGCCGCCGCCTGCCGCGATAGCGGCCGGAAGCGCGGGCGGCTATCAATCGCCACCGCGCCGATGCTTTCGAACATCTGCGCGACCTTGGCTGAGGTCAGCCGGAAATAGCGGTGCCGGCCCGACGGGGTCGCATTGATGAGCCCAGCCTCGGTAAGCTTGGCGAGATGTGCGCTCGCGGTCTGCGGCGTGACATGCGCGGCGAAAGCGAGCTCGGTCGCGGTCATCGCGCGGCCGTCGAGCAGCGCGGAGAGGATGTTGGCGCGCGCCGGATCACCCGCGAGGGCGGCGATCTCGGCAATCATGGCTCCACTGATCATGGGCTGAAGTTTATCATCCGGCGGCGAGGACGGACGGGTAATCGCTTCGGCCGCCGCCGAAATGCCGGCAGCCGTCAAATGCGGCGACGCTTCGCGCCGCTTAGGGTACCGATATTGTTGTAGAGCAACTCACCAATACGGTTCTATAGCGCAAATTTCTGAACACCGTTAGGTTGTGCGATCTAGGTGACCGGCGAAGGGCAGGAGCGATGAGTAAGAGCTTTTGGTCTCTGGCCATTGCCGCTGCCGTATTTGTCGGCGCTGGCATGCCGTCCCTTGCCGCCGATCCCGCCTTTTGCGACCAGTATGCCAGGCTCGCGGTTCATGAGGCCCAAGTCTTGTCGACACTGCCGTGTTTTAGGGGCTTCGACAGGCGGTGGCATCTCAATTACCAGGCGCACTTTCAATGGTGCTTGACCGTTGACTACGGGGCGGCGGAGGCAGAACGCGACTACCGACGTATGCGCGTCTACCAATGCGGCGGAAGGTGAAGCTGCGCTAGCCTACTCCCTCCACACAAACGTATCATATTTCAACCGGCTTCGTCGGCGAGACCGTAGACTGGTTGCGGCGCGCGGAAACCGGCGAGCGCGAACTCGCCGAGCGGCGCTAGGTGGGCGCCGCCATATTGCGCGAACGCCGCTGAGACCAGCGTGGTGCGGCCGAGGCGCGCAGCCAGCGCCTCAAGCCGCGCGGCCAGGTTGACCGCCGGTCCAATGCAGGTGAAATCGAGCCGGTTGGCGGCGCCGATATTGCCGTAGAGCAGCTCGCCGATATGCAGCGCCAAGCCGTGGCGCGGCCCATGGCCGACGCGGGGCCAGCCGTCGAGTGCGGCGACGGCGCTGCGCATCTCGCCCGCCGCATGGAGCGCCGCGCGGCAAACTGCTTCGGGTTCGCGGCCGGCGAGCGGGAAGATCGCAAGAAGCCCGTCGCCCATGAATTTGAGAACCTCGCCGCCGTGACCGAGAATCACCGGCACCTGGCAATCGAAATAGCGGTTTAGCAGCGCCATCAGCGCCGCGGGCGGCATGCTGTCGGCGAGTGCGGTGAAGCCGCGCATGTCGGAAAGCCAGATGACCGCCTCGATGGTTTCGGTGAAGCCGGCGCGAATCTGCCCTCCGAGAATGCGGGCGCCGGCGTCGCGGCCGACATAGGTGTCGAGCAGATTGGTCGCGGTGCGGCGTAGCGCATACGCTTCGGTAAGCCGGGAGAGCGGCCCGGTCAGTCTGGCGAGCGCCTCGAGGTGGCGGTCGGTAAAACCGCCGGGGCGCCGCGTTGCCCAGGTCCCGACATGCACCTCGCCGTTGCTGAACTTGACGGGAAACGCGAGATAGTCGGTGCCGCTCTCGGCGCGCAGAGCGTCAAGTTGCGGGAATTCGCCGCTGCGGTCGCGGTCGAGCCGAACACGGATTGGTCGGGCATCGCGGTAAACACTGGCGACCGGACTGTCGCGAAAGGAATCGCTATCGAAGACCGCGTACGATGCCTGGCCGATCGATATGCCGGTGTCGTCGCGCCACTCGATCCGCCGCCCCATCACTTCGGGGTGCAAGGTGCGTACGAATATCGCCGCCCGCCACACCGGAATCCCGCCGGCGACGACCCGCTCGCACATCTCGCGAAGAATGGCGTCGGGCGTCGTCGCGGAAGGCGCGCCGTCGATCAGCCAGTCGACGATCGGGGCGATGATGTCGGTCGTCACCCTTCTATTTTACTACTGTATTTGTCGCGCTCGTGCACCCTGGCGCCCGTTCAGCGCGCCTCGTACGAGTCGCGGTGGCGCAGCCAGTAACCCTTCTCGCCGCGTCCCTTGGGAGCGCGGTCGAGCCATTGATACATGCCCCAGAGCCCATCGAGCCCACGCGCAAAGGTCGAATAGGTGTGATACACGACCCCATCCTCAAGGACGAACGCGCTCATGCCCGGCCGCTCGCGCGCGTAAGTGGACACGTCGGTTCCGGTCATAGCGGCGCCCTTTGAGGCTCCATCGGGGGTCGCGCGCACGGGCTTATCTGACGGTGCGCCAGCCGGCCGCGGCGTTGAGCGCTGATAGTTGTAGTCAACGGACCCCTCCCGCTGTTGCTCCTCGGTGACGGAGACCGTGAAGTCGAAGTTGAATTCGCCGCCGAACGAAGAAGCCCAGGGAAACGTCCAGCCCATCCGCCGCTGGTACGCCTGCAGTTTGGCGAGCGGCGCGCGCGACACGGCCCAGAGCATCACGTCGTGGTTTGCCAGATGAACGGAAAAGCCATTGAAGCCGTCAGCGATCGCCGAGCACGACGGACACCCTGCCGTGTAGTCCGGCCCGAACATGAAATGGTAAACGAGAAGCTGCAAGCGCCCCTCGAAGAGGTCCGCCAGCGAGGCGCCGCCCTTGTCCGTTTCGAAGCGGTACTCCTTGGCGACCCGAACCCATGGCAGCTCCTGCCGTCGCCGCGCCAATTCATCGCTGCGCCGCGTCAGCTCCTTTTCAGCCTGGAGCAGATCGAGACGCGCCGCCAGCCACTCGTCACGTGTCCCGATCGAATGTGTCCCCATCGCCTACCTCCCTTCGGTTACTGGAAGTCGCAAATTCAACAGTGCCTCGGCCACCTAACAGCTGGTGCTTAACGCCCGGCCTGACCCTTCACTGGTGGAGGTTCCGTGGCGGCCCGCCGATCACATTCAGCCAAGGCGGCGAGTGGAATACGCACATGGTGACCATTCCGCTCAGCCGCGGCCCACGCCCCGACACACAGAGCCTGTCTATCCGACTCCCGTCCAGGCTCGTCAGCAAGGCAAGGATCGCGAAGGTCGGCGTGGCCGCGAGACACAGCCATTTGGTTAAGCCGACTGCGGCCGCGGCGCCTTTGCGCTCAAGCCCTGCGCTAAGCGGCGCGTCGACGGAATGAAGTCCGGTCATGCCTAGGCTCCCGGCGTCCCGCTTCTACGCGTAGCTGAACTTCGCCCGCCAGCCGGCGGTTCCCTCCGGGATCAGCTGGAAGAGGTGCCAGACCGCGCAGAAATCATCGCCCGGCTCGAAACCGGCATCGGAGACGCGCGTGATCTTGCCGTCGATGCGCTTGAACACCGAGACGCCGGGCAGCCAGCCGCCGCCCTCGCCGCGGTAGCCCATATCGGCGGCGAAAGTCGTGCTCCGGTGCGACACCATGCGAAACTTCCAGCCGCGCGAAGCGACGAAATCCGCCTGGGTCGCCGGATCGTCGGGCGAGGTCACGACAAAGGCTGCGCGGCTTTCGAGGTGCGGGAGGACACCGTTAAAACCGTCTGCCCACATGGTGCAGTTCGGACAGGATTTGCCCATGTTGTGGATGACGAAAAGCGTGTCCTTGTCGCCGAAGAGCTGGGACAGCTGCACCGGGCCGGCGGGTCCGGCGAACTCGTAGTCAGCGACTTCCTCGGGTTCGACGTTTTGCTGCAGCGCCCGCATTTTCTCGCGCAGCGCGGCGATCTCGCGCCGGTACCCGGCCAGTCTTTCGGTCGTCTCGCGATAGGGCATGGGGGGTCTCCCGTGGTTGCGGCGACAGCGAGTCGAGCCACATCGCCAGCGTGTCGAACTGCGACTGCCAATAGCGGCTGTAGCGGTTGAGCCACAGCGCCGCCTGGAGGATCGGGCCGGCATCGAGACGGCAACGGCTGACGCGGCCGCTGCGCTCCTGGGTGACGAGGCCGGCGCGCACCAGGACGTGGATGTGGCGCGACACCGCCTGAAGCGAAATATCGAACGGCTCCGCGAGCTCGGTGACCAGCAGATCTTTACCATCCAACTGGTTGAGTATCTCGCGGCGAATCGGATCGGAAAGCGCTCCGAACACCGCATCGAGCATCAAGTCATCAGAATCCATGACGTATGATTCGACAGTTCGATGAAATAATCAATCGAAATGTTGATTATTGCTCTGCTAGCGCTTCCATGCCGGCCGTGGCTAAGCTATTCGCGAGCGACAGCGGGGAAACGCGGCAATGAAATGGCGGATTGGCGACGTCACGGTCACCAAGGTGGTCGAGATGGAGGTGACCGGCGGCAGCCGGTTTATCCTGCCGCAGGCGACTTACGAGGAAATCCTACCGATCAAGTGGCTGCAGCCGCATTTCGCCGACGAGCGCGGCCGGCTCAAGATGAGCATCCATGCGCTGGTGATCGAGGCGCCGGGCGGCGGAAAAAACGGCCAGCGTATTGTCGTCGATACCTGTCTCGGCAACGACAAGACCGGAAGGCGCATCCCGACTTGGAACAACCTGCAACTGCCGTTCCTCGCCGACCTCGAAGCCGCCGGGTTCTCGCGCGAATCAATCGACACGGTACTGTGCACGCATCTCCACGTCGATCATGTCGGCTGGAACACCATGCTGGTCGAAGGGAAATGGGTCCCCACCTTCCCCAAGGCGCGTTACCTGATGGGACGGGTCGAGTTCGGCCATTGGCGCGCGCAGCACGAGCGCGAGGACATGACCGCGGTGTTCGCCGACTCGGTGAAGCCGGTGCACGATGCCGGGCTCGTTGATCTGGTCGAGACCGACCACCGCATCACCAACGAGATCAGCCTGATCCCGACAGTTGGCCACACCCCGGGCCATGTCAGCGTGTCAATCAAGTCGAAGGGTGAAGAGGCGCTGATTACCGGCGATTTCATGCACCACCCCTGCCAGATCGCCCGGCCCCATTGGTGCTCGACCGCGGACAGCGACCCGGAGATGGGGCAGCGCACCCGCGAGCGGATGCTAGCGGCGCTGTCGAGCCGTCCGGTGATGGTGATCGGCACTCATTTCGCCGGCGCCACCGCCGGCCGCATCGTCAGGGACGGCGACACGTACCGGATGGATGTTTGAGTTTCAACGGACTGGTTGAAAGGAAAGTCGGGTGAGCGAACGCATCTTCGACGGGCTCAAGGTCATCGATTGCGCCAGCTTTATCGCCGGACCGGCGGCGGCCACGGTGATGTCGGATTTCGGCGCCGAGGTGATCAAAATCGAGCCGCCCGGCATGGGCGACCCCTATCGCCGGCGTGGCAACCCGGTGCCGGGGCGGCCGCCGCTAAACCCGGGCTTTTTCTTCGACGCGCGCAACAAACGGAGCCTGGCGCTCGATCTGCGTCAGGAGGCCGGGCGCGCGGTGCTCTACCGATTGGTTGAGGATGCCGACGTCTTCATCACCAACTATCCGCCGCCGGTGCGCGAGCGATTGAAGATTACCTACGCCGATCTCGAGCACCTCAACCCACGCCTGATCTACGCCTCGTTTACCGGCTATGGCGAGAGCGGCCCGGAGGCGAGCAAGCCGGGGTTCGACGCCACGGCGTGGTGGGCGCGCACGGGGCTGATGGACCTGGTGCGCGCCGGCGAGGAGGTCAACCCGGCGCGCTCGCTGCCCGGCATGGGCGACCACCCCTCGGCGATGGGCACCTACGGTGCGATCGTCACCGCGCTTTATCAGCGTGAGAAGACCGGCAAGGGCAATTACGTCGGCTCGTCGCTGCTGGCGAATGGGCTGTGGGCCAATGCCTGCTCGGTGCAGGCGGCTTTGTGCGGCGACGAGGTGCGGCCGCAGCCGCCGCGCCACGAGGCGTTGTCGGCGCTACGCGTGCATTACCAATGCCGCGACGGACGCTGGCTCTTGCTGTCGATCGCCGCCGACGAGTGGCGCTGGGAGAAGTTCAAGACCTGCTTCAACGCGCCCGAGTTGGAGGACGAGCGGTTTGCCACCGACCCGTTACGGAACAAACATGCGCGCGCGCTGGTGGCGATCCTCGATCGGTTGTTCGCCGAGCACGACCTCGCGCATTGGCGCAGGACGCTCGACGACGCCGGGCTGATCTTTGGCGTGGTCGGCCGGGTCGAGGACATCCGCCATGACGAGCAGGTGCTCGCCGCAGGTTTTCTCAAACCCTATGTCGATGATCCGGATTTGTGGACGATCGACAGCCCGTTCTTTCTGGCGGGCCAGGAGAAGGTGCGGCCGCGCACCGCGCCGGCGGTCGGCCAGAACAGCGACGAGGTGCTGCGCCAGTACGGCTACAGCGATGCGGAAATCGGCGCGCTGCGCGAGGCGGGAGTCGTGGCATAGCGCCAGCGTTACCGTTTCCTACATATCGGGCGCGTCGCTGGGCCGGCCTTGCAGGAGATCGCGCATCCGCTGGCTGACCGACTGGCGCTGGTCGGCGAGATCGCCGATCGCGTCGAGCACGGCGCGCGCTTGGCGCAGTTTGTCCATCTGGTCGACAAAATCGGCTTTGGTCTGCAACAGCGTCAGCTTGTCGGATAGATCTTTGCGAGTGGCGTCGAGCGTGACCGCGACCGCTTCGGTCTGCATCGCGAGCCGGCGCCACCGAGTGACGAGCGCCTCTTTCTGTTCGGGAGGAAAGTTGGGGTCCTGCTGGGCCTCGGCAAGGCGGCGATGGACGAAATCGACCGCCGTCTGACCTAGTTTCGCGACCTCACCGCCGTCGGCGAAGGCATCGAGCAGGCCAGCGACGAGAGTCCGGAATGCCTCGCGCCGGCTCGCCGGGGCATCCGGGTCCTGGCTCGCGGCGATGATGCGTTTCGCCTTGGCGATTTTGCTCTCCAGCATGACGAGGTTGCGGTTGAGCTCGGCGAAATCGTCGAGTGAGTCGTCCGAGATCACCGGTTGGTGCGACGGGGGTGGCGCACTCGGTGTGGGGCTTTGCGACAGCGCTAAGCCGGAGGCGCCAAGCAGCACCGCGGCCGCGAGCGGCAGCCGGAACGATTTCGTAAGTTTCCGCATCGCCATCCCTCCCGCTAAAGTCACCGAATGATCCGGCTCGCATACCCGCGGTGTCAACGCCGCCCATCGCCTGAAACGCACTCGGAGGGGAGCCCTTGCCGCGGAATGAACTGACGCTGCCGGAACGGCTCGTCGCGCTGCTGGATCACCTCGGCATCGGGCGCGCGCATATCGCCAGCCAAATCCCCTCCGACATCGCCGCGCTCGCCGCGGCGAATGCCGAGCGACTGGGCGGGATCGTCTGCGTGACCCCGGTGCGGCTCGACCCGGCGCCCTTCGCCAAAGTGTCGGGCCAAATGCTGATGATCGCCGGCGAATACGGCCCGACCTTTGAGGTGACGACACGCGCCGCCGCCCGGCTGCCGGGCGCACAGCGGGCGATCCTCGACGGATACGAGGCGCAAGGCTGGGCCGATGTCGCGGCCGAGCGCACCGGCGAACTGATCGAGGCGATAACCGGCTTCCTCTCGGGGCACGCGGCGGACGTGCCGAAACTCGCTGGCGACGGCAGCTACGCCGGGATCAGCTATCACATCACGGGCAACGGCCCCGCGCTGATCCTGATGCCGTTCTTCCTGGCGGCGTCGCAATGGGCGCCGACAGTCCCCGAACTGGCCAAGCGTTTTACCGTCATCACGGTCGGTGGGCGCCATCTCGGCGGGGTGGCGATGCTCGAAGCCCGGGCGCAGACGCCGAGCTATCGGGCGATGTTCCACGGTCTGGTCGATGCGATGGCGCCGCGCCCAGGCGAGGCGATACTCGATGTCGGTTGCGGCGCCGGCTCGCTCGACCGGCAGCTGGCCGGGATGGTCGATAACCCGATCACGGCGATCGACCCCAACACCTTTCTGCTCAGCGAGGCGGCGGCATTGGCTGAATCCGAAGACCTTGCCAGCCGCATCGACTTCAAACCAGGCAACGGCGAAGCGCTACCCTTCCCCGACGCATCGTTTGATTGCGTGTTTTCGGTGACGGTGCTCGAGGAGTGCGACGCGGAGAAGGCGATAGCCGAGATGATCCGGGTGGCGCGGCCAGGCGGGCGGATCGGCGTGGTGGTGCGGGCGATCGACCTGCCGCAATGGTGGAACCTCGATGTGCCGGAAGCGACCCGACGCAAGGTCACCCCACCGCCGCAATCGGTCGCGGCAGCCGGCGTTGCCGACGCCAGCCTCTACCGGCGGATGCGGCAAGCGGGGCTGAGGAACCTCGTCTCATATCCGGCGCTGATCACGCTCGACCGGCCGGACGGGCCGATCTGGCGTTATCGCGAGGACCACGTGCTGTCGCTACTGAGCGCCGACGAGTTGCCGGTGTGGCACACCGCGCGCGACAAGGCCGCGGCGGAAGGCACCCTCCTCGCCGCTCACGCGCTGCATTGCTGCGTGGGGACAAAATCCAACTAGCTGACGCCGAGCTAACGGGCGGCGGGGTCGACGCCGGTGACCTGACGAAACGTGGGCACCTGAGGATTTGGCTGCATCGGCTCGAGATGGATCGGCACCGGGGTACCGGCCGCCGCCGCCTTGCGGTAAGCCGCCCGCTCCTCGGGCGGCATCGGTCTGCCGAACACGGTCGTGCGTCCGAACGTCGGCTCAAGGAGATCGAGATCGTCGCCGGATCGAGCCGTCCAGCTGGACCACCTTGCCAGCTGCGCCGGGTCTCGTTCCGGACCCGAAGAATAGGCAATCCAGGCGTTCCAATAACCGGACGGATTACCCACGCTCGCGGCGGCGACAAACCAGTCGCGGGCGGCTGCCGGATCCTGCCCAATCAAACCGTTCCGGTACAGCTCCCCCAGATTGTTCATGGCCGGGCCGAAACCGAATTCCGCCGCAAGGCGGTACCAGACCGCGGCGAGCAGTGCGTGCTCGGCGAATCCACCAGCAGGACCGGAGAAGCCGATCAGGGTGAGAATATCCGTACGGCGGCCGGG
>DASYXG010000047.1:0-10028 GCA_035935235.1 Allostellaceae bacterium
ATACGCCGGCGTCCGGGCCACGGCCAAACCCTACCCCGCCACCGTCACCCCGGCTTCAGCGAGTGCGGCAATCTCAGCGGCAGAGAAACCGGCATCAGCCAGGACCGCGGCGCTGTCGGCGCCGAGGGCGGCGACATGGGGGACCGCCGCGGCGCGCGACGCGGTCATTCGGAACGGCGGGTTGAGCGCAAGGAAACTGCCGCCCTTGTCGTGAATCTCGGCGAGCGAGTGGCGGTGCGCGAGTTGCGGGTCGGCCATCGCCTCCTTGACCGTGCGGTAAGGCGAGGACGGCACGCCGTGGCGATCGAAGAGCGCCTGCACCTCGGCGGTGGGCAGGGTCGTCGACCATTCTTCCAGTTCGTCCATCAGCGCGCCCCAGTTGATGCGCCGGTCCTGGTATTTCTCGAAGCGCGGGTCGGTGAGCCAATCGTTGCGTCCCGCCGCAGCGGCCATCGCCTGAAAGGTGCGCTCGCTCGCGACCGACAGGTTGACGTAGCCGTCCTTGGTTGCGACCGGACCGAAGATCGGCCGCGGCGGCGGCGGGATGTTGAACTGCGAGTTCTGCAATTCGCCCAAGGTCAGCGACAGCATGCTTTCGAGCATCGACACGTCGACCATTTGGCCCAGACCGGTGGCCTGGCGCTGATGCAGCGCCGCCATCGTCGCGCCAAAGGCGTAGGTGCCGCTCAGCACATCGGCGATGAAGATGCCGCAATAATCCGGGCGGCGCGGCTCGAGCTGATGCGCGATCTGGGCCAGATCGTAGCCGGAGCTGGCATGGATCACCGGCGCGTAGGCCGGCCGGTCCGCCGACGGGCCGGTCTGGCCGTATCCCGAGATGGCGCAGTAGATGAGCGCCGGGTTGACCGCTTGCAGCTTGGGGTAATCGAGGCCGAAACGCGCCATCACCCCGGGGCGGAAATTCTCGACGACGATATCGGCGGTCTTGACCAGGCGGTGGATGATCTCGACCGCTTTGGGCTGTTTCAGGTCGAGCACGAGGCTCTTCTTGCCGGTGTTGAGCTGACCGAACGAGGTGCTGGCGCCATTCCGCAACGGCAAGCGCGCACGCATCATGTCGCCGCCGTCGGGCGTCTCGATCTTGATCACCTCGGCGCCGATATCGGCCATCAGCCGGGTGCAATGCGGACCGGCGATGGTGGTGGTGAAATCGAGGACGCGGACCCCATCGAGGGCATTCGGCATCGGCGTTTCCCGTCACAGTGACCAGCGCGACACTAACTCGCGCCGTATGTTATGGCTCAGCGAGATTAGCGGTAGACAGAAACCGATGGAAATCCGCCATAGCGCGCACGGCCGCCACATCGCCATCGTGACCATCGACAACCAGCCCCGGCGCAACGCGATGACCCGGGCGATGATGGCCGACCTCGCCAATTTGTGGGACCGGCTCGACGCGGACACGACCTGCCGCGCGGTGATCCTGACCGGCGCGGGCGACAAGGCGTTTTGCGCCGGGGCCGATATCAGCGGCGATCTTTCCGCCAGTCCGGACATGGCGCGGGTGATCAACCGGGCGCTGCTCAAGGATATCGTGTTCGCCAAGCCGATCGTCGCTGCGGTCAGCGGCGACTGCGCCGGCGGCGGGGTGGAGTTGCTGATCTCGACCGATATTCGCGGCGCGGAGCCGACG
Organism: Allostellaceae bacterium; assembly: GCA_035935235.1. Classification (GTDB taxonomy): domain Bacteria; phylum Pseudomonadota; class Alphaproteobacteria; order ATCC43930; family CGMCC-115725; genus DATARH01. The sequence continues at coordinate 1,655 of DASYXG010000047.1, forward strand.
GCGCGCTTCGGGCTGCCCGAGGTACGCTACGCGATCTACCCGTTTGGCGGGGCGGCGGTGAAGCTCATCCAGCAGATCGGTCATGTCCATGCGATGGATTTGCTGTTGACCGGGCGGCTGGTCGACGCCGCGTTCGCGGCGAAGATCGGGCTGGTGAACCTCGTGGTCGAGCCAGGCAAAGCGATGGAGTGGGCGATCGGCGTCGCCGCGGCCATCGCCGCCAACAGCCCCGCCGCCGTACAGGCGGTCAAACAGCAGATCAGCAGCGGCATCGCCGAGGGGGTGCGCAACCGCGAGGCGCTGGAGCAGGAGCTCGGCGACCGGGTGCGCGCCAGCAGCGATTTCGCCGAAGGGGTCGCGGCGTTCCGCGAGAAGCGAAGGCCGGATTATTCCTAGCGCCGGGTGGGCCGGCCGATGCGAACCAAGGTCTCATCGGGATCGGAAAGGGCAAATTCATACATGCCCCAGGGCTTGTCCTCCGGTTTTCCACTGCCGATGATCTCGCCCGCAAAGGAAGCGGCCAGGCGATCGACGTCCTCGGCATACAGATACAAACCGAACGGATTTCGCCCCGGGACGAGCCAGCCTTCAATCGTGTCGGTGAGGTGGAGTTGGGCGCCCTTTCCATCCGAAAGAATGCGATAGGTGTCCGGCTCTCCCGGAGGCGGCTTCCAGCTGCCAGAGCGGGTAAACCCCAAGCGCCGATAAAACCGCTCGGAGGCGTCCAGATCGTTGCAGGGCAGGATTGCCGTCATCAGGTTCAAGGGGGCCGGGGCAATCATCGACGCACCTCCTGCCGTGAGGGCTGCACCAGCGCCGCGGCTCGTTCCTTGAGGCCGCGGCGGAAGAGCTTGCCGGTTTCGGTCACCGGCAGCGCGGCGCAAATCTCGATACGGTCGGGGGTCTTGTACGAGGAGGCGAGCGCGCGGCAATGCTCGCGCAGCGCGGCCGCATCGGCTTCGGCGCCGGGACCGAGCACGACAAAGGCGACGATCGCCTCGCCGAGCTCGCCGGCCGGCGCTCCGACCACCGCGGCCTGAGTGACCGCCGGGTGCCGCAACAGCACCGTCTCGACCTCGGCCGGCGAGACGTTGATCCCGGCGCGCTTGATGATGTCGCTGCCGCGCGCGACGAAGCGGAAATCGCCGTTAGCGTCGAGCAGCGCGAGGTCGCCGGTGCGGAAATATCCGTCGGCGGTAAAGGAAGCGGCATTGTGCTCGGCGCTGGCGCCGCAATAGCCAGGGGTGATGTGACCGGCGACCTCGACCGCGCCGGCTTCGCCCGGCGGCAGCGCGCGGCCGGTATCGGGATCGACGATGCGGATACGCATGCCCGGCAGCGGCGGGCCCTGGCTGGCCATGCGGCGGGCGAGCGGCCATTCCGCCGGCGTCACCGCGCAATTCCCGTAGGTTTCGGTAGCGCCGTAGATGTTGCAGATATTGGCGACACCGAGTTCCTCGGCAGCGATGCGCACTTCCTCGGGCGTGCCGATCATCAGCCCGGTGCGCAGGCTCGCGGTGCGCTTACGCGAGAACTCCGGGTGGCGCAGCACCGCGCCGGTCATGCTCGGCAGGGTGTAGACCGCGGTGCAGCGCTCGCGCTCGATCAGGTCGAGCCAGCCGCCCGGCTCGAAACGCGGCTGCAGGACCAGCGCCGCGCCGTGGCCGAGGGTCGCCGGCAGCGCATTGACCGCGCCATAGGCCCAGAACAAAGGCGGCGCCAGCAACACGCGATCGGCCTCGGTCAGCGCCATGCGCTCGCCGATGGCGAAGCCGTTGGCGACGATCGATCCGTGCACCAGCCGCACCGCCTTGGGCCGCGCGCTCGACCCCGAGGTGTAGAGGATCAGCGCGTCGTCATTGGGGTGCGCCCGATCGACGGCAGGCGGCACGGCGGTAGCGAGGAATCCGTCGTATTCGGGGCCGAGCATGATCACGGTGTGCAGCCGCGGATGCTTTGGCCGCAGCACCGCGAGCGCGCTCGAAAAGTCCTGGCCGGCAAAACCCTCGACCGCGAACAGCGCATCGAGCTCGGCGTCGCCGATGAGGTAGTCGAGCTCGCCCGGGCGCGACCAGGTGCTGAGCGGCACCGCGACGGCGCCCAGTGCAGTTGCGCCGAACACCGCCTCCAGCCACTCGCGGCGGTTTTCGGCGAGAACGCCGACCCTGCTGCCATGGCCGATGCCTCGCGCCGCGAGCCCGCCGGCGACACGGGCAGCGGCATCGAGAAGCTGGCAGTAGGTCACCGTCTGCGCGCCGGCGATGACCGCCGGCCGATCTCCGAAGCGCTCGGCCAGGGCGCGCAGCAGCGAGAACAACGTCTGGCCTGGCGGCCGTCGATCACCCCGAGTCATATCGCTCTTTTATGAGCGAGGTGGACCTCCTGTCATCGTCCTGTTACCGGCGCGCCAAACAGGAGGCATTCGGTCTGCAACAGGAGGCTGTCGGCCTCTTTACAAGTCGGTCGCGCCCATCGTCTGCACCACAATAGACAGAGGATACACCACAATTGCGGCAATTTTTTAGCGGTGTGCAGCACACGCGCAGTAAGATACGTCGCCCTATTTCTTTTTCACACTGAAGTTTAGTGTATTATCGTATCTGTTGAAGGTTAAGTAAAATTCTGCGCGATCAGTCCTAATCCAGGCTGCTGGAGTAGATGGCGGCTCTATTGTGCTACTCGCATCTGGTAAGCATTTTCCAATTTTGTCAGCCATCGTTTGATAGCTTGATTCCAGTTGTTCTGAAGCGATGTCGAAGTAGCACCAATAGCTGATTCCCCCGTCTTGCGCCGACTGGAGAACAAAGCAGTCTCTTGCTCCCGCAAGACTTAGGGTTGCCTTGACGCTATGTTCGGTTCGAGTAGCGCCCCGTATACTGGCGAAATCGTTGGCTGCCAGTTGATTCAGTTGATTTATCACGCCGCAAAATTCGCCCGATTGGGAGAAGCTCGGGACAGGATGGAGGACAGCGCTGGCCCCAACCGAGAATGCTACAAATAACCTCCGGGTTACCCCCTTGCTCATCACAACCTCCCCGCACGTCATTAACGGGACCTCTAGATTTGGCCATTCGCTTCCAAAACCCGTATCTATCGGAACGAGACAATCTTAAAGAGCCAAACCGCCAATATGGATAGCAATTCTGCTCGGACGGGACCGGTCCGGATAGCCATGGAAGGATCCTGGCGGGAGTCGTTGCCGAACTAGGTCCGGTTTCGGCGCGAAGCGGTCAGCGCGCGCCTAGCGACGCCGTTCGACTATTTGACCAGCAGAGCGACGCCGCTGAGCAGGACGAGCCCGCCGACGAACCAGCCGAAGACTCGCGGATTGAGACTGAGCGCAAGCCAATCTCCCAGCCGGGAGCCGATCGCCATCAGCGGCAACCCCACCGCCACCAATGCCAGGGTCGGGCGGCCGTAAAATCCGAGGCTCGCGTAGCCCGCGATGCGCGTGACACCGCCGACCAGGGCGACGGTGGTCAGGGTCACGCGAAAGACGTCTCGTTCCAACCGTAAAGCATTGAAATAAATGACATAGATCGGCCCGACGCCGCCGCCGAACAAAGCGCCGACAAAACCGCCGGCGATGCCGGCGGCCGCGGCCAAGGCAGCATGCCACCGAGCCGCGAATACCGGGGGCGCCCCGCTGGTCCACAACGCATAAATCGAATAGACGATCAGAAAAACGCCCAGGCCGCGCCGTAACGCGTTCTCATCCAAGACCTTGATGAAGCAAAACCCCAGCCCGATGCCGATCAACGAGTAGACGGCGAGGAGCGCGAACTGACGGGTGTCGATCCGCCGCCAATCGCGGCTGATATGGCGTACCGAGGTCAGTGCGGTCAGGGCGGTCGCCACCGACACCGCCGACGACACCGGCAGGATAAAGGCCAGCATCGGCACTGCGATCAACACCGCGCCGAACCCCGCCGCGCTGCGTACGGCGAAGGCGCCGATCATCACCACGGCGTAGAACGCGAGGGCGAGGACGGATAGCGGCAAGGTGTTTCCCCCGGTGCCGGCGCACCGGCACGGGCGCGACCGCCGAATTTTCGCCAGGCCCGATGCCGTTCTTCGGCCGGGCGCGGCGGAGCTACGGATGAGGCGTCAGGGCTAGACCACGCCGTTGGCGTGGAACCCGGCGATGGCGGCCTGGTCGTAGCCGTATTCCTTGAGCACCTCGTCGGTGTGCTGGCCCTGGTCGGGGGTCGGCTTGAGGCGCGCCGGCTGCGGGTAGGCGCTCATGTGGATCGGCTGGCCGACGATGTCGAAGCTGCCGAGCTTGGGGTGGTCGGTCGGGCGACGGATGCCGAGATGCTTGACCTGCGGGTCGGCGAAGACCTGGTCGATGGTGTTGATCGGCCCGCACGGCACCCCGGCCTTCGACAGCTCGTCGACCCAGAACTGGCTGGGCTTGCTGGCGACGACATCGTTGAGATGGGCGATCAGCGCCGGCCGGTTCTTGGCGCGCGAGACGACGGTGGCGAAATCGGGGTTGGTCGAGAGGTCCTTGTCGCCGGCGACCTCGCAGAATTTCTTCCACAGGCTGTCGCCGGAGGCGGCGATGTTGACGTAGCCGTCGGCGGTCTTGAACATGCCGGTGCCGGGCGAGGTCGGGTGGAAATTACCCTCCTGCTTGGCGACCTCGCCCTTCATCGTGTAGCGCGAGGCCTGGAAATCGAGCATGAAGATCTGCGCCTCGAGCAGCGAGGTGTGGACCCACTGCCCCTCGCCGGTACGCTCGCGCGCGAGCAGCGCCAGGGTGATGGCGTTGGCGAGGAGGATGCCGGCCGAGGTGTCGTTGATGGCGATGCCGACGCGGGTCGGCCCCTGCCCCGGATGCCCAGTGATCGACATCAGCCCACCCATGCCCTGGGCGATCTGATCGACCCCGGCGCGGCCCTCATAGGGGCCGTCCTGGCCGAAGCCGGAAATGCTGCCGTAGACGATGCGCGGGTTCACCTTTTTCACCGCGTCGTAATCGATGCCGAGGCGGTGCTTCACGGTGGATTTGAAGTTCTCGACGATGACGTCGGCCTTTTTCGCCATCGTCATGAAGATGTCGTGGCCCTCCTTGCTCTTCAGATTGAGGGTGATCGAGCGCTTGTTGCGGTGCAGGTTCTGGAAATCGGGGCCGTCGCGGCGGCTGCCGGTGGCATCGGTCTGCTCGCCCGGCTGCTCGATCTTGATGACGTCGGCGCCCCAATCGGCGAGCTGACGCACCGCGGTCGGGCCGGCGCGATGGGCGGTCAGGTCAAGCACGGTGAAACCGTTCAAGGGCAGCGAGGTCATGTTGCGGGTCTCCCGGTGGGCGCGATTGCGGCTATGCTACAGCATGTTTCTGGCTCCGCCATCCCGGCGGAGGCCGGGACCCATCGTTCCGCTGTTCGAGCAGCCGAGAAATGGGCCCCGGCCTGCGCCGGGGTGGTGATGAAAGAGGGTGCGCGATGGGCTCGGACTTGCCCGAAGCGATCGAACTAGAGCGGACCGCGGACTGGCGGATCAAGAAGCTCGGCGAGAACCCGGACGACCGGCAGAGCGCGGAAGCCGCCGAGCTTCTGCAAATGCTGGCCGACAGTGTGCGCGGGCTTGCCGGGTCGGCGGCCTACAGGGAGTACCAGGCGATCTGCGGCTGGCTCGACGAATTCGACGGCATGGCAGAGCTTTCGGAGTACGCGCAGGATTACCGGGCGCGGATCGGCGTCGATAAGTTCCCGGTGGACGGCGAAGAATATCTGCGGGTGCTGATCGGGTTCGCTAAAGAGACGTTCGGCGCGCCATGAGCGGCGGCATCGTGCAATTCCGCTCGGATGGGCTGGGATTGTCGCCAGCGGAATACGCGCGGCTGCTCGGCGAGATCGCCGCGACGCGCGGGATCGATACCGACGACTACTCGCGCGGCGGCGTGGTTACCGAGCTCGAAGACACTATGGCGGCGCTGCTCGGCAAGGAAGCGGCGGTGTTTCTGCCGACCGGGACGCTCGCCAACCATTTGGCGGTGCGGCTGCTGGCGCGCAGCGGCCGCCGCGTGCTGGTGCAGCAAGAGAGCCATCTGTGGAATGACGAGGGCGACTGCGCCCAGACCTTGAGCGGGCTGACCCTGGTGCCGTTGGCCCCAGGGCGCGCGACGGTCAGCCTGGCGGAGATCGAGACGGCGGTGGCGGGCGCGCCGGAGATGCGCGTCGCGGTGCCCGTGGGCGCGATCTCGATCGAGACGCCGGTGCGGCGGGTGGCGGGGCAAGCATTCGACCCCGCTGAGCTGGCGGCGATTTCGGCCTTTGCCCGCGGGCGCGGCATCGGGTTGCATCTCGACGGGGCGCGGTTGCTGCTCGAAGCGGCCTATACCGGGATCGCGCCGGCGGAGACCGCCGCGCTGTTCGACACGGTATATGTCTCACTATGGAAATACCTCAACGCGGCCAACGGGGCGATCCTCGTCGGGCCGCGCGATCTACTCGACGAGCTTTATCATCAGCGCCGTATGTTCGGCGGCAGTCTGCCGCGCGCCTGGCCCGACGCCGCCGTGGCGCTGCATTATCTTGACGGGTTTGGCGAGCGGTTTGGGCGAGCGGTCGAGGCCGCCGAGACCCTGTTCGTGGCGCTGCGCGACCATCCGCGCATGTCGATCGACCGCGCCGGCTTGGCGACCAATGTCACGCTGCTGCGGGTAAGCGGCGCCGGGGCGGCGGCGCTCCCCGAACGTCTCGCCGAGCGCGGCATCGCCATCCGCGCGGCGCGACGGGCTGCCGCGGATAGTGCCGAGTTCGCGCTGCACACCAACGAGACCATCCTACGCCGGCCGGTCGAGGAGACGATTTCCGGGTTCGTCGCTGCGCTTGATGGGCTCTAGCCCGTCAACCCGTTCTGGTCTCACTCCTTGGCGATAAAGGCGACTGCGTCGATCTCGATGCGTGCCCCAAGCAGGAGGCCGGCGACTTGGACTGCAGTCGATGTGGGCGGATTATTTGGGAAGACCTCGCCGCGCACCTTGGAGAATTCGGCATAGGGTGAAAGGTCCGTGAGGTAGACCTTGATGCTCACGATCCTATCCATGCCGGCGTTGAGCTTGCGCAGGGACTCGCGAATGCGATCGAAGGTGACCCGCACTTCCTGCTCGAAGCTGATGGGCTTGTTGTCCGGTGGGATCGCCACGCCCACTTGACCCGCGACGAAGATCCAGCTGCCGGCTTCGCTATCGATACGCAGCGCCTCGCTGAAGCTCTTCGCGATCGGGCTGGCGAGATGTCGGATTGTGCTCATGATGGGACCCTTTCCTGTATGAGCGGTCTCGACGATGGGGGCGGCCTTGCGCCCTACCATCTGGTGGTGGAGAACATGCCTTCGACCCAGCAGAGAAGAAACCGGAGCCGGGGATGCCGGAGGAACTCACTTTCAAGGATGAGGCTGCGGCAGAGTACGATCGTGCCTTCGCGCATGTCACCGCATACTTCATGCCCTTCTTGCTGCGTGCCGCCCACATTGCGCCGGGCATGCGCGTCCTCGACATCGCGACCGGCACCGGCTGTCGGCCGAGGCGGCGCTCGCCGCCGTAGGCCCTACCGGCCACGTCGCCGCCGCCGACATCTCGCCGGCCATGGCTGGGAAGGCGCGCGAGCGTCTCGGCAACGCGCCGAATGCCTCGGTCACGGTGGAGGACGGGCAAGCGCTTTCGTTCGCGGATCAAAGTTTCGATGCCGTGCTGTGCAACCTCGGGCTGATGTTTTTCCCCGACCCGGTGCGTGGTCTGTCGGAGTTTCGCCGCGTGCTGCGTCCCGGCGGCCGCGTCGCCGTCGCGGTGAATACCGTCGTCGAACGCTCCTACAACCATCAGATCAACGAAATCATCGCCCGACATACGCCAAGTCTGGCCGAGGCCGTTGCGCGCACGTTCGCGCTCGGCGAAGCGTCGCGCCTGCGGTCTCTGTTCGATCAGGCCGGCCTAACCGACTTCGAGACCGATACCGTAAAGCACACCTTCGTGCTGCCCTCGTTCGATGCCTATTACGGTCCGTTCGAACGCGGAGGGGCGTCCACTGGCCAAGCACTCGCGGGACTACCAGAGGAGATACGCCGTGCCGTGCGGGAGGAAGTGCGGCGCGACCTCGCCGACAGCGGCGGGCCCGTTGAGGCTGAGGCGGAGTACCGGATCGCCAGCGCGCGACGGTAGCGGGGTGTTATGAACTTGGGTCAGCCCGGTGCGAGCGGCGCGTGCAGACGGGTTCCCGGGCAGATGATGCCGCCGCGATCGCCGATTGTGATCCGGCCATAGACTTCGGCGAAGACCGGCGGCAGCGGCCTGGCGTCCGGCGGGCAGAGCCACAGCCGCAGCAGATGCCGTTTGCGCTCGACATCGGGCCAGTCCTCATAGGCCGAG
>DASYXG010000048.1:0-23292 GCA_035935235.1 Allostellaceae bacterium
TCGATGGCGTTGGGTTGCGCCACCTCGGCGCCGGCGGTGAAGTCGGCATTGATCCGGTAGACCCGGATCGCGCTGGGATTGTTGAACGCCACCAGCACGTGCTCGCTCGGGATGTCGGTCGCCATGTGGATCGGCCGCATCGGCAGCGCGATCGGCGCGCCGTGCAGCGACAGCGCGCCCGACGCCTTGTCGATCCGGACGGCGCTGACGTGATGGTTGCTGCCGGCCGGGCCCATGCCCGAGGCGCTGTCGCTGGTCGCGGCGTAGAGAAAGGGCTGCGAGGCGTGCGGCCAGACATATTGTACATTGGCCGGCAGGCTTACCGACGCGCGCCGGGTCAGCGTCGCGCCTGCGACATCGACGTGGTAATGGGTCAGCTCGTTGCCGACGCTGGCGTAGAGCGCGAGCATGGCGGTTCTCCCTTCATTTTTCTTCGGCCGTGTAGACGCCGTCCCAGTTTGCCGGCGGCGCCTCGGCCTGGAAATGCGCGATGCGATGACGATAGAGCGTATAGAGCGGCGCCAGATAGGCGACTGTCGAAAGCGGCGCGTTGCCGAGCGCGCCGAGCGCCGCCTTCCAATCCTGGCGGCGATAGGCGGCGAGCAACTCCGTGTGCGGCTGTTTGTAGGGCGCCTCGCCATCCTCGGGCGGCAAGGTGAAGACCTTGACTGCCTGGCTCTTGCCCTTGACCGCGACGAGGTCGAGTTCGATCAGCCCCGGCTCGTCGAGCAGCTTGGCGGTCTCCTCGCCGATCACCAGATCGACCGTGTAGAGCTTGCACAAGCCCTCGAGCCGCGAGGCGAGGTTCACCGGGTCGCCGAGCAGCGAATAGTTGAAGCGCTGCTCGGAGCCGAAATTGCCGACGACGCATTCGCCGGTGTTGAGACCGATGCCGACTCGCAACTCGTGATAGGGCTTACCGGCCGCCTCGGCCTCCTGCTTCAGCCCGCGGTTCAGCTCCACAAGCTTGCGGCGGATGTCGCGCGCCGCCTGCACTGCATGCTTGGCGTGGTCGGGGTCGTCGAGCGGGGCGTTCCAGAACGCCATGATGCAGTCGCCGATATACTTGTCGATGGTCCCGCCCGACTCGGCGATGGCGTCGGTCATCGGCGAGGTGAAGCTGTTCATCAAATGCGTCAGCTCGTGCGGGGTCAGCCCTTCCGACAGCGTCGTGAACCCGCGAATGTCGCAGAACATCACGGTCAGGTTTCGCGCCTCGCCGCCGAGCACGAGCTTCTCCGGGTTTTTCGCCAGCACATCGACGTAATGCGGCGACATGTAGCGCGAAAACATGCCGCGCACTTCCTGATGGCGCATCTCGGTTCGCAGATAGACCAGGACCGACGAGGTGAAATAGACGAGCGCGACCACGGTCGTCGGGTAAACCGGGTCGAGCAGCAGCCGAAAGTCGCGGAACGCCAGCCAGGACGCGGCGATGGCGACGGCAATACCGAGAACGCCGACCAGCCCGCTCGCCAGCGCCCCGATCCTCGGCAGGGCGACGATCAGAACGAGGCTCACGACCATCGCGAAGATCAGCTCGGCGCCGGTCGCCCAATCGGGGCGGGCCAAATAGACGCCCTGCAGAATCTGATCGATCAGCTGCGCATGGATTTCGACCCCCGGCATATGGCTGGCGACCGGCGTCGCCTGGATGTCGTTGACGACGCCGGCGGCCGAGGTGCCGATCAGCACGATCCTATCCTTGACCAGCGCCGGATCGAAATCGCCCGACAGGATTTTCGCCGCCGGTATGTAGCGGCTTGGGTCGTGCGGCGCGAAATAGAGCCACACCCGCCCGGCGGGATCGGTCGGAATGACCATATTGCCGATCCGCAAATTGTTGAGGCCGGTATGTTGCCCGAATGCGGTCTCGCCGCTGGCGCCGGCGGCTTTCCCGACATAGGTGCGCGCGCCGGTTGCCACGCGCAGTGTCTCGGCGACCAGCGAGAACACCGGCTTGTCGCCAAGCCGCATCACCAGCGGCGCGCGGCGCACGATATCGTCCCAATCGACATGGCGGTTGAGAAACCCGTTGCCCGCGGTGGCTTGTTGCAGCTCCGGCAGATCGGTAATCGCCGTCGGGAAAGCTTCGACAAAGCGCAACGGCTGGTCGCCGGCAAAGGCGTAGCTTGACTTGAGGTTCAGCTTTGTGGCGCTGCCTTGCTCGGCGAGAATGAACCCGGCGACGGTCGGCACCGCTTTGATCGCCGCCGCCAGCTGTGCATCGGGATCGGGCAGGGCCGAAAGGAGCTGCGCCGTCTCCGGATTGACCTCGCCGCGCTGCTTGAGGTTGTCGAGCAGCAATTTGGGCGAGGTGCGGTCGGGTTCGGCGAAGACGATATCGAAGGCGACGATCGCGGCGCCCGCCTCGCGCAATTTGTCGACCAGCTCGGCATCGACGCTACGCGGCCAGGGCCATTGCCCATATTGCCTCAAGCTGTCGTTGTCGATGTCGACGATGCGTACTGGGCTATCGGTCGCTGCGCGCGGCGCGATCCGCTGGTAAAAGTCGAAGGAGATCAGCATCAGCCGGTCGAGCAGGTCGGGCGCTGCGATCCGCGCGCCCAGCGCCAGCAGCAGCACCGCCAGCGGCAGGATATAGGCGAGCCCTCGGCGCAGCAGTAACCGCAGAACCATCAACGCGCCGTCCCCGACCAGCCCCGTGGCCTCAGCATAATGTCATTCCCGGCGGCGGCGAAGCCGCTGACGACGGCGATGCCGCGCGTATATGCTGCGCCGGCAAAGGAGAGATAATGGCGGCTCGGTCGAAAATCGGTGACGCGCCAAAGCGGCGGGAGGATGTGCGGTTCGTCACCGGACGCGGCCGCTACCTCGACGACATCGCTTTCGATCGCCTGGCGCACGCGGTGGTGCTGCGCTCGCCGCACGCGCATGCGCGGCTCGAGAGGGTCGATGCGAGCGCGGCTCGGCGGGCGCCAGGGGTGCTGGCGGTACTGACCGCCGCCGAGATCGCCGAGGACGGGCTGTTGCCGCTGCGACCCGGGGCCGAGACCAACACCGTCACCGGCGAGAAGTTCGCGTTCGAGCCGCAGTCGCTCTTGGCCGCGGCGAAGGTGCGCCACGTCGGCGAGGCGGTGGCGCTGATCGTCGCCGAAACCCGCGACCAGGCGTTGGACGCGGCCGAGCTTGTCGCGGTCGATTATGCGGCGCTCCCCGCAGTCGCGACGCCGGCGGCGGCACGGGCGCCCGGCGCGCCGCTGGTGACCGAGCAGGCGCCGGGCAACCTCTGCCTCGACTGGCGCCATGGCGACGCCACGGCGGTGGAAGCGGCGTTCGCCCAAGCCATGCACACCGTAACGATCCGGCTCGACAATCACCGGGTCGTTACCAACCCGATGGAGCCGCGCGGCATCGTCGGCACTTACGATCCGGCTACCGGCCGCTACACCGCTTATGTTTCGGCGCAGAGCATCCACGTCACCCGTGATTTCACCGCTCGCTCGCTCGGTGTCGAGCCGTCGCAGGTGCGCTTTGTCGCGCCCGATGTCGGCGGCGGGTTCGGCGCCAAGAACTTCATCTACCCCGAGCACCCGCTGCTGCTGTGGGCGGCCAAGCGGGTCGGCCGCCCGGTCAAATGGATCGCCACCCGGAGCGAAGTTTTCCTCGCCGACCATGCCGGCCGCGACCAGCACGCCGAGGCCTCGCTGGCGCTCGATGCCGAGGGAAAATTCCTCGCGCTCAAGGTCGCCAGCACCGCCAATCTCGGTGCGTATCTTGCCGGCAGCTCGGCGGCCGTGCAGACCTTTCAGTACGCGTTCCTGCCTGGCACGGTCTATCGCATCCCCGCGATCGATCTGCATGTCACCGGGGTCTTCACCAACGCCGCGCCAATCGGTGTCTTGCGTGGCCCTGGCTATGGCGAGGCCAACAACATCATCGAGCGGTTGATCGACGAGGCGGCGCGGCGATGCGGCTTCGACCGCGCCGAGCTGCGCCGCAAGAACCTAGTGCCCGCGTCAGCGATGCCGATGACCAACGCGGTCGGTAACCAGGTCGATAGCGGCGCCTTCCCCGAGACCTTCGAGCAGGGCCTCGCGGCGGCTGACGTTGCCGGCTTCACGGCGCGGCGCCAGGTCAGCGAAGCCAAGGGGAAACTGCGCGGATTGGGCTTCGTCTATCACATCAAGGGAACCGGCGGTAATCCGTCGGAGAATGTTGATATCCGCTTCGAGGAAGATGGCTCGGTGTCGCTGATCACCGGGACCCAGCATATCGGCCAGGGTCACGAGACGACCTTCCCGCAGATCCTCGTCGACCGGCTGGGGGTGCCCAACGAGCTGATCAAGTTGAAGCAGGGTGACACCGACCTCATCGCCCATGGCGGCGGTCATGGTAGCTCGCGCGCGACCTATATGGGCGGCACCGCGATCTTCCGCGCCGCCGAGGAGATCGTATTGAAGGGCACGCGCGTCGCCGCCGAGATGCTCGAGGCCGCTGCCGCCGATATCCAATTCGAGGACGGCGATTTTGTCGTCTCCGGCACCGACCGGCGGGTATCGTTGCTCGATGTCGCGAAGACCGCGCGCGACGCCGGGACGCCGCTCGACACCTACCATTTCTGGACCCGCGAGTGGATGACCTTCCCCAACGGCACCCATGTCGCCGAGGTCGAAATCGACCCGGAGACCGGGCAGGTGACGCTCGAATCCTATAGCGCGGTCGACGATTACGGTGTCCTCGTCAATCCGATGGTCGCTTCGGGCCAGGCGCATGGCGCGGTTGCGCAAGGCAGCGGCCAGGCGCTGCTCGAGCAGGCGGTCTACGATCCCGAGTCGGCGCAGATGGTCGCCGCCTCGTTCATGGATTACCCGCTGCCCCGCGCCGACGATCTGCCGGCGTTCAGTCTCGCCTTCAACCCGACCCGCTGCACGACCAACCCGCTCGGGGTCAAAGGCGCGGGCGAGCCCGGCACGATCGCCGCCTTTCCGGCGATCCACAACGCGATCCACGACGCGCTGGCGGCGGTCGGCGGCAAACATTTCGACGGGCCGGCCACGCCGGCCCGTGTCTGGCAAGCGATGCAAAGCTAGGAGAGACGGTATGAGCGATTACGAACACATCCTCGTCGAGATCGAGGACGGGGTCGGGATCATCACCCTGAACCGGCCGGACGTCTTGAACGCGATGAACCGCAAGCTGTCGTTCGAGCTACGCAACGCGGTGAAAGCGATGGACGCGGCCGACGATGTCGGCTGCATCGTCATCACCGGCGCCGGGCGCGCCTTTTCCGCCGGCGGCGACATCCATGAGCAGCGCGAGGACGACCGCAGACTCAGCGACGCCGAGCAGGATGCACGCCGCACGCGCAGCGCCTACGAGATCGGCGCCAGCGCCAAGCCGACCATCGGCATGATGAACGGGCTCGCCTATGGCGGCGCCGGGGTGCTCGCCTCCTCGCTCGACATGCGCATCGGCTGTGAGGATTCGAAATTCCGCTTCCTTGCCGCCGCCTACGGCCGGATCAACAGCACCTGGACCCTGCCCAACCAGGTCGGCTGGCCGATCGCCAAGGAGTTGCTGTTCTCGGCGCGCATCGTCGAGGCCGAGGAGGCCTATCGGATCGGGCTTCTCAACCATCTGGTGCCGCGCGAACAGCTGCGTGCCAAGACGATGGAACTCGCCCGCACTATCGCCGGCAACAACCGCGCTGCCGTGATGGGCATCAAGTCGCTGATGCTCAAGCAGATGAGCATGAATCTCGAAGAGCAATACGAAGCGGAGCGCCACTTCACCACGCATGTCATGCGCGGTGCCAAGGCCGAGGACGCCTTCCCCGACTTTATCGCCCGTAAGGGCCGCGCGCTGGGCTAGCGCGTGCCGGCTCCCAAGGGAAACTCGTAGCCGATCGCGCTTTCGATCTCGATCGTCTTCTTAACCGCTGGTCGGGCCATCATCCGGTCGTAATGGCGGTAGAGCCCTGGGTAGATCGATCGATCTGGATGGAGCGCGTCGACAAAGCGCCAGAACAGGCGGAAGAGGTGGATGTCGGCGATCGAATAGGCGCCGCCGACCGCCCAGTTCTGCCCGGCCAGGCGCTTCTCGCAGAGATGGAACACCGCGCGCCAGGCCTCCTCCCCGGCGCGGCGCGAGGGATGCACCGTCGCGGCGATAAACGACATCCACGACACCGCCTGCGCCTCGTTCTCGATCCCGCCTTGCGGCCATAACCCGGCTTGCGGATAGGTTTTGGCAAGATAGTAGAGCGTCGCCGCGACCTCGGTCAGCACGCGGCCGTCGATCACCAGCGCCGGCACCTTGCCCTCGGGGTTGAGCGCCAGATAGTCGGGCCGCTGCTGTTCCTTGTTCTTGAACGACAGCAGGCGCGGCTCGAACGGCGCTCCCGTCTCGTGCAGCGCGATATGTGTCGCCATCGCGCTCGATCCCGGCGCGAAATAGAAGACCAGCATCGTCACCTCCCGTCAGCCTTGCATTTGGCGCAGATTGACCGATCCGCCGGGGTTCGTCACGCTCCCGGACGTCGGGGAGGGGCGATGTCGCTGCTGTCTGGGTTTCGCGTGGTGCAGTTGGGCGACGGAATGGCCGCGGCGGTTGCCGGGCGCCTTTTCGCCGATCTCGGGGCGGAGGTGCGCTGCGTCGACGCCGACCGCGCCATCCCGCTCGCCGAGTACTTGAATGGCGGCAAGGCGGGCGGCGACGATGCCGCGGTGGCTGCGGCCGATCTGATCGTCGTCGAGGGCCGACCGTCCGAGCTGCGAGCGGCAGGCCGCGAGCCGGTCGCGCTGCGCCAGCGGAACGCGATGGCGGTCATCGTCGCGATCTCGCCGTTCGGCCAGGAGGGCCCGCGCGCCGACGACCCCGCGAGCGATCTGACACTGCTCTACGGCAGCGGCATCGCCAAGCTCCTCACCGGCCAGGTCGATGATCTCGCCGAGGCGCCGATCCGCCCGGTCGGAGAGCAATCGGCTTTCATCGGCGGTCTCGCCGCGGCCTGCGCCGGGATGGGTGCGAGCCCAGGCGCGGTCATCGACGTGTCGATCGAGGAAGCGCTGGCGACCATGGCGATGACCGAGCTCGCCAATGCCGGGCTTGGCGGCAAGGCGCGGCCCCGCAAGCGGGTCGGCGACGGCAATGGCGCCACGGTGACGATCCTTCCGGCCAGCGACGGCTATGTCGCGATCTCGCCGCGCGAGGACCGCCAGTGGGCCGCCTGGCTTGAGGTCATGGGTTCGCCCGCATGGGGAAGCGACCGGCGCTTTGCGACCAAACCCGACCGGGTCGGCAATTGGGACGCGCTGCACGCGCTGATGTCGGAATGGAGCCGGCGGCACAGGAAGCAGTGGATCGCCGACGCGGCGCAGGATGCGCATGTCCCCAGCTTCCCGCTGCGCGAGCCGGAGGAACAACTCGCCTCGCCGCAATTGGCGCACCGTCGGTTCTGGCGCGATGCGACGGTCGCCGGCAGACAGGTCAAGATGCCCAGCCCGCCCTTTGGCCTGAGTTTGGCTTTGGGGAGCCCGGACAAGCCGGTCGGGGCCGGCAGGTTGCCGCTCAGCGGCGTCCGCGTCCTCGATTTCTCGTGGGTCATCGCCGGGCCGACGACGACCCGCTACCTCGCCGCGATGGGCGCTGAGGTGATCAAGGTCGAGGCGCCGGGTCGCGGCGACCCCGGCCGCGCCAGCGAGCTCCATACCGTTCTCGGCCAGGGCAAGAAAGGCATCGTCCTCGATCTGAAGAAACCCGAAGCAATTGCCCTCGCCCGCGAACTTGCGGCGCGCTCGGACGTGCTGGTCGAGAATTTCGCCACCGGGGTGATGGACCGGCTAGGGCTCGGTGCCGCCGAGCTCCAGGCGCTCAACTCGAACCTGATCTACATCTCGGCCTCGGGGATGGGGCGCACCGGGCCGGAGGCGCAGGCCGTCGCCTACGGCACCTTGCTGCAATGCTATGCCGGGTTTGCCGGGCTCAACCGCCACCCGGAGATCGCGCCGCGCGTCGGCTTCGCCTGGCTCGACCCGATGTGCGGGCTGATGTTGGCGTTCATCGCGGCGGCTTCGCTATGGCGGGGGGCGCGCGATGGCCAAGTCGCCCGCGTCGATTTCTCGATGATCGAGGCGATGCTGTGGACCATGGCCGGGCCGCTGCTGGCAACTCAGCTCGGAGAGAAGCCGCAGCCGCGGGGGAACGACAGCGCGCGCTATTTCCCACACGGCGCCTGGCGCTGCGCCGGCGAGGACGAGTGGCTCAGCATCGCGGTGGAAGATAACCGCGAGTGGGGCGCGTTGTGTGCGGCTATCCCCGGCATGGCGGCGCTAGCGGCCCTCGATCTCGTCGGAAGGCGCGAGCGACGGCGCGAGACTGCGGCAAAGATTGCTGAGTGGGCTCGGGGCGAGGATGCGGAGACCACTGCCGCGGTGCTGCGCGGCTTCGGCATTCCGGCGGCGGCGCTGATGAGTTCGACCGACCTCGTCGAGGATGCTCATTTGCGAGCGCGCGGCTTCTGGGAAGCGCACAAGAACGGGGTGCTACCCGGCTTGCCGTGGCGAGCGAGCTTTGGCCACGCTGCCGGACCGGCGCCTGGCCTCGGCGCCGACACCGACGCGGTCTTGGGCGAAGTGCTCGGCCTGTCCGACGAGAAGATTGCCGATCTACGAGCTTTGGGTGCTTTGGGATAACGAACCACCAACGAAAGGGGAAACCAGATGGCGAGCATCACACTCAATCAGGCCAATCGGGTCTTGCGCGCGACGTTGAAGAAGGCCGCGGACCTCAACATTAAGGTCAGCGCTGCGGTGGTCGATGATGGCGGGCGCCTCGTCGCGTTCCAACGGATGGATGGCGCGATCTGGGCCAGCGCCTACGGTAGCCAGGGCAAGGCGGTTGCCTCGGCAGCCTTCGGCCGGCCGAGCGGCGTCATGCAGGAGCGCGCCAACCAGCCGACCCCGGCCGGAATCAACGCCGCCTCCGGCGGTGAGATGATTATGGGCCAGGGCGCGGTGCCGCTGTTCAGGAACGGCGTGTTGGTCGGCGCTTGCGGTGTCGGCGGCGGCACCTCGCAAGAGGACGAGGACTGCGCGGCGGCGGGCGCGGCAGCGCTGTAACCGCGCCGCGTACCACCGCAATCCTACTCGTAGCGGAGGGCCTCGATTGGGTCGAGGCTCGCCGCCTTGCGCGCGGGGTAGTAGCCGAAAAAGATGCCGACCGCGGCCGAGAAGGCGAATCCGCCGAGTATCGCGGTCGGCGATATCGGCGTTGGCCAACCGGCGACGAACGAGATCGTCTCCGAGACTGCGACGCCGAAGGCGATGCCGGCCGCACCGCCGACAAGGCTCAAAAACACGGCTTCGGTGAGAAACTGTAGCAGCACATGGAGGCGGCGCGCGCCGATCGCCATGCGTAAGCCAATCTCGCGCGTCCGCTCGGTCACCGAGACCAGCAGGATGTTCATGATGCCGATGCCGCCGACGAGGAGCGAAATGGAGGCAACGGCGGCGAGCAACAGCGCCATCACCTGGCTGCTGCCTTCTGCGGCAGTCGCTATTTGGCTGAGGTTGCGCACAGCGAAGTCATTGACGTCCCCCGGCCGTATCCGGTGCCGCCGGGCCAATGTTGCGGTCACCTGCGCGAGGGCCGCCTGAACGTGGGTCGGGTCTCGGGCCTGAACGTAGATCTGGTTGACGAAGCCGGTCAGGCGCGGCTGGATGTTGTAGGGGTTGGGCTGGGGCAGAAAGATCGCGCTTGTCGCCGCTACTTGCGTCGGCGCGGCGACGCCGAGCACTTTGGTCTGGGCGGTGGCGAACGGTACCATAATCAGGTCGTCCTGATCCTGGCCATAGGTCGATTGGCCTTTGGCGGCGAGCGTGCCAATGACGCGCAGCGGTACGCCTTTGACCAGAATTATGGCGCCGAGCGGATTGTCCGATGGCGCAAAGAGATTGCTGAGGACGGTCTGGCCGAGCACCGCCACCAGCGCCGCGTCGCTTTCGTCTGCGGGGCTGATCCCGCGGCCGGTGGCAATCTGCCAGTTGGTGATCGGCGGGTAGTTGGGGGTAACGCCCTGGATGGTGGTCGTCCAGTTCTGGTTGGCGTATTCAGTCTGGCCCGGCTGCCGGATCAGATAGGCCACCTGACTGACCGCTTGGTCCTCACGCTGGATCGTTTGAGCATCGGTAACGGTCAGGGTGGAGGCGCTGCCCGTCCCGCCGCGAGCTCCCATGCTCGTCACCGCCCCGGGGACGACGACGAGCAGATTGGTGCCGAGGCTGGCGAGCTGCTTTGCCACAGCGTCGTTGGCCCCTTGCCCGATGGCTACCATCGCAATCAACGCGGCGACGCCGATGAAGACGCCGAGCATGGTCAGCGCCGAGCGCATCTTATTGCGCCCGAGAGCCTGCGCCGCCGCGGCCAGGATCATTAGGCCGAAGGCCCAAGAGAGCGGGGCGCCGGTCGCTATCTCCGTGGATGAATGCGGGTGAAAGATAGACAGATCCGTCGCTGCCGGCGGTGGCGCGGGTATGGTGGACTTCTTGCGCTCGTCGGTGAGGATGCGGCCATCGCGCATCGTCACCGTGCGATCGGCATAGGCGGCGATGTCGGTTTCGTGCGTTACCAAAACGATGGTGACGCCCTCTTCGCGGTTGAGCTGCGTCAGCGTCTGCATGATCTCGTGCGAGGTGCGCGTATCGAGATTGCCGGTCGGCTCGTCGGCAAGGAGCAGGCTTGGCGAATTGATCAAAGCCCGCGCAATCGCGACGCGCTGCTGCTGGCCGCCGGAGAGCTGGCTCGGGGTGTTTCCCGCACGATCGCCGAGACCGAGACGGTCCAAGGCCTCCCGCGCGCGATCAAAACGCGTCTGGCTTCCGGACTTTCCGCCATCCGAATAGAGCAGCGGCAAGGCGACGTTCTCCGCCGCGCTCGTGCGCGGCAGCAGGTTGAACATCTGGAAGACAAAACCCAGGCGCTCACTGCGGATGCGGGCGAGATCGGGCTCTGGGAGACCCGCGACGTCGATGCCATCAAGCAGATAGCGACCGGACGATGGGCGGTCGAGACAACCGAGGATCGACATCAGCGTTGACTTGCCGGAACCCGACGATCCCATGATGGCGACGAACTCGCCGCGCTCGACCGCAAAATCGATGCCGGCGAGTGCGTGAACATCGACATCGCCGACGTGATAAGTTCGGGTCACGCCCTCGATCTGGATGACCGCGTCGGACATTTCCGGTGCCGTCACGCTAGAGATGTGGCAACGGGATGGCTGACTTAGCGTTCCCGCCCCCGCGTTGCTCGGATACGATGACTTCATCGCCGGCCTTCAGGTCACCGCCAATGATCTCGGTATAGGTATCGTCGTCGAGCCCGAGCGTCACGGCGACGCGGACTGGATTGCCGCCCGACAATACCCAGACCTCCCCCGTGCGTGTCGTCGGCGCTGCCATCTGAGCCGGGAAAGGAGCGACCGTAGCTGGCGCTGCGGGTGCATTGGCAGGCGTATAACGTAGCGCCTGATCTGGTACCCGAATGACATTGTCACGCTGGGCGGTGGTGATTCTGGTCGTGGCCGTCATCCCCGGCATCAGCGCCAAGTCTAGGTTGGCGACGTCGATTACGACATCAAAGGTCACGACATTCTGGAGCGTTTGCGGCGCCTGCCGCACCTGAACGACAGCGCCGGTGAACGTCCGGTCGGGATAGGCCTCGACCGTAAAAGTCGTGGGGTCCTTCTCCTTGACGGTGCCGATGTCGCTTTCGCTGACATTAGTATCGACTTCCATCTGGGTCAGATCGGTGGCGATCAGGAACAAGGTTGGCGTTTGGAGGCTCGCCGCGACCGTCTGCCCCTGCGTCACGTTGCGCGACACCACGGTGCCGTCCACCGGCGAAACAATGTCGGTATAGGCAAGGTTGACCTGCGCGCCTTCGAGCTGGGCTTGCCACTGCTGGATCGATGCCTGGTCGAGCAGAACCTGCGCCTGCCCTTGATGATAGGCGGCCAGCGACTGGTCCGCAGCGTCTTGAGCGATGGAGTTTTCCCGCGCCAGCAGCGCGGTGCGCGCGGAGTTGGCTTTGGTGTATTCGAGGTTTGCCTGATCCTTCGCCAGCTGAGCCTTGGCGACCGCCAGGTTCGCTGAATATTGGTCGACGATCGCCTGAAAGGGCCGAGGATCGATCTTGGCGCAGACCTGCCCCTTGGTGACCTTTGTATTGTAGTCGCATTGTAGCGACTGGATAACCCCGGACACGTAGCTGCCGACGATGATCGTAAGCACCGGGTTGATCGTCCCGGTCGCCGTAACGGTGCGGATCACCGCGCCGCGCGTCACTGGTGCCGACGTATAATGCATGGCCGCGCTGCGGCTGGCGATCCACCACCATGCCGCGCCACCCGTAGCCAGAACCAAAATTAGCGCGGTGATCAGCCAGAGCCGCCGGCCGTGCAACAAATGCCGGCGAACCGCCGGGGCTGATCGAGGTGAGGACACAAATGTCCGCTGCTCTGACTGTGTGCCGATGTCGCCGTCCATTCACTCGCACTCCCGGACAGGATCGCGAGAGTGCTACGGCTATCGGCCGCTCACATTGATTTGGCTCAACGCATCGTGCTGCCGCCCAGCAGCCGGCGCAGCGGCGAGAGACGCCGCTAAAACTCCCCGCTGCGGTATGCCTCGTCGAGGCGCTCGGCATCTTCCTTGGAAGGCTTTTCCCACGGCGTGCCGCGGTGCCTGAGCGTGCCGGTGAAGTTGGGCGGGCGCTTTTCGTTGAAGGCTTGCCGGCCTTCCTCACCGTCGGTCGTGGTCTGGATCAACAGGGCATTGATGATGTTCTGAATCTGCCACGACTGGTCGGTGGGCAGGTCGCCGAAGCGAATGACGTACTCCTTCATCATCCGCACTGCCACCGGCGGCAGGGTGCAGATGTGGCGGGCGATCTTCTCGGCGCGTTCCATCAGCTGCGCGTGCGGCACGACCTCGTTGACGAGACCGATGCGCAGCGCCTCGGCGGCGTCGAACGGCTCGTCGGTCAGGAGGATCTTCATCGCATCGGCGTAACGCAGCTGCTTGGCGAGCAGCGCCGCGCCCGGGCCGTGGCCAACCCAGCCTTGCGTCAGCAACGCGAACTTGAACCGCGCGTGCTCGGCGCTGGCGATGCGGATATCCGTCGATGACAGCAAGACGTAAAGCCCGGCCCCGGCAGCCCATCCGTTGACGGCGGCGATGACCGGCTTCCACACCCGCGGGTAATGGTCGCCCATACGGCCGTCGACCCCGGTCTTCTGGCCGTTCACGGTGCCGGCGAGCGGCCAGAAGACCCGCTGGGTGCGCAGATACTCGCGGTCTTCGGCGGTGAGGTCGGGGCGAGGCGTCAGGTTGTGGCCGCCGCAGAAATGACGGTTTCCGGCGCCGGTGAGGATGGCGCAGCGAATATCGCGGTCCTCCCAGAGGTCGATCCAGGCGGCTGAGATCGCGTCGGACATCTTCTTGTCGAAGATGTTCGCCTTTTCCGGGTTGTTGAGTGTGATATAGGCGACCCCGTCGCGCTTTTCGTAATCGAGCGGCACGTCATTCTCCCTCGCTAACTGACGTCAGCGTGGCAAGTGGCGCCGCCCGGGTAAAGCGCGATCGTGATGTTATTTCGGCTTGGTCGGCCCACCGTTAGCTGGGCCGCATTCGCCGTCGGCGACCTCGGTCGCCCCGGCGATGCTGGCAAAGCAGCGGTTGGAGTAGGTAACCCGCTGGCCGCTGACGGTGCCACAGACCGGCTGCCATTGCTCAGTGCAAAACAGCCTGTGCGGCGGGGGCGGGGAGTCGGCCATCGCTGCGGAGGTCAAAAGCGAACTCAACAGCACCGCCATCGTCGTCAGACCCGCCCACATCGCTCTCTCCCTTTCGGGCGCGGTTGACACCAACGCGCCACGCAATTTCACTCGGCGGTGATGAACGACAAAATAGGCAAAATTGCGGTGATCGGGGGCGGCCTCGGCGGGCTGGCGGCAGCGCTGTCGCTGCACCGCGCCGGATTCGACGTCGATGTTTATGAGCAGGCGCTCGAGCTCAACGAGGTCGGCGGCGGCATCAATATGGGGCCAAACGCGGCGCGCATCCTCCACCGGCTGGGGCTTGGGGACGCACTTGATCGCGACGCGGTGCGACCGCTGTCGGCGCATGTCCGGCGCTGGGACAATGGGCGTACCCTGCAGAAGGCCGCGCTCAACCCGATCTCCAGCGAACTCTACGGCGCGCCGCACCTGACCGTGCACCGGGCAGATTTGCAGCGGATTATCGCTTCGGGGCTGTCGCAAGAGCGCATTCATCTCGGCCATCGTCTCGTTGGCTTCGCCGATAAGGGCGATCGCGTCGAGGCCCGCTTCGCCAACGGGAATCGCATCGACACCGAGGTGTTGGTCGGCGCCGATGGCATTCACTCCAGCGTGCGGACGTTGCTCTTCGGAAAGGCGGACCCCGAGTTCGCCGGCTGCGTCGCCTATCGCGGCTTGGTGCCGGCCGAGCGCATCGCCGATCTCGGGCTAGAGCGCGGCAACCAGTCTTGGCTCGGCCCCGGTGGACATCTCGTGCATTATTTTGTCTCCGGCGGGCGGCTCTTGAATTTTGTCGGCTGGACCGAGCACGACAGCTGGAACCGCGAGGATTGGACCGACCACGCCACGATCGAGCGCGCGCTGGCTGCGTTCGAGGGATGGCATCCGCAAATCCGCCGCATCGTTTCCGCCGCGGACACTTGCTTTATCTGGGCCCTCTTCGACCGCGACCCGCTGCCGCGCTGGTCGGCCGGCAGGGTGACCTTGCTCGGCGATGCCTGCCACCCGATGTACCCGTTCATGGCGCAGGGCGCGGCGCAGGCAATCGAGGATGGCGCGACCCTGGCGGCGCTATTGGCCGGCGGCGGTGATCCCGCCGGAATCCTGTTGCACTACGAGCAGCTTCGCCTGCCGCGCGTCACCCGACTGCAGCAAATGTCCCGCGCCAACAAGCACCGTTACCATATGCTCGACGGCCCCGAGCAGGAGGCACGCGACGCCGCGATGGTCGCCAATCGCGAGCGATCGCCCGAGACGATGCAATGGCTGTTCGGCTTCGATGCGGGCGCAGTCGAACCGTTGGAGGCGCCATGATGAAACGCAGCACCGAACGCTTTTTGACCACCCATACCGGCAGTTTGCCGCGTCCTGACGATCTGGTACGGACGATGTTCGCCAAAGAGGAAGGCGTGCCCGTCGACCCGGCGGCGCTTGGCGCACGCATCGCTGGAGCGGTCGCAGAGATCGTCGCAAAGCAGGTGGAGGCCGGGATCGACATCGTCAATGACGGCGAAATGTCGAAGCCGAGTTACGCCACCTACATCAAGGACCGGCTCGACGGCTTCGGCGGCGAGAGCCGCCCGCTAACCTATCAGGATCTAGTCGATTTCCCTGAGCTGGCTCGGCGCGTTTTCGGCGATCCCGGCCGCTCGCGGCGCAAGACCCCGGGTTGCAACGGGCCGATCTCGGTGCGCGATCCGGGTGCGGCCGAGACTGACGCCAAGAATCTCCGGGCGGCGCTCGTTGGTACCAAATCCGAAGATGCGTTTCTCAGCGCCGCCTCTCCCGGCCTCATCTCGCTGTTCTTCCACAACGGCCACTACCCAAGCCACGAGGCCTACCTGGAAGCCATCGCCGAGGCGATGCGCCAGGAATACGAGACCGTCGTCGCCGCCGGGTTCATCCTCCAGCTCGACTGCCCCGATCTGGCGATGGGCCGGCACATCCAGAACGCGCATCTCTCGACCGCCGAATTCCGCAAAGCGGCGGCGCTGCATATCGCGGCGATGAACCACGCGCTTCGCAACATTCCGGCCGACCGTGCCCGCGTGCACCTGTGCTGGGGCAATTACGAGGGCCCGCACCATTGCGACGTGCCGCTCGCTGACATCATCGACGTTATCTTCACCGCGAAGCCCGCCGGGCTATCCTTCGAGGCGGCAAACCCCCGCCACGCGCATGAGTGGAAGCTGTTCGAAACCGCCAAGCTGCCCGAGGGCAAGGTGCTGATCCCCGGGGTCATCGAGTCGAAGACTAATTTTAACGAGCACCCGGAGCTGATTGCCCAGCGCATCGGTCGCTACGCCGCGCTGGTCGGGCGCGAGAACGTCATCGCCGGCAGCGATTGCGGCTATGGCACCTGGGTTGGCCAAGCCGCGGTCGATCCTCAGGTGGTATGGGCCAAGCTGAAGAGCCTCACCGAGGGCGCGCGTTTGGCTTCGAAAGAATTTTGGGCATAGCCGCCCGGGTCAATGCATATGCGCCGCGTGCGCGGGGTCGAATTCGCCCTTGGCCATCATCAAATGATGCATCTGGTGATGCGTGCCGCTTACCAGCAGGCCGATAAAGCCGAGTCCTCGGATATGCTGGACTTCCTTAGGATCGGTTGCGGTGACGGTAAGGAGTTCGCCGTCCGGCAGCGTGGCCGCCTTCGTGTTCCAGCCCTTGTGGCCGTTCATCGTCTCAGCCCAGGCAGGCACCATCCGCTGGATCGCGGCGAGGGTTCGGCCATCGCCGGTGATGCTGATTTCGAGACCGCCATCGATCGCCTTCGGGGATGCCGCGGCCTTTAGCGTCACCTCGTTCATGTCGATGAGATGCTGACGCAGCGCTTCGAGATCGACTTTCGTCCAGTCGGTCTGGGGGTCGGCATCCAACATCTCGACGATCTCCTGGATCGCGCCGAAGGCGTCCTGACCGGGCAGCTTGGGCACGGTTGCGCCGATGCCCGTGGCGGGGCGACTGTCCATAGGATGCCCGCTCTGTGCGAGAACTGAGCCGGCACTTGCCATGGCAAGTGCCACAGCAACTGCGGCGAGCCGGAGGGAAGAATTCATCGTGGTTTTCTCCAGGGGGCGTGAGCCGCGAGATGCTATCCCGTAATTGCCACACGGCGCATGATCAGGATCATGCGTTGACCGATTTGCTGAGAACGATTTCGGTCTCTGTGCGGGTCAACTGCCCTTCGTTTTCAAGCGCGGTGAGGGCTCGGTAAAGCGCCTCGCGGGTCATACCGATTTCGGCCGCGATATCCTGCAGCTGACCCTCAAGCATGACACTGCGGTTCCGGGTACCGGCGCGCAGCCGGAGATACTGCAGAACGCGCTTCCGCGCCGAGCGGATATTGCGCAATTCCATCCGTCCGCGAAGTTCCTGCAATTGCTGGGCGAGGCGCGCCATGAGCGCTTGTGCGAGCGCGGGGTCATCGCGCAGGGCTTCCATGACCTTCGGTTTCGGATACACGCGAACCCGCGAGGGTACGGCCGCGATGGCGTCGCAGTGATAGGCATCAGCAAAGAGCGCAGCTTCGGCGAAGAGTTCGCCCCGGCGCGCGGTGTGGAGCACGACCAGATGATCGTCGATTGTGCGCCGGATCAGTCGGAGCCGACCGCTTTCGACGCTGAAGATCGCCGCTGCCGGGGCACCTTGCTCGAATAGTAGTTCGCCCTGCCCCATCTCGCGGACTAGGCTCGCGGCTTCCAGGGAGTGAAGCAAGTTGTCCGAAGGCACGAGGCTCGCGCCAGGTCGCGGCGGCGTGTCCCTCGCTAGGCTCAGGCCGGCAGCTCGGCCCCGACCGGCAGGCGCCACATCACCCGGCGCTGACCGTGATAGTCGTTGATCGCGAAATGCTGGCAGCAGCGGTTGTCCCAGATCGCGATCGTGCCCGGCTCCCATCGAATGCGCGCGGTAAATTCCGGCCGGGTGCAATGGACCTGCAGGAACTCGATTAGTGGCAGGCTTTCCTCGGCGGTCATGTCCTTGAAGCGGATCGTGTGCTCGGTGCTGACGTAGAGCGCCTTTCGGCCGGTTTCGGGATGGGTGCGCACGACTGGGTGCTCGGCGACATACTGGTCGGTTTTGTCGGTGTTCCGCATTTTCATATTCTTGTTCTCTTCGCGCCCGGTACGGTCCGCACCGGCGCTGTAGACGCCGGTGAGGCCGTCGAGCATCCGTTGCATCCGGGCCGACAATGCCTCGTACGCGAGGTACTGGTTCGCCACCATCGTATCGCCGCCATACGTCGGGGTCTCGCGGGCGTAAAGCATCGTGGCGATCGGCGGCTTCTCGAGATAAGTCGTGTCGGAGTGCCAGCGGCTACCCCACGTTCTTGAGTTGATCGGGTTCCTTGCGCAATTCGAAGATCTGCGGGAAGTCGGGCAGACCCTCGGCGAACGGGTAATAGGCCGGCTCGGCGAAATAGCGAGCGTAGCGCAGCATGTCCTCGCCGCCCAACTGCTGGTCGCGGACATAGATCGCGCAATGGTCGAGGAAGGCGCGGTGGACCTCCTCGACTTGCCGGTTGCCGAGCGGCTTCGACAGATCGAGGCCGTTGATCTCGGCGCCGAGCGCGCCGGCTATTGGCTTTACCGTGATCGTCTCGTAGCTCATCGCGTATCCTGCCCTTCCGGTTTGCGCTGATCCTATGCCGGTGCCCGCGCGCCGTCGATTGGCGTGGTTGCCCGTTCTGAGCGGGAGAGGCATGCTCGCGGGACGGCATCAGGGAGGCGAACAATGCGCGCCGGATTTCGTGTTTACGACACCGACACCCATATCGATCCCGGCGCCGACGTTCTGGAGAAATACGTCGATCCCGCCTTTCGCGCGCGGCTCGACGACCTCGCGCCCTACCGGGCCAAAGTGAAGTCGCGCACCGTCGATGGGGGCGAGCGAACCACCTATCGCTTCGAGCAGCGGCTCTACGAGCGCACATTGGGCGAGGCGGAAGTGAGCCCCGGCTCAGGCGACGGCCGTGTATGGCGCGGCAAGCGGCGGCCGAGCTTCGGCGTCATTGACGACCGCTCGGACAACCGCGTCCTCGACATGAACGAGGAAGGCTCGGACGTACATTTCCTGGTGCCATCGGTGTGGACCAGCATCGTCGGCGTACCCGACGTTTCGCTCGAGGTGGGGCTCATCCGCGCCTATCACCGGCACATGGAAGAATTCTGCGATCCGTATTCCGAGCGGCTCAAAGGCCCGATCGTCGCCTCGACGCGCGATGTCGCTTCGGCGGTCGAGGAAATCAAGCGCTGGGGCACATCGAAATGGGCCGTCGCCGTGCAGCCGCTGCTGCCCAATGAGACGCCGGTCGATCACCCGTCGCTCGAGCCGATCTGGCGTGCCGCCGAGGATCACGATCTTGCCATTGTCCACCACAGCTTTACCTGGTCGGCGCCTTATTTCCCCGGCTACACCGAGATGTGGGACAACGTCTATCTAGCGCGGCTGTGCTCGCACCCGTGGGGCGCGATGCGCTTTATGGCCGGATTCCTCGCTGGCGGCATTCTCGACCGCTACCCGGGCCTTCGGCTCTGCGTGCTTGAATGCGGTTTTGGTTGGCTGCCCTTCTGGGTGCGGCGGATGGACGAGCAGGTGAGCTATGTCGGCCGCACCGCCAAACTCAAACTGCTGCCGAGCGAGCAATTCGCCGCCGGCCGCGTCTTCGCCAACATCGAGGCGCACGAGCATGCGCCGATGTTCGAGATGGTGACGCAGGCGCTCGGCGACGGCTGTCTGATGTTTGGCTCCGACTATCCGCATTTCGAGTCGTGGTTCCCCAACTCGATCGACAAGATTTTAGAGTGGCCGAGCGTCACCGGCGAACGCGCGAAGAACCTGCTCTGGGAGAATGCCAATCGCTGTTTCAAGCGCACCTGATCAACGGAGGAAACCGATGGCCCAGCGGCAAAGCGTCAACTTTCCCGGCTTCGCGCACTCCAATCCGATCCCCAACGCCAGCCGGATCGGCAACATCATGATGTCGAGCGTGATCAGCGGGGTCGATCCCGGCACCCGCAACTACCCGGCCGAGCTGTCGGGCCAGGTCACCAACATCTTCAAGCACATCCGCGCCGCGATCGAGGCGGCGGGCGGGACGCCCGACAATATCATCAAGATCACTTTCTATGTCCGCGACCAGGCGGCCGGTCGCGCCGCTCTCAACGACGAGTGGGTCAAGATGTTTCCCGACCCCGCGTCGCGGCCGGCGCGGCATACGCTCGCCGCCGCCGGTGACGGGCCGTCGCTCGTCACTTGCGAATTCACTGCCGTGTTTCAATAGGTGGGTAGGGAGGAAGCGCGATGAAGCGGGTCGATATCGGCGCCTATGGCGTCCCGGAAGAGGTCGCGAGCTGCGTCGAGGTTCCGGATGTTGGCGCGCCGGGGCCGGGTGAAGTGGTGTTTGACGTGCTCGCCTTCCCGATCAACCCAGCCGATCTGTCGATGATCCGCGGCAATTACCGGCTGCACCCGGCGCTGCCCGCCACCCCGGGCGCCGAATGCGTCGGTCGCGTCGCCGCAGTCGGCGCCGGGGTGACCGATGTTCGGCCCAGCGAGCTCGTCATCAACATGGCGCGCGAAAACTGGGCGCAACGCCGTCGGGTGCGCGCCGAGGACGCGCTGCCCATCCCCGAAGGCCTTGATCTCAAACAGGCGGCGATGCTGCGCATCAACCCGGCGACCGCCCTCCTTTTACTTGAAGACCATGTCACGCTGAAGCCGGGGGATTGGGTGATCCAGGACGTCGCCAATTCGGCGGTCGGCCGGCATCTGATCGTGCTCGCCAAGGCGCGCGGCATCCGCACCATCAATGTCGTACGGCGCGGCGACGTGGCTGGGGAACTTAAGGCACTCGGTGCCGATGTCGTGCTAGAGGCCAGCAACGATCTGCCCGATCGGGCGCGCGCCGCGGCGGGTGGTCAGCCGATCCGGCTCGGCATCGACGCAATCTCCGGCAAGGCCTGCAAGCAGATCGCCGATTGCCTCGCCGACGGCGCGGTGATGGTCAATTACGGCGGGCTTTCCGGTGAGGAGCCGGAGATCGGCCGCGTCAATCTCAACCAGCGCGGTGTCAGCCTGATGGGGTTCATGCTTGGCCGTGGCCTTGCCAAGCGAACCACCCCGCAGGTCCGCGCTCTCTATGCTGAGCTGGCGGCGGAAGTGCGCGAAGGCGTGCTCAGCGCGCCGGTCGACGCGACCTACCCGATCGAGGAGATCAAATCGGCCTTGGCCCATGCCCAGCGCCGCGGCCGCCACGGTAAGGTTCTGGTTCTGCCGAACGGGCCGATCTGATCCGCCGCTTAGAGCCGCGTCGTTTAAAATCCGTATCCATCTCAAAGTCAGCAAAAGGGATCAGTCATGGCGAAGAACGGCTTCAAGATGATCGACGCCGAGATGCACGTTATGGAACCGGTCGATCTGTGGCAGCGCTATATCGATCCCGAATTCGCTGACCGCGCCCCGCGGCGGCTCGACGAGCGCAAATGGGACATCCGCACCATGGTCGAGGGCGAAGTCATGGCGGCGATGCCGGGCGGCGACTGGCCCGCCGTCAGCGACGCCGAGGAACAGGCGCTCGCCACCCGCTACGCCGAGGAGATCGCCCGCGACTTCGACCCGGAATCTCAGGTCAAGGCGATGAATAAGGAAGGCATCGATCTGGCAATCCTGTTCCCGACTTCGGCGATGTACGTCACCGCCTTCACCCGCATGGATCCGCGCTTCGCGGCAGCGGCGTGCCGCGCCTACAACGATTGGCTCCATGACTACATCCAGGCGGCCGACCCGAAACGCATGTTTGGCGCCGCCGCGATCTCCGCGCACGATGTCGACAGCGCCGTCATCGAGGTGCGCCGCGCGGTCGGTGAACTCGGCATGAAGGCCGCGTTTTTGCGGCCGAACATCTACAACGACCGGCCGTGGCACGACCGCTATTACGACCCGCTTTGGTCGGTGTGCCAGGAGCTCAACATCCCGGTGGGATTCCACGAGACCACGGGATCGCGGATGAAGGCCTGTGGCACCGACCGCTTTCAAACCATGGGCATCGCCCACATCGCCACCCATTCGATGGAACAGATGCTGGCCTGCATGGACATCATCATGGGTGGGGTTATGGAGCGCTTCCCAAAGTTGCGCTGCGCGTTTCTCGAAGCCAATTGCGGCTGGCTGCCGTTCTGGCTGCACCGCATGGACGAGCATTACGAATGGCGTGCGCCCTATGGCGAGATGACGCATTTGTCGATGCCGCCGTCGGAATACTTCCGGCGCCAAGGATTTGGCGCGGTCGAATGCGACGAGGAGTTCGTCAGCCATGTCGTCGACGCGATCGGCGACGACAATCTCGTCACCACTACCGACTACCCGCACGGCGACGCGAAATACCCGAAGGCGATGGATCTGTTCCTGTCGCTGCCGCTTTCCGATCGCAGCAAGCAGAAGATCCTGTGGGACAACGCCCTGCGGCTCTACGCCCTGTAGGCTGAGATGAACATAGGCTTCATTGGGGTCGGCAATATCGGCGCGCCGATCTCCGGACAGCTCCTCAAGGCCGGCCACACCCTCACGGTTCACGATCTGCAGCGTGAGGCGGCCGCCGGTTTGCTGGCCGCCGGCGCGACGTGGTCCGACAGCCCGGCGGCGATCGCGGCGGCGTGCGAGGTCGTGGCGACCTGTCTCCCGGGGCCGCCCGAGATGGAGCGAGTGGTATTGGGGCCCGACGGCATCGCTGCGGATATCAGGCCGGGGTCGCTCTACATCGATCACACGACCAATGCGCCGGCGCTGGTGCGGCGCGTCCACGGGCTGCTCGCGGGAAAGCAGGTCGCGATGCTTGACGCGCCGGTGAGCGGCGGCATGGAGGGCGCGCAAACCCGCGATCTCCTAGTGATGGTGGGTGGCGACCCGGCGGACTTCGCGCGGGCCCGGCCACTACTCGACGCGATCGCCAAGCGGGTCATGTACACCGGCGGCATTGGCGCCGGTTCGATCGCCAAAATCATGCACAACTCGGCGACCTTCACGCTCGACCTGGTGATGGCCGAATGCTGGACGACCGCGGTCAAGGCGGGGATCGACGCGGCGACGATCGTCAAGGTGTTCAACGAGGCCGCGCTCGGCCATCAGATGAACCTCAAGGTGCGGCTACCCGCCACCTATCTGCGCGGTGATTTCGCGCCGCGTTTCTCGCTGGTGCTGGCGCGCAAGGATTTAGGTCTTGCCCAAGATCTTGCGGGGCAGACCGGAACGCCGATGCGCCTCAATGCACTCGCCAAGGCTGAGATGGACGAGGCGATGGCGCGCGGCTGGGGCGATCGCGATGCTTCGATCTTCCTGACCCTGCAGGAAGAGCGAGCCAAGACGCAGGTCCGCGTTGTACCGAAGGACTAGCCGGTCGCGTCTATCACTCGCCGCACGTCGCGGTGCAGTTCGCTCGCCGGGTCGGCGAGCGCTGTTATGATCGTGTAGTGATCGAGGCCGGGATAGATTTTCGC
>DASYXG010000049.1:0-4497 GCA_035935235.1 Allostellaceae bacterium
GTAGAAGATCGGTATCTCGGCGCTTTTGAGCTGCGGCAGGCCGGCCTTGGCGTCCCGGCTGCCCGTCCACAGGAACACGACGCCTTTGTCGGTCCGATCGCGCTGGCCGATGACCTGTTGCGCCTGAGAATCTGCCCCGGCGCTCGCCACGACGAGCGTCCCCATCCGCGGATCGGCGATCATGTGCTCCATGATTTGCGGGAAGGAGTCGCTGTTGGCGAAGCCGGTCACATCGGCGGGGTTCGCCGCCCACCCGAAGCCCTTCAGGATCCCGTTGATGCCGTCGCGCGCCGCGTCCCCCAGCGTCGGCAAGTCGAGCCCCGCCTGACCGCACATGTCGGCGGTCAGCGAGCTGATGCCCCCCGAATGCGACACCACCGCGATGCCCGGCACTTGGGGCTTGGGGGTGTGGGCCATGAGGTGCGCGACCTCGATGAGTTCGTCATAATCCTGGACCCGGATCACCCCGTATTGGGCAAAGATCGCATCGTAGCGGGCATCGGCGCCGGTCAGCGCCGCGGTATGCGAACTCGCGGCCCGCGCCCCGAGTTCCGAGCGCCCGATCTTGATGAGAACGATCGGCTTGCCGCGCTCCGCGGCGAGCTTTGCCACTTCGAGAAACTTGTCGGCTCGCTTGAAGCCTTCGACAAAGCCGGCGATGACCCGCGTATCCGGATCGTCCAGCAGATAGCGGGCGAAATCGGTGAAGTCGAGGTCGGCCTCGTTCCCGGTCGAGATGATGTAGCTGAAGCCGATGCCGTTCTCGACTGCCCGCACCAGAAACGGCCCAAACGCCGTCGCGCCGCTTTGGCAGACGAGGCCGATCGGCCCGGTCAGCCCGGACGCCCCGCGCGAGGAAGCGGTGGCCCAGATGTCATCTTTGACATTGGCGAGCCCGAGGCAGTTGGGGCCGCTGATGCGCATACCCGAGGCGCGGGCAAATTCACCCAGTTCTCCCTGCAAATCACGGCGGTC
The DNA here is from genome assembly GCA_035935235.1 of Allostellaceae bacterium. Lineage (GTDB taxonomy): Bacteria > Pseudomonadota > Alphaproteobacteria > ATCC43930 > CGMCC-115725 > DATARH01. The sequence goes on from DASYXG010000049.1 coordinate 976, forward strand.
GTCCACGCCGCGCTCGGCAAAGCCCGCCGAGATCACGATCGCCGATCCCGCCCCCTTGCGGTGGCTTTCCTCGAGGACATCGAGGACCTGGTCGTAGGGCACCACGACGGCCACCACATCCGGGGCCTCGGGCAGGTCGGTCACGCTCGGGTAGGACTTCTCCCCCATGATTTCGTCATAACGCGGGTTCACGGCGTAAACTCGCACGCGGTCTTTGGCCTTGAGCGCCGCAGCCAGAAACCGCCCGCCATACTGCATCCGCGGCGTCGCCCCCACGATCGCAATGGAGCGCGGGTTGAGCATCTTGTTGATCGACGCCATCTGCGGCTCTGTCCAGAACGCCATGACACCCCCTGAAAAGGACAGGCCCGTCGAGTCCGCAAACCCCTCAGACGATGCCGTCGCCACGCAAGGTCGCGATGGCCGCCTCGTCGAGGCCGAGCCAGTCGCGCAGCACCTCGGCGGTATGTTCGCCCAGCAGCGGCGCCGACTCGACCTTCGCAGGAACCCCGTCAAAGCGCACCGGCCAGGTCGGCATCGCCATCTTGCGCTCGCCGTGCGTCATGTTTTGCAGGATGCCGCGCTCGTAGAAGCTCGGTTCGTTGACGAGTTCGTTGGTATCGAGCACCGCCCCGGAGGGAACGCCAGCGCCGCTGAGCTGTGTCATCGCCTCGTGCTTGGTTCGCTGCCGCGTCCAGGCGCCAATGATATCGTTGACCTCGGCCTCGTGCTCGACGCGGCCTTCATAGGTGTCGAAGCGCGCATCGCCAATCAGGTCCTCGCGGCCGATCAGCTTCAGCAGGCGCGGCCAGTGCTCCGGATTGGCGCGGCTGGTCAAGAGGTAGACGTAATCGTTCGGCCCCTCTGGTTTGCACGGGAAGATGCCGCTCGGCGGGTTGGGGGCCGCCGCCCGCCGCGGCGCCGCCTTGCCGGTGCGGGCCTGCGCGATAAAGCCGCTGCGGCTGTAATGCATGACCGAATCCTGCATCGCCACTTGCAGCCGCTTGCCCTTGCCGGTGCGCGAGCGGTCGAACAGTGCGCTGACGATGCTGAACGCCATCAGCATGCCGGTACCGGTGTCGCCGATTGTTGGGCCGGGCTTGATCGGACGCCCGCCGGGCTCGCCGGTGATGCTCATCGCGCCGCCCGCGGCCTGCGCGATCGGGTCGAACGCCAGCCCGTTCTCGAACGGGCTGCCAGCGCCGAAGCCTTTGATCTGGGCATAGACGATGCCGGGATTGATGGCGCTGACGACATCGTAGCCGAGGCCCAGCCGCTCGACCGCGCCGGGCGCGAAATTTTCGGCGAAGACATCCGCCTTCTTGACCATCTCCTTGACCAGTGCCAGACCGCGTTCGGACTTCAAGTTGACCGTCAACGACCGCTTGTTCGCGTTGTACATCATGAAATAGTAGGCATCGCCAAAGCCGGTGCGGCCGGCTTCGCCGCGCGGCGGCTCGACCTTGGCGATGTCGGCGCCCATCCAGGCCAGCGCTTCGGTGCATGTCGTGCCCGCCTCGAACTGCGTCAGGTCCAGGACGCGAATGCCGGCGAGGCAACCGGGCGATGCGGGCGTTACGGGCATGATGCGCTCCTTCGAGGTGCGAAGCAGGTTCGCGGAACAGCTTATTCCGAGAACCGGTGCCTGCGACAGGTCTGCGGATGAGAAAGTTGCAGGCCCATCTCGGAAATGCCGGCCATTACACAGGAGGATCACCCGTGGCCACGTCGTTTCAATTCGGGCTCGTTGTGCGAGGGCAGGCCGAGGCCGGCGAAGACATCACAAAGCGCTTTGACGAGACGATTGAACTGGTCCGGCTCGCGGACCGCCTTGGATATGATTCGATCACCAAGACGGCCCACTACAGCGCCCACCCTTGGCAGATGCTGCAGCTGGTGCCGATGCTGGCGCGGTTCACGGCCGAAGCGCCAAGATTGCGCCTCAATGCCGGGGTCGTGCTGCTGCCGTTATTGTCGCCGCTGCACGTCGCCGAGGAGTTCGCAACGCTCGACGTGATGTCGGGCGGCAAGATCATCCTAGGCGTCGGGCTCGGTTACCGCGACGTCGAGTTCAAGGCATTTGGCGTCCCACGCTCACAGCGGGCCCGGCGACTTGAAGACAACCTGATCGCGATACGGCGCCTATGGACCGAAGACAAGGTCACGATGATGGCGCGGCATTTCGAACTCGACGGTGCGTCGTGCTCGTTGAAGCCGGTGCAGAAGCCGCATCCGCCGATCTGGGTCGGCGCGTTTGCGGACCCAGCGATCGAGCGCGCCGCTCGCCTCGGCGACTGCTGGTATATAGGCCCGAGCGTCACTATCGATGTCACCGCCCGACAGATGCAGCTCTATCGCCGCGCTCTCGACGCCGCGTGTAAGCCGTTCCCGGCGGAGTTGCCCTTGCGCCGAGAGGTGTTCGTCGCAAGGACCCGCGAGGAGGCCTTTCGCCTGTGTCAGCCCTATCTCGGCGCTAAATACGCCGCCTATCACAGCTGGGCTCAGGAATTGCCGGCCGACGATGGCGGGCTCGGGCAGGATTTCGCGAACCTTGCCGCGGACCGCTTCCTGATCGGCACGCCTGACGAGGTTGCCGAACAGATTGTGGCGATCCACCGCAGGCTCGGCGTCAACCACCTGGTCATGAGCACGGAATGGGCTGGGATGCCCCATAGCTTGGCCATAGAGACGATCGAGATGATCGCTTCCGAATTAATTGTTCGCGTGCGTCAAGGGCTGTGAGTAGCCGCCCCGGAGATCAGCGCCACCTTGCCGTCCAGTCTGTTCATTGCTGGTCCTCCTCCGAGGCTGCGTTCGGCGAACTGATCTTGGAAAACGCGTCAAGCTCGACCTCGGAGCGGTTGGCGGCCGGTGATAGCCGCCTCGACGCGTTCAACTTTTCTCCATATGTTCTTGTGGTCTTTTGGGGAACGTGCGGCGAAAAAGCTAATGCGGATAGCGGTCGGGGGTTTCCAGCACGAGACCAATACTTTTGCGCCGCAGCGCGCGACCTGGGACGATTTCGCCCGCGTCGACGCATGGCCCGGCTATGTGCGCGGGGGCGAGCTGTTCGACGCGGTGGCCGGCTACAACATTCCGATCGCCGGCGCGGTCGAGACCTTGCGCGGCCTCGGGCACGAGCTGGTGCCGCTGTCATGGTGCTCGGCGCCGCCGTCCTCCTATGTCGACGAAGACGCCTACGAGCGGGTCGCCGCGGGGATGCTTGAAGACCTTGCCGCCGCCGGCGCGCTCGACGGCATCTATCTCGACCTGCATGGTGCGATGGTCGCGGCGCATTACCAAGATGGCGAGGGGGAGCTCTTACGCCGCATCCGCGCGCTGGTCGGCGAGCGCATCCCCATCGTCACCAGCCTCGATTTCCACACCAACATGACCCCGGCGATGGTCCAGCACGCCTCGGCGATGGTCGGCTACCGCACCTATCCGCATGTCGACATGGCCGAGACCGGCGGCCGCGCCGGCCAATTGCTCGACCGGCTGATCCGCGAGAAGCGGCCGCTC
>DASYXG010000050.1:0-1702 GCA_035935235.1 Allostellaceae bacterium
CTCTACACGCTGAGCCCCTTGTCACACAATCTAGGCCTCGGGGCGTTGGTCACCGCTGTAGCCGCCGGCGGCGAGCTCGTTATCCACGACCTGCCTCGCGGCGCGAGCCTGGTCGATCGGCTGGAGGAAACCAGCGCTGCCTTTGTGTTCGGAGTGCCAACCCACGCCATCGACCTGCTGGCCGAGATGCGCGCACGCCGGCTGCGCCGGGTCGGGCAGGTGCGCGGCTTCCGCATCTCCGGTACGGCGGCGCCGGCGCAACTTATCGCTGAGCTGATGGATCACGGCGTGATGCCGCAGAGCGGGTACGGCATGACCGAGACCTGTTCGCACCAATACACCCGGCCCGACGATCCGCCCGACCGCATCATTGCAACGAGCGGGCGTGCCTGCGACGGCTACGAATTGCGCATCTGGCGGAAGGACAATCCCGACATCGAAGCCGCGCCGGGCGAGATCGGCGAGATCGGCGGCCGCGGCGCCAGCCTGATGCTAGGCTATTTCGACGACCAGGCGGCGACCGAAGCAGCGTTCAACGCTGCGGAGTGGTTCATGACAGGCGATCTCGGGCAACTCGACGAAGCCGGTTATCTGCGCATAACTGGGCGCAAGAAGGACGTGATCATCCGCGGTGGTCGCAATATCCATCCGGCGCCGATCGAAGCACTGGCTCTGAGGCATCGTTCGGTAGAACAGGCGGCGGCGTTTCCGGTAGCCGATGCTCGGCTGGGTGAACGGGTTTGTCTCGCCGTCGTGCCGGCCGGCGGCGCGACGCTCGACCCGGGCGGCATAATCGAACATCTGAAGGCGGGGGGCGTGTCGAATTTTGACTTGCCGGAGTTCATCCTCTTCCTGACGGAAATGCCACTGACCGCCAGCGGCAAGATCGTCAAACGCGAGCTGATGGTCTGGGTGGCGGAGGGCAAAGTGCAGCCACACCCCGTTCGCTTCAGCCAGCCGGCGACGGCGGTCGAGGGCTAGGCCGGTGCGGGCGATTGTCGTCGACGAATTCGGCCCGCCGGAAGGTCTGCGAGTGCGCGAGACGCCGACGCCGGTCCCCGAGCCTGGCGAAATCCTCGTCGAGACCTACGCAGCGCCCGTCAACTACGTCGACATGCTGGTGGTGGGTGGCACCTACCAATTCCTGCCGCCGCGTCCTTTCATCCCGGGCAAAAGTCCAACCGGAGTCGTCGCGGCGCTTGGGGAAGGGGTGACCGACCTGCACATCGGCAACCGCGTGTTGACGACGGCTGAAACCGGCGGATATGCCGAGGCGGTCGCTGTCGCCGCCAGGCAATGCCACCGTCTGCCCGCGAACATGAATTTTGCGGAAGCGGCCTCGCTCGCTGTGGTTTACGACACATCCTGGGTGGCGTTGCGCGGCCGTGCTCGGCTGGTCCCCGGAGAAACCGTTCTAGTCCTCGGTGCCTCGGGAGGGGTCGGGCATGCGTCGGTGCAGCTTGCACGAGCAATGGGTGCACGCGTCCTCGGCGCCGTCTCCCGGTCCGAACGGGAAGCAGCGGTACTCGCCGCCGGTGCCGACGCGATCATCGACCTATCACGGCCGAACCTGCGCGATAGCCTGCGCGAGCAGGTGAATGCCGCGACTGATGGGCACGGCGCCGATGTCATCATCGACCCGCTCGGCGGGGAAATATTCGGGGCGGCTATTCGCGCGCTCGCCTGGTGCGGCCGGCTGGTG
>DASYXG010000051.1:0-4256 GCA_035935235.1 Allostellaceae bacterium
GAGCCTTCGCCGAAGCCGGGATGAACCGGCACGATGACGTCGAACCTCGCCGACAGCGCCTCGTAGAACGGCAGCTTGTCGAGGGTGCCGATATCGTGGTGCAACACCAGGACCGGCCGGCCGCTACCGCCGCGCCCGACCTTAAGCTTGAGTCCGCCCAGATCGACGTTCTGCTCGCTCCACCCGGCCATCGCCACTTCCCTCGCTGACTGATGATAAGGTTAGCCATGCTTTTCGGCTGACCGCAACCAGCGCCCGGCGCAAGGCCCCTTGCGTAAGGCTCAACGCTGCGGCGGCAGGCTCATCGCCAGCGCAACGGCGTAGCCGCCCTGCCAGATCGGATAGAAGATAAAGACCCCGGCAATCTCCCAAACCAGCACCAGCGGCACCAGCAGGCCAAGTGACGCCGCCACGATCACCGATCCGCGCAATCGAAACCCTGGGAACAAGGTCGCGGCCACTCCGCCCAGCAGTGCGCCCCCGATCGCCCCGGCGATGGCACCAGCGATCGCCATCGGCAGATCCAGGAAGCTGATATCCAGCAAGTCACCGAGCAGATCGGTCAGCCAGACACACACAAACACGGCGACCGCGTTCGCAATCCCCGAGGCGCACACGAAGGCAATAAACCGGCCAAGACCGATCCAGCCTCGGCAGCTCCGCAACGCTGCGAAAAGAACTCCGAAGACCGCCCCGGGAAACAGATAGAAGGTGGCGTCGACGCCCTCGCAGCGGCTCGACATGCGAAGGCCGAAGCAGTACCCCGCGATCTCCGGCGCGCTGACATCGCCCAAGTGCCAAAAGATAATGATGGCCCCGGAAAGCAGCCCGCTCACCGCGCCAATCCCGAGAAACCAAGGCCATCGCAGCGGCATCGACAGGTTTACCCGCGCTTTGCCGGCATCTCGAGATTAAGGAGCCGCGCCGCGTTGCCACCAAGGATCGCCCGCCGCTCATTGTCGTCGAGGCTCTTGGCGCCCTCGATAAAGCCGATCGGGTCGACCTCGCCCATGTCGGCGGGGTAGTCAGTGCCGACCAGGATGTGGTCGGCGTCGTATTCCTCGACCAGGTATTGCAGCTGATGGTGGGTATAGACGAGCGCATCGAAATAGAGCCGCTTCAGGTATGTCGTCGGCATGTGCTCGAGATGCGTGCAGGTATCGGGGCGGGCCGAGGCGGCATGGTCGATGCGGCCCGAATAGGCTGGAAGGTAGCCGCCACCATGGGCGCAGACGATCTTGAGGTTCGGATAATCCTGCAGCACCCCGCCGAAGATCAGGTGGTGCACCGCGACGGTGGTGTCGAGCGGGTTGCCGATGACATTAGCCAAGTAATGGTCGTGGAAGCGCCGTGCCTCGGTGAACCCGTCCGGATGCATGAAAATGAGCAGGCCCAGCTCCTCGCAGCGAGCGAATATCTTGCGGAACCGCTCGGCCGACAAATCTTCACCAGCGACATGGGTCATGATCTCGATGCCGCGGAAGCCCAAGGACTTATGCAGCCGGTCAAGCTCCCGCACCGCCAACTCGGGCGCCTGGAGCGGCACCGTGCCAAGCCCGACAAAGCGATCGGGATACTTGCCGCAAATCTCGGCTATAAAATCGTTACAGGCCTGCGACGTGGCGAGCCCGAGGTCGGGGTCGGCCCCATAATAGGTTTGGCGCGGCGCCGGCGAGATCGCCTGGATGTCGATCCCCATCAGATCCATGTCGGCGATGCGTTGTTCGGGCGAACGGCCCTGCTCGATCGTGCGCACGCCATTGGCGCGGTTCTGTGCCTGGCTCTGCGGGCTGGCGGCGGTTTCGAGATACCATTTGGAAACCGCCTCGTTGCCCTCGACCATGTCGGCCGCCTTGTCGCTGCGGACATGGCAATGGATGTCGATGGTGAACCATTTGCCCCGCGCGTGCGCCGGGCCGGGGAAGCGGCCGGGAATGCGCGAACCGGGCGGCGTACAGGTGAACAGCATCTTCTGGCTCCCTCTGGTTGGAGGCGATCTTACCCGGATTTTTGGGTTTGCCTCACCCGTCGCGCGCCGCCATGCTTTGAGCAAGACCGAGCATAGGAGGAAACCATGTCCGTTCGCCTCGTCATCACCTTTAACGCCGAGCCCGGCAAGGGCGCCGAACTGGCGGAAGCGATGAAAGAACGCTGCATTACCTCGGCCAAGGATGCCGGTTGCTTACAATTTGAAGTCTTCCGCAGCGCCCTCGACCCGGACAGCTTCACCTTGCTCGAATTGTGGGAGAGCCAGGCCGCGCTCGACGCGCACGCCAAACTCCAGGCAGTGCGTCCACCGGTGCCGGCCGGGCTGCGCCAGGGCGGCGGCGCGCGTGAGGACTACACCTACAACCGGACGCGATAGCCGGAGGGGAGAAGCGGCGATGAAAGTCTCATTCTTCGAGACGGCGCGCTATCAAACGCCGGTGCCGCTGCCCGCGGAATGGCCGGCGGCGCCGGCAAACTATTCGCCGGAGGCGGGCGATAGGGCCTACCAGACGATGATCGAGCGGCTCGAATACGTTGAGAAGCTCGGCTTCGACTGGGTCAGCCTATCCGAGCACCACTATTCGCCGCGCATCCTCACCCCATCGCCGATCGTCTCGGCCGCCTATGTGGCCGCGCGCATCAAGAAGCTGAAGATCGCGCTCCTCGGGCCGATCGTGCCGCAATCGAACCCGATCCGCGTCGCCGAGGAATTGGCGATGGTCGACACCATGTCGCAAGGCCGGCTCGTCGTCGGGCTCTTGCGCGGCACCAGCAACGAATATCTCAGCTTCGACCTCAACCCAGCCGAAAGCCGCGAGAAGACCGACGAGGGCATGGAGCTAATCCTCAAGGCGTGGACCGAGCCGCAACCCTTCGGCTGGCAGGGGCGCTATTTCCAGTACCGTACCGTGTCGGTGTGGCCGCGCCCGCTGCAGCAGCCGATGCCGCCGACCTATGCGCTTGGCACCAGCAAGGAGAGCTGCGACTTCGCGGCGCGCAATCGGCTCGGGCTCGGAGTCTCGTACGGACCATTCGAGGTGATGGCGAAGTCGAGCGGCTATTACCGGGCGCAATGCAAGGAATACGGCTGGGAGCCGGGACCGGACCACATCATCTACCGCGCCAACATGCTGGTCGCCGAGACCGACGCGAAGGCGCAGGAGCAGCTCGCCGCCAGCCCCGGCGCGGCGCCGTTCCCGATGCGCCCGGCGCTGCGCGAGGCGATGCTCCAGGCAGACAAGCGCAACATCGCCGGCGAGGCGCGCCAGGCCAATGTCGGCGGGGTGCTTCCGGTGACCTTTGTCGGCGGGCCCGACACGGTGATCGACCAGATCAAGAAATGCCGCGAGGTGGTTGGCGCCGGCGTGCTCGACCTATCGCTCACCAGCCCCGGCTCGCCCGACCTCGACGCGCTGATGGGCCCGCTCGATCTGTTTGGGACCAAGGTGCTCCCGCATATCCGCGATATCTGACGGGCTAGAGTCTCATAAAATGAAAGGCGGAGCCTGAGGCCCCGCCTTTTTCAAACGTTCGGAATTACCGGCTAACCGATCTGGGGAGATCGGCGGACTACCAGTGGCGATGCCAACCCGAGCCGCCGCCCCAACCCCAACCGCCGCGCCAGCCCCAGCCCCAACCGACGTGGTAGTACGGCCGGTAGTAGCCGTAATAGGGATAGGGGTTGTAGGCGTAAGCCGGATAGTACGCGTAGTTCGGGTACCAATAGCCGCCGTACCAGTACGCCTGGGCCGGCGTCGTGTGGGTACCGAGCGTCAGCACGGCGACGGCGGCGACCGCCGTGCCCATCACCGTGCGCCGGATCCAACCGGTCTTGGCGGGGGCCGTCTCGACCGAAGCGCTGTTCTCGATTGTCGTCATCTCACTCCTCCATCTCGGGATGCTGCTCACGCGTTGGGAGATGAGCGGTCTGTCGCAACCCGATAATTTGGAGATATGGCGTCCCGGGCCGGTTCAGTGTGACGTGGCTTACACAACGTGCATTTTTGTGCCGTCAGTCCCACGACCGCGAACATCAGTGTCGCCAGGCTTCGGTGAAACCGACCCAACGTGCCGGCGCGGCGCCGAATTTGCCCCAATTTTCCGAGGCGCTTAGATCAAAAGACAGCCAGTAGGCTACCTGCAGGCGATCGCGTGGCACTGATTTTGCGTCGCAGCCGAGCCGACAAATTTGCTTTGGCTCATCAGGTGGTCTTAAATAATGCGAAGCTTTCGCCGAGGCCCCGGCTCGTTGAGCTCACGGCGGTGAG
>DASYXG010000052.1:0-10042 GCA_035935235.1 Allostellaceae bacterium
ATGAACCGGCGGCCTGTGTAGCCATGCGACGCATTCCGGAAACGCGCAATTGAGATTATCTCGCGTCGCCGCGTCGTCTTGACAAGGGCGGTTCTCGACAATACGGCACGTTCAACCCCCTGACGGAACTCCGATGCCCGATACCAAGCATGCAGCCTTGCCCGGTCGCCTCATCATCGTCGGCTTTGGCAGCATCGGGCAGGGCGTGTTGCCGTTGCTGCTGCGGCATATCGATTTATCGCCCGAACGCATCACCATCGTCACCGCCGAGCCGCGCGGCAGAAAGGAAGCCGTCGAGTATGAAGTGCGCTTTGTCGAGACCGCGCTGACCCGTGAAAACTACCGCGCCGTGCTCGACCCGCTGCTCGCCGCCGGCGATTTCCTCCTCAACGTCTCGGTCGAAGTGGCGAGCGTCGCGCTCATCGAGTTGTGCCAGGAAAAATCAGCGCTCTATCTCGACACCTGCATCGAGCCGTGGCCGGGCGGGTACACCGATCCGAACCTCACGCCATCGCAGCGCTCGAATTATGCCCTGCGCGAGTCCGCGTTGGCGCTGCGCCAGCGCTATCCGTCGGGCTCGACCGCGGTCATCACCCACGGCGCCAATCCCGGTCTCGTCTCGCATTTCGTCAAGCAAGCGCTCGTCGACCTCGCGCGCAAATCCGATCCCTCCGCGGCCGTCCCGGCGAACCGCGCCGGCTGGGGCCAGCTCGCCGAACGCCTCGGCGTCAAGGTCATCCACATCGCCGAGCGCGACGACCAGGTGGCTTCGATCCCGAAATCCCCCGGCGAGTTCGTCAACACCTGGTCGATCGACGGGTTTTTTAGCGAGGGCTCGCAACCGGCCGAGCTCGGCTGGGGCACCCACGAGCGGCATTTCCCCGAGGATGGGCGGCGCCATGATTTCGGCAGCGGCGCGGCGATCTATTTGTTGCGGCCGGGCGCCGGAACCCAGGTGCGCAGTTGGACCCCGCTCGAGGGTCCCTATATCGGCTTCCTCGTCACCCATAACGAGTCGATCTCGATCGCCGATTACCTCACGCTGCGCGAGGGTGACCGGGTTCGCTACCGGCCGACCTGCCACTACGCCTACCATCCCTGCGATGATGCGGTGCTGAGCCTGCACGAGCTCGCCGGCAAGAACTGGGAGCTGCAAGAGACGAAGCGGCTGATGATGGACGAGATCATCGCCGGCACCGACGAATTGGGCGTGCTGCTGATGGGGCAGCCCGACGGCGTCTATTGGTACGGCTCGCAGCTCTCGATCGACGCGGCGCGGCGGGTCGCGCCGCACAATAACGCGACCTCGCTGCAGGTAACCGCGGCGGTGCTGGCCGGCATGGTGTGGGCGATCGAGCACCCTAGTGCCGGCATCGTCGAGCCGGACGAGATCGATTTCGAGCGCATCCTCGAAATTTGCCGTCCCTATCTGGGTGAAGTGGTTGGCGTCCGCGGCGACTGGACCCCGCTCCTCGACCGCGAACGCCTCTTCCCCGAAGACCTCGACCGCGACGACCCGTGGCAATTCAAGAATATCCGGGTGGTTTGAGGCGGCCGGGGCCGGGATGAAGCGCCGGGTCTGGCTGATCGTCCTTGTTCTCTATCTGGCCGCCGCCGCGGCCGATACGAGCTATCGCGTCGTCGAGGCGAGCCGGAGCGGCTTCAAGGTCGATCTTGCCGTGGTGTCCGTGGCTTTTTGCGCCGGATTGTTCTGGCCGATCGATCTGGTCGCGCGGCCGCTGCTCACCCCGCGCTGATCAATAGGTTGCGCTCAGAAGATCCCGATGATCAGCCCGACCATCCAGAACACCGCAAACGACAAGATCGCGATCGCGATGATCAGGATGGCTTCGAAAAAGCGGACGATCCGCAGCGAAGCCGGTGTCCGCGGCCGCTCGGTTCCGGTCTCGACGATATAGTCGTCCGTCGCCTCGTCGGGCTGCCGGATCACGCTCGCGTCGCCTTGCCCCTGCCGCCCCACTGTCGCCGCCATCCCGCCTTCCTCTCCTCGTTTGTCAGCCGCCGCGCGGCGCTTCGGGCGCCGGGTCGTGAATCGAAGCGGCAATATCGCTCGCCAGCTTCTGCGCGCGTATCTGTTCTTGCGCCGACAGCACGCCGAACAGATCGTCGGCGCGCTTGGCCGCCGGATCGTTGCCGCGCCGCGCCGCCGTCAGATACCAGGCATAGGCGTCGACCGGCGACACTGGAACCCCCTCGCCGCGCTCGTAGAGCATGCCGAGATTGACCATCGCCTGCACCACGCCCTGCGACGCCGCCCGACGGTACCACAATGCCGCCTCGGTGGGGTCCTTGCGCGTACCCTCGCCCTTGGTATAGGCGACCGCGAGGTTGTACTGGGCGAGCGGATATTTGCCGTCCGCCGCCTTGCGATACCAGCTGGCCGCCTGCGCCGCATCGGTCGGGACACCGCGCCCGCGCTCATAGAGCACGCCGAGATCGTATTGCGCCCGCGCCAACCCTTGCTCGGCCGCGGCGCGAAACCACTTCGCGGCGATCGCATAATCCTGCGTCACCCCCTCGCCCTTGGCGTAGAGGATGGCGAGCTGAAGTTCGGCCTCGGGATCGCCGGCCTGGGCGCCGCGCTGGAAATAGGCCAGGCGCTGCGCCGGATCGCTTGGCGCGTTGGCAAGCGGTGCGACCGAGCGATGAACGGGCCGGGAAAACAGCCCGAACCCGGCGGCATAGCCAATCGCGATAATGACGACCGCCGCGGCCGCCCATCGCCCCCATTGGCCGAGCCGGCGCCAATCGCCGAGCCTGGGCAGGGCGACGGCGCCCCGCCACTGTTGCGCCAGCGCCAGCAGCCGCGTCAGCATTTGCGGCGTACGGCTAAGCGGCGCGAGATCCTCCTGCGGCCGGATTTCGTTTAACGGCGCGCGGAGCTCGGGCGAACGCGTCGCGCGGAGCGGATTGAGGAAGTCAGCTCGCCGCGGCGTCTCGTGGGGCGGCGCCTCCTGGGGTGTCGGCGCGAGCGGCGGCGGTACCGGCTTGCGTCGTAAGGCCTCGAGCGCGGGCCGTGGCGGCTCGTCAAAGCCGATCGTCATCGGCTCGATCATCGGCGGCGGGGCATCGACCGGCTCTCCGGTATCGGCAAGCGCGTCGAGCGGGACCGGCGCGTAACGGCGCGCCCGCGCCATCGCACCTGGCGCCAACTGCTGCTCCGGCGCGACAGATTCCGCCCGCGGTCGGGCTCCCTCGCTCCCGGGTAGGCGGGTTTTCGCAGCGGTCGCGTCAGAAGTAGCCATGTCTACCGATTCCACGGAGAACGATCATAGTGCAAGGGTAGAGCACGCGACACGGGCAAATCCCGGCGAATCTCCGCCATCATCCGCAGCTGCAAGCCGGCAATGGCGCTGGGCTGATTGCCCCGCGCGGGCCCCGGAAAACCCGGTATCCCGTGGGTTTAGCGGCGGCGTTCTCGCAGCCAATGCAGCAAGCCCGGAAATAGGGTAGTAGCTCTCCTGCGCGGAGACGCGCCCCGATCTGGCTTTTTTTGCTGTTCAGTTGAGCGTGCACGGGGGAATCGCGATGACCAAAATTCTGATGCTACCGGCGGCCGGAATTCTGCTCACGTTGGCGGCTTGCAACCCGTACGACCCCGGCGAGCGGGCGCTCGGCGGTGGGCTGATCGGCGCCGCGTCCGGAGCTGCGGTCGGCGCCGCGCTCGGCGGTGGCACTGGCGCTGCCGTCGGCGCCGCGACGGGTGGCGTTATCGGCGCGATAACCGGCGCCGCGACCACCCCACCAGCGCCCGCGCAACCACCGCCGGCGCCGCAATACTCGCGCTGAGCGACGTTGCCAGCCCGCCGAGGGGTTTCTATCCGCGAATTACGCCGTCAAGATTTCCAGCACATGCCCGTTGGGGTCGTCGAAATAAACCCCGCGCCCGCCGCGGCGATGGTTGATCTCGCCATCGGTGCGTGACCGCGGGCCGCTGCCATAGCTGAGTCGCTCGGCCTTGACCCGGTCGAAAATCGCGTCGAACTCCGCCTCGCTGACCATGAATGCGTAGTGGTGCGGCTCGAACCGCTCACGCTCGTCGAAATCGAGCGTCAGGCCCTCGTTGACCTGCACCGGAGCAAAATGCGAATGCGGCCCGCGATAGTCGAGCCCGAAGATTCGGGCAAAGAACTCGGCCGACGCGACCTTGTCGCGCGCCGGAACGATCGTGTGGTTGAGGACGATGGCCATCGGAACCTCCTGGGGTGCCGGATGATGCAAGTCAGAGTATCGCGAATTCGCGTTTGACTAAAGCTGCCCGCCACGCACTATCCCGGCCGCCGCCACAGGAAACGACACAGTGCAGATCGGCATCGTCTCCGACATTCACTGCAACGCCGCCGGTCTGCGCCGCGCCATCGAGCTGATGGGCGATGTCGACGAGCTGATCTGCCTTGGCGACAGCATCTGGGAATACCGCTTCTCCAACGAGGTCGTCGCGCTGCTGCGGGAACGCGAGGCCCACACCATCCTCGGCAATCACGAGGAGGGGTTTCTCGGCCCGCTCGGCGAGCGGGCGCGCGCCCGCGAAGGCATCGACCCGGCGCTCCTCGACTGGCTTGCCGCGCGGCCGCACCGTGTCGAATTGGACTGCGCCGGCAAGCGGTTGCTGCTCGTCCACTCGACCCCTTGGGAACCGCGCGGCGCCTACATCCACCCGGGCGACGCGCTGCTCGCGCGCTTCGCCGAGGCCGAGGCCGACTTCGTCCTTTATGGCCACACCCACCGCCAGGTCGTGAAAAGATTTGGCGGCGTGCTCGTGGTCAACCCCGGCTCGGCGGGTGATGCCCGCGACCACGGCAATGGCCGGCAGCTGAGCTGCGCGGTGCTCGACACGGCGAGCGAGGAGGTCCGCGTCATCGACTACCCGGACCCGCGATGAACCCGCCCGTCAGCACCAAGCCCGGCACGCATTTCGAGGATTACCCGGTCGGCGCCGTGTTCGCCGGCGGGCCGATCACGGTCAGCGAGCAGGAGATCCTCGATTTCGCCCGCCGCTACGACCCGCAACCCATGCATGTCGACAAGGCAGCCGCCGAGCGCGGCGCCTTTGGTGGCCTCATCGCCAGCGGCTGGCATACCGGGGCGCTGATGATGCAGCTCCTCGCCGAGCATTTCGTGCCCAGGCCCGGCAATCTCGCCTCGCCCGGGCTCGACGAGTTGCGCTGGCTGAAACCGGTGCGGCCCGACGATCGGCTCAGCCTGCGCGCCACCGTACTGAGCGCGCGGCCGTCGCGCTCGAAACCCGACCAGGGCATCGTCACCAGCCTCGTCGAACTCATCAACCAAGATGGCGACATCGTCCTCAGCCTGAAGCCCATCAGCCTGATGCGCCGCCGCAGCGCAGAGCCGGTGTGAAAGCCCGCAATAGTTTCGCCATCGCGTTGGCGCTGGCCGCGCTGCCGGCGCTGGCCGAGCCGAAACCGCCAATCGATCCCAGTCTCGCCGCCTCGGACAAGGCGCTGCTGCAGGATCTGGACAAGGCTGCCGCGGAACTCCAGCGTCGCCTGCGCAGCCAGGTCTCCTATCGCAACGGTCTGCTCGTCATTATCGACCGCAGTGGCACCAGCCCCGGCGTCACCGTAATGCCGGCGACGGTCATGTGGGGCATCGATTGCAGCGATAGCGGGCTCGCCGTCACCTTCGGCACTGGCAGCGGCGATACCGACAACGGCGTGGCGCTGCAACTGACCAGCGTCGCGATCAGCGACGACCAATGCCTGCGCATCGCCCCGGCGATCGGCGACGCGCTGCTGGCGATCACCAAGGGAAATTAAGCGAACTTCCAACCCAGCCAGTCGCACAACGCCCGGCCCATCACCAGCTCGCGGTCGCCGCCTTGCAGCCACGCTAGCTCTTCGGTGAACAGGGTCACCGCCTGCCGGTAGGTGCAGGGGATGCCGGTCATGTCGGTGCCCCAGAAGAACCGGCACGGTCCGAACGCGTCGAAGATCTGCCGCAGATAGGGGTGCAGGCGGCGATAGGGATACGGCTCGCTCGAATAGCGCGGCAGCGCCGAGGCCTTGGCCGCCACATTGGGATGCTTGGCCAGCGCCAGCAGGTTGGCGAGGTCGCCGAACGCGGCTTCGTCCTTGCCGTCGCGCACCAGCGCCAGATGATCGATGACAAACCGTACCCCCGGATGCCGCTCGGCGAGCTTGCCGAGCTCCGGCAGGAGACCGGGGATCGAGACCATTGCCGGCAACCGCGCCCGCTCGGCGGCCTGCCACAGCCAGTCGCCCTCGGGATCGGTGAACAGCGCCCGTGCCCCGGCGCCGGCGGTGGTGACGCGAATGCCGAGCATCCCCGGCTGGTCGCGCCAATGATCGAGCGCTCGCGGGTCGGGCTTATCGAGCGGTGGGCGGCCCATCACCGCGAACTTGTCGGGATGCGCCGCGGCCGCCGCCAGAGCGAGATCGTTGCGATCGCCCTCCCAGGAGGGCGGCACGATCACCGCGCGATCGACCCCCGCCGCCGCCATTTCGGCGAGCAAATCGTCCTTTGAGAACGGTTGCGGGCGGTGGGCGCGATGCGCATGACCCGGCGGCCACGGCCGCTCCGGCGTATCGGCGCCCCAGATATGCACCTGCGCATCGACGACGAGCATGGCGTCCCTCCCGTAACAGCTGTCATTGCGGGCGTAGCGAAGCAATCTCCTTCCATCCTGTCCCGGCATGTCGAAACTTCCTTCAGTGTATATTTTGACGAATGAGCATCACACGGTGCTGTACACCGGGGTAACGACGATCTGAAAGGACGTGTTTACCAGCATCGCGAGAAGCTGTTGCCTGGCTTTACCAATTGCTACAACGTGTCGAAACTTGTTTTCTATGAATTAGGTGAAGACATTGCTGGAGCGATTGGTCGCGAGAAACAAATCAAAGCGGGATCGCGGCAAAAGAAAATTGATCTTATTAATAGATTCAACCCGCAATGGCGGGATCTGTATGACGAGATATCAATGTTCAACCCACAACTGTGGGAGGTTGCTGCGTCGCGCTACGCGCTCCTCGCAATGACAACGATGTAGGATGCTCCGCCAGATCCTCGCCCCAATCCATCCCGATGGATGGAAGTTCGTCGCGATCGCCGTAGCGGCGACGATCATTCTGTTCCTGCTGTGGCATCCGGCGGGATGGGCGGCGCTGATCCTGACCCTGTGGATCGCCTATTTTTTCCGCGATCCGTGGCGGGTGACGCCGACCCGCCCGGGGCTAGTCATCAGCCCGGCGGACGGGATCGTCGTCTCGATCGCGCAGGTGCCGCCGGCGCCGGAGCTGGCGATGGCGGACGCGCCGACGACGCGGATCGGCATCTTCCTCAACCTCTTCGACGTCCACGTCGCGCGCTCTCCGCTCGCCGGCAGGATCGTCGGCCGCACCTATGTCGCCGGCCGCTTCATCAACGCCAGCCTCGACAAGGCGAGCGAGCACAACGAGCGGTTGGCGCTGCGGCTGGCGCCGCAGGAGGGCGCGGAGATCGGTTGCGTGCTGATCGCCGGGCTGGTCGCGCGGCGTATCGTTTGCGCGGCGAGCGAGGGTCAGATCGTCGGCGCCGGCGAGCGCATCGGCATCATCCGCTTTGGCTCGCGGGTTGATATTTACCTGCCGCCCGAATACGTGCCGTTGGTCGCGCTCGGCCAGCGCATGGTCGCCGGCGAGACGGTGCTCGCCGATCGCGAGGCCAAGGAGCCGGCACGGCAAGGCTTTAGCCACTGAATGTGCTAGACTGCCGGGATTAAGGAGACCCTGACGATGCGCTCGCGCAAGATGCGGGTGCGCCGGCCGCAAATGCGAGGCATGCGGGTGCGGCGCATCCAGGAGCTTTCGTTCAACCGCCTGGTGCCGAACGTGCTGACCTTGCTGGCGCTGTGCGCCGGCATGACGGCGATCCGCTTCGCGCTCCACGGTAATTTTCAGGCGGCGGTTTACGCGATTATCGTCGCCGGCATCCTCGATGGGCTCGACGGCCGCGTCGCCCGGCTGTTGAAGGCGACGTCGAGCTTCGGCGCCGAACTCGACAGCCTCTCCGACTTCATCAGCTTTGGGGTCGCGCCGGCGGCGGTGCTGTATTTGTGGACGATGTCGGCGCTGCACAGCGTCGGCTGGGCCATCGTGTTGTTTTACGCGGTGTGCTGCGCCTTGCGCCTGGCGCGGTTCAACACCCAGCTCAATGCCGAGCCGGCGCCGCACACGGCCGGGTTCTTCACCGGGGTTCCCGCGCCGGCCGGCGCCGGGTTGGTGCTGATGCCGATGTTCGCGAGCTTCGAGTGGGGCGATTGGATCGCGCGCTCGCCCTATCTCAACGCGCTGTGGATCGCGGGGATCGCGGTGCTGATGATCAGCACGATCCCTACCCTGTCGCTCAAGAAGTTCAGCATCCCGCACCGCTTTGTCATGCCGACCCTCTTGGGTATCGGCATGCTGGCGGCGTTCGCGACCACGGCGCCCTGGCCGACACTAACTCTGATCGGGGTGCTTTATCTTGGTTCGATCCCGCTGACGATCCGCGCCGCCGCGCCCTCGCGGCGCGCCGCCCGAGCGAAGAAGGCCGAGACGGTGGAAACTCCAGCCCTGCTCAGCGCCCCGCCGCCGGCGGTCGGCGAGCCGGCGGCGCCATCCACCGAATGGCGCCATTGAGGCCGGATCGCTGTCGCCTTAGTCTGGCCTGAGTGTTAGCGAAGAGGCAGTCCATGCTCGCGTTCAACCTCAAGGCCGAAGAGAAGTTTGACCCCAAGCACCATGTCGAGAAGATCCTCGGCAACGCGGGCGGTGGGGATGTCACCGTGGCGTGCTGGGAGCCGGGGCAGACCAGCCCCTATCACTGCCATCCGAACGCGGTCGAGCTCTACTTCTGCTTTGAGGGCGGCGGCGTCATGAAGACGCCGACCGAGACCGTCGACGTGAAGCCGGGCTGCTTTGTCGTCCACCCGCGCGGCGAGCTGCACGAATGGCAGACCGGGCCGCAGCGCACGCTGCTGTTCCGGGTGCGCTACGGCGAGGAATTCTCCGGCCGCACCAAGGAATGGCCGAGCAATCCCGAATGGAAGCCGCGGCCACAAGATATCGAGTATTTCGCAGCGAGGTGAACCGATGAGCGATCGCCCCGACGGGTCGGACCAGGCGGCCGACCACGATGTGCCGATCCCCTACCGAGAGCGGATCAGCACCTATTACCAGACCCTCGGCTATGGCGCGCCGTATCGCTGGGCGCACTACGCCGAGGCGCCGTTCACGCCGCTGAAGAAAAAGCTGGAGGCCAGCCGCCTCGGCCTGGTCACGACGGCGGCGCCGTTCCAGCCGGACAAGGGCGATCAGGGTCCCGGCGCGCCTTATAACGGCGCCGCCAAGTTCTACACGGTCTATTCCGGCGACACGGCGGTCGACCACGATCTGCGCATCTCGCATATCGGCTACGACCCGGTTCACACGACCGCGACCGACAGCAACAGCTGGTTCCCTCTGCCGTTGCTGCGCGACGTCGCCAAAGCCGGGCGGATCGGCGAGCTGGCGCCGCGCTTTCACGGTGCGCCGACCAATCGCAGTCAGCGCGTGACCCTCGAACAGGATTGCCCGGAGCTGCTTGCGCGCCTCGTCGAAGACAAGGTGGACGCCGCCCTGCTCGTCGCGGTTTGACCCGTGTGTCACCAGACCGTGAGTCTGGCCGCACGCTACTTCGAAGAGCATGGCATCCCGACGGTCGTCATGGGCTGCGCCAAGGACATCGTCGAATATGTCGGCGTCCCGCGCTTCCTGTTCAGCGACTTCCCGCTTGGCAACCCGTGTGGGCGGCCGCACGACAGCGAGTCGCAGGCGGCGACGCTGGAATTGGCGCTGCGGGTGCTGGAAACCGCGCCAGGGCCGCGCACCACGGTGCAAAACCCGTTGCGCTGGAGCGCCAACCCGGATTGGAAGCTCGACTATTCCAATGTCGCGATGCTCTCGCCTGAGGAGATTGCCCGCCGCCGCGCCGAATTCGACCGCGAGAAGGAGAAGGCCCGGGCCATTCGCGACAAGTCGGC
>DASYXG010000053.1:0-1839 GCA_035935235.1 Allostellaceae bacterium
CATGTACAACGGCACTTGGGCGATTGATCAGTGGAGCCAGATCGGAGTCCACGTAACCCAGAAGGTCGTGCCGACCGGACCCTGGTTCGCCGCGTTCCGCAGCGGAGATTTCACCGTCGGATTGGCCGGCAACTGCAATGCCATCGTCAACCCGCCGATCGATGTCTCGACCTATCTGCCGGCCTCCGTCAACTCGCGCAATTACGGCTACTACGAGGACCCGGAATTGCTCGATATCTACACCAAGATGCTGCATGAGACCGACCTCGAAAAGCAGCGCTCGTTAGTATTCGATTACGTCAAGCGACTGGAGGACGAAAAGGCACACATCGCCTTCCTGTTGTGGTGGAACCGCATCGTGCCGTTGCGGTCCTATGTGCACGGCTGGAAGATCGGTCCGAGCCACTACATGAACCAGGACCTATCCACTATCTGGCTGGCGCCGCCGAAATGTGGCGACTGTAGCGAGAAGGCGCCCGGCGAAAGGCGGGCCGATAAGTAAACAGCGCGCCGCGGCCATCTGAGGATCGATGTGCGCGAGACGCAGGGAGGTGGCCGGCGCTGAGGTCTCAAGTTGACCCGACCCAAGTTCGTCATTTGAGACCACATTATTGAACCGCCGGGTAGAGTGGCGAACGGCGGTTGCCGGTCAGTGTGGCCGTTTGTTCTCACGCGCGGCGGCGGCAAGGCCGACGAGAGTCAGAAGCGGAAAGCAATCTTGCTGATCAGCACGTTCTCGGTGCCGTGGTTGTTGTTAATCACCGTGCGTTGGCCCCACATGTACTCGAGACCGACATCCATCGACGACACCGGGTTCCAGATCAGGTTGGCGTGGAAGGTAAGCAGCTCCTTGTTCATCGCCGCCGCCTGCGCCGCACCGACAATCGCCGCCGGGATCTGATGCTGATTGAAGCCAGCGTTGATGTTGCTGCGCAGATTGCTGGTCCACCAATGCTGGTATCCGGCCGAGCCTCCCCATTCGAAGGTCGATCTGACCAGGATCGCCGCCGCCGACGCCGCCGTTGTCGGCCCGTTGAACGAGCCATACTTGCCGGCCCCGCCGTAATTAGTCGCCAGGGAGTAGTTGGTGCTTTGATTCAGAAAGGTGCCCAAGGCCTCGCCGACGATCAGGTGGAAGGTGAAGTCGTCCTTCGCCCAGCCGAACCAGCCCGGCTTGAAGTCCATGCCGAAATGGCCGCCATAGCCGATGAAGTCGCGGGCGAAGAACTTGCCGTCGGTGACATCGAGGCCGGGACGGATCACCGCCGAAATGTCGAGATGGCCCCAAGCCTGCGGCAGGTACCAGGCGGCAGTGAAGTCGGGCGCGGTCGCCTTGGCGATGTTGAGCGGCAACTGGCCACTACCCAGCAGCGTCGAGGTACAGGTCGTCGGTGCGCCAAGCGCCGCGATTGTGCAGCTCGTCGTCACGGTCGGGATGACGCCGGCATCCGATGCCGCGACCCCCGCGGGTGTGCCGATCTGGGTTTCGGGTGTTTCCGCCGACACCGAGAACGAGCCGCCGAAGGGAACCGGCATGGTGTAGCGGACTTGCGGGACGCGGACATGGCCCGGCTCGCCGGCGTTGCCGCCGAAGTCGAGCGTCTCGGCGTTGGCGTCCGGGTCGGAGAAGTTCGAGGTCGCCTGGCCGGCGAGGAACCCGCCCAAGGTGCCGTAGGCATAGCGCAAGCGCGGGACCAGATTGTCGCTGATCGCGGCCGGGTTGCCGCCGCCCGGGGCGAAACCGGTCGAGCCGGCCCAGTCAAACTCCATGACCGTGCGCGCCTCGCCGAACGGGGTCGGGGTGCGGGTCTCAAAGCCGATCTTCGATTCACGCGGGCT
>DASYXG010000054.1:0-18500 GCA_035935235.1 Allostellaceae bacterium
CAGCAACGGAGAGGATGTCAGCGCGGCGCCATCGCCGCGCGAGGTCAAGCCTGCGCCTCTGCCCGCGGAGGCGCGACCGCATCCCGAACCCTCGCATTCACCGATGGCGCGTAGCGTCGAGCCGCCACCGCAGCCCTCGGCAGCCCCGGCGCCCTCGGGAGAGCCGCAATATTCGGGCGCCACTGCGACGATCACCGTGCGCGAGGCGCTGCGCGACGCCATCGCCGAGGAGATGCGGCGCGACGACAGCGTGTTCCTCATGGGCGAGGAGGTCGCCGAGTACCAGGGCGCTTACAAGGTCAGTCAGGGCCTGCTGCAGGAATTCGGCCCGCGGCGCGTCATCGACACGCCGATTACCGAGCAGGGCTTCGCCGGGGTCGGTATCGGCGCCAGCTTCGCCGGTCTGAGGCCAATCGTCGAGTTCATGACCTTCAACTTTGCGATGCAGGCGATCGACCAGATCGTCAATTCGGCGGCCAAGACGCGCTACATGTCGGGTGGGCAGATGGCGTGTCCCATCGTCTTCCGCGGCCCCAACGGGATTGCCTCTCGTGTCGCCGCCCAGCACTCGCAATGTTACGCCAGCTGGTATGCCCACGTGCCCGGCCTCAAGGTCGTCGCGCCCTATACCGGCGCCGACCACAAGGGCCTGCTCAAATCGGCGATCCGCGACCCGAACCCGGTCGTCTTCCTCGAGCATGAGCTGGTCTACGGCGAGAGCTTCCCGGTGCCCGAGGACCCGGAGTTTCTCGTGCCGATCGGCAAGGCGCGGGTCGCTCGCGAGGGCGAGCGCGTCACTATCACCGCCTTCTCGCGCATGGTGAAGCTGGCGCTCGAAGCCGCCGAGGAACTGGCCAAGGACGGCATTTCGGCCGAGGTGATCGATCTGCGCACCTTGCGGCCGTTCGATGGCGCGACCGTCGCCGCCTCGGTGAAGAAGACCAACCGCCTCGTCACGGTCGAGGAGGGTTGGCCCTTTGCCGGCATCGGCTCGGAACTTGCCGCCGCGATGATGGAGGCATGCTTCGACTGGCTCGACGCACCGGTGAGGCGGGTCAGCGGCAAGGACGTGCCGTTGCCCTACGCCGCCAATCTCGAACAGCTCGCTGTGCCGCAGGTCGCCGACATCGTCGCCGCCGCGCGTGAAGTGACGTATCGATGAGATACGTCATTGCGAGCGTAGCGAAGAAATCTCCTTCAGCGGGGGTTTCCTGTGGCGGGAGATTGCCGCGTCGCGCTCGGCGCTCCTCGCAATGACGAGTTAGTCCGATGCCCATTCAAATTCTCATGCCGGCACTGTCGCCGACGATGACCGAGGGCAGTGTCGCGCGCTGGCTGAAGAAGGAAGGCGACGAGGTTCATTCCGGCGACGTCATCGCCGAGATCGAGACCGACAAGGCGACGATGGAGTACGAGGCGGTCGACGAAGGCCGGCTGGGCAAGATCATCGTCCCCGAGGGCGCGCAGGGCATCAAGGTCAACCAGCCGATCGCCGTGCTGCTCGAAGAGGGTGAGGACGCCTCGGCCATCGGTGATGTTGGCGCGGCAGCACCAGCGCCCGCTGCCGAGGCGAAGCCCGCAACTCCGCAGCCCTCGCGCGGCAACGGTACGGCCGACACCGCGTCAGCCCCTCGCCCCGCGAGCGGGGAGAGGGTGGCGACGGGCGTTAGCCCGGCGGCGGGTGAGGGGCCGCCGCCCGCGCCAACACCGAGCGGCGACCGCATCTTCGCTAGCCCCTTGGCCCGCCGCATGGCGGCCCAGGCGGGGCTGGACCTCGCGACGATCAAGGGCTCCGGTCCGCAGGGCCGCATCGTCAAGGCGGATATCGACGCGGCGCTGGCGCGTGGCCCGGCTCCGATAACGCGAGCGCCGATCCAAACGCCCGCGGCGCGGCCGCCACAACCCGCGCCGTTCACCCCGGTTACCGGTGACCCGTCCTTCACGCAAAAGCCGCACAGCCAGATGCGGCGGGTCATTGCCCGTCGGCTCACCGAGTCGAAACAGAATGTCCCGCATTTTTACGAGACCATCGATTGCGAGATCGACGAGCTGTTGCGCATTCGCAAGGTGCTGAACGACGGCGACCTGAACCTCAACCTCTCGGTCAACGATTTCGTCATCCGCGCCGCGGGTTTGGCGCTGCGCCAGGTGCCGGCGGCCAACGCCTCATGGTCCGACGACGCGATCATCCTGTGGGAGCGCGCCGACATCGCGATGGCGGTGGCGCTCGACGACGGCCTTATCACCCCGATCATCCGCGGCGCCGACTTGAAGGGGCTGCAGCAGATCGCCGCCGAGAGCAAGGATCTCGCCGCGCGTGCCCGCGCCGGCAAGCTGAAGCTCGAGGAGTTCCAGGGCGGGACGTTTTCGATTTCCAATCTCGGCATGTACGGCATCCGCGAGTTCGCCGCGGTGATCAACCCGCCGCAGGGCTGCATCCTCGCGGTCGGCCAGGGCGCGCCCCGCCCCGTCGTCAAAAACGGCCAGCTCGCGATCGCGACCGTTATGACCTGCACCATCTCGTGCGATCATCGCGCGGTTGACGGCGCGGTCGGCGCGCAATTCCTCGCCGCGTTCAAGAAGCTGATCGACGAACCGTCGCGGATGCTGCTGTAAGCTCGCGGCCATGGCAGACAGCTACGATCTGGTGATCCTCGGCGGCGGGCCAGGCGGCTATGTTGCGGCGATCCGCGCGGCCCAGCTTGGCATGAAGACCTGCGTCGTCGAGCGCGAGCATCTTGGCGGCATCTGCCTCAACTGGGGCTGTATCCCGACCAAGGCGCTGCTGCGCACCTCGGAAATCTACCACCTGATGCAGCACGCCGGCGATTTCGGCCTGTCTGCCGACAATATCAGCTTCGACGCCGCCAAGGTCGTCGCCCGCTCACGCGCCGTCGCCAAGCAGCTGTCGAACGGCGTCGGCTTTCTGATGCGCAAGAACAAGGTCACCGTCGTGATGGGCGAGGGGAAGCTGGCCGGAAGGGGCAAGATCGCCGTCACCAAGGACGGCAAACAAATCGCCGACATCGAAGCCAAGCACATCATCCTCGCCACCGGCGCGCGCGCCCGCTCGCTGCCCGGCCTGGAACCCGACGGCAAGCTGGTGTGGACCTACAAGGAGGCGATGGTCCCGCCGGCGATGCCCAAATCGCTCCTGGTCGTCGGCTCTGGCGCGATCGGCATCGAGTTCGCCAGCTTCTACCGCGACATGGGCGCCGAGGTGACCGTCGTCGAGGTGCTCGACCGCGTGCTCCCGGTCGAGGACGAGGAGATTTCCGCCTTCGCCCGCAAGGCTTTCGAGAAGCAGGGCATCACCATCCACACCGGCGCCGCGGTGAAGGTGTTGACCCGGCATAAGGACAATGTCGCCGCCCATATCGAGACCAAGGATAAGGCGTTCGACATCACCGTCGACCGGGTGATCTCGGCGGTCGGCATCGTCGGCAATGTCGAAGGGATCGGGCTCGAAGGCACCGGGGTCAAGGTCGAGCGCGCCCACGTCGTCGCCGACGAATGGCTGCGCACCGGCGAGCCGGGGGTTTACGCGATCGGCGATCTGGTCGGCCCGCCCTGGTTGGCGCACAAGGCGATGCACGAGGGCGTCATCTGCGTCGAGCACATCGCCGGGGTCAATGGCGTCCACCCGCTCGACCTGCGCAACATCCCCGGCTGCACCTATTGCCGGCCGCAGGTCGCCAGCGTCGGGCTCACCGAGAAGGCCGCGCGCGACCAGGGATACGAGGTCAAGGTCGGGCACTTCCCGTTTATCGGCAACGGCAAGGCGATCGCGCTCGGCGAGCCCGAGGGCATGGTCAAGACCGTGTTCGACGCCAAGACCGGCGAGCTTCTCGGCGCGCACATGGTCGGCGCCGAGGTCACCGAGCTGATCCAGGGCTACACCATCGCCAAGACGCTCGAAACCACCGAATCCGAGCTGATGCGGACGATCTTTCCGCATCCGACAATCTCCGAGGCGATGCACGAGAGCGTGCTTGACGCTTATGGCCGCGCCCTCCACTTCTAGAATCCCAACTCGTCATTGCGAGCGAAGCGAAGCAATCTCAATGAACTTGCGCACCCGGCACGAGATTGCTTCGTCCCCTGATGGCTCCTCGCAATGACAGCCGTTGCTGCGCCGCTGCGGCACCCTGAGAAGGCCCGGTTGCCCGACAATCCGAGTCCCAGGAAGCCGCCTTGGATCAGGGTCAAGGCGCCGGTGTCGCCCGAATACCAGGCCACCCGCCGGCTCATCCGCGAGCACAACCTCCACACCGTCTGCGAAGAGGCGGCCTGCCCCAATATCGGCGAGTGCTGGAAGGACAAGCATGCGACGGTGATGATCCTTGGCGCTGTCTGCACCCGCGCCTGCACCTTCTGCAATGTCGCCACCGGCCGTCCCGACACTCTTGACCCGCACGAGCCAGAGCGCGTCGGCGAGGCGGTCGGTAAGCTCGGCCTCGCGCACATCGTCGTCACTTCGGTCGACCGCGACGATCTCGACGACGGCGGCGCCGGGCATTTTGCCCGCACCATCGCCGCGATCCGTGCCGCCGCGCCCGACACGACGATCGAGGTGCTGGTCCCCGATTTTTTGCGCAAGGACAGCGCGATCGAGACCGTCGTCGCCGCCCGGCCCGACGTGCTCAACCACAATCTCGAAACCGTGCCGCGGCTCTACACGGAGGTGCGGCCCGGCGCGCGCTACTTCGCCTCGCTGCGGCTCCTCGATGAGGTGAAGCGCATCGATCCGGCGATGTTCACCAAATCCGGGATCATGGTCGGCCTCGGCGAGGATAAATCCGAGGTGCTGCAGGTGATGGACGATCTGCGCTCGGCCCAGGTCGATTTCCTCACCATCGGCCAATACCTCCAGCCGACGCCAAAGCATCACGCGGTCGACCGCTTCGTGACCCCGGACGAGTTCGATGCCTATCGCCGTCAGGCGCTGGGCAAGGGGTTTCTGATGGTGTCGGCATCGCCGCTGACCCGCTCGTCGTACCATGCCGGCGACGATTTCGCGCGCTTGAAGGCGGCGCGCGCCGCCTCACTTTCCTAGCCGAGATGCCGACCCACGCCGAACAGCGGGTGCTGCCCTACACACCCGAACAGATGTACGCGCTCGTCGCCGATATCGAGCGCTATCCCGAATTCCTGCCCTGGTGCGTCGCCGCGCGCATCCGCGAGCGCCGCGCCGATTTCATCAACGCCGACCTCGTCATCGGTTTCCGGATGATCCGCGAGCGCTTCACTTCGCGGGTACAGCTCGACCCGCCCGGTCGGATCGACGTCACCTATGCCGAGGGTCCATTCCGCTATCTCAACAACCACTGGACCTTCGAGCGCGTGCCGGGCGGCTGCCGGATCGATTTCTTTGTCGATTTCGAATTCAAGTCGCGCCTCTTACAAAAGGTCATCGAGGTGCTGTTCGGCGAGGCGGTCAAGCGCATGGTCGCCGCTTTCGAAGGTCGCGCCAAACAACTCTATGGATCGCCCGCGCCCGACGGGGCAGGGGCCACGGCCTAGCCGCGCGCTTCGGCCAGCAGCATTTCGAGCGCCAGAACCGTCGCGGCCCGCCTGATCTCCGTCCGGTCGCCGGGGAAAATGCGCCGTTCGCTATGGCCGCCGCTTTTTGCCGCTACTCCCAAATGAACGAGGCCAACCGGCTTCTCGGCGCTGCTGCCGCCAGGTCCCGCTACCCCGGTGACCGAGACCGCGAGATCGACCGCGGCGCGTGAGACCGCGCCCTGCGCCATCGCCAACGCGGTCTCGCCGCTGACCGCGCCGTGCGTGGCAAGCGTCGCCTCGGGTACGCCGAGCAACTCCGTCTTGGATTTGTTCGAGTAGGTGACGAAACCGCGATCGACCACATCCGACGCACCGGGAATCGCCGTTAAAGCTGCGGCGACGAGCCCGCCGGTGCAGCTTTCCGCTGTCGCGACGCGCCAGCCGCGCTTGCGGCAGGCTTCGAGCACCGCGGCCGCTAGATCAATGGTCTCACGGTCGAACACCGGCTAACCCTTCGGCGATGACGACGAGGATCAAAGCGTAGAGCGCGGCCACGACATCGTCGAGCATGATGCCGCACCCGCCTTTGATGTTGCGGTCGCACCACGACACCGGAAACGGCTTCCAGATGTCGAATACACGGAAGGCGATAAAGGCCGCGACATACAGCCATAGCCGCTGCGGCGCCGCCAACAGTACCAGCCATTGCCCAGCGATCTCGTCGATGACGACCCAGCCCGGGTCGCTGGCCCTTGTTGTCGCCGTAACCCGCGCCGCCGCCCACCACCCGATGAGAAACGCCGCGGCCGTCGCGACCGCGAGCGCGGGTGCCCCACCGGTGCCGTGGATCAGCCAGGCGCAGGGCAGGCCCGCGAGCGACGCCCAGGTCCCGGGCGCCCCCGGCAGCAGGCCGATGCCGAACCCGCTCGCGATCAGTGCCGCGGGATGCGACAGCGGCAGGCCAGGATTTCTCAGAGCGGCAACCGCACCGTGGCGACCGCCTGGGCGGCGATGCCTTCGCCGCGCCCGGTGAAGCCGAGCTTCTCGGTCGTCGTCGCCTTGACGCTGACCCGGTCGGCCGCCATTCCGCAAATCGCGGCGATACGCTCGACCATCGCCGCCCGATGCGGCCCGATCTTCGGTCGCTCGCAGATGATGGTGACGTCGAGCGCGGCGATGCTGCCGCCCTTGGCGCGCACCAGCCCTACGGCATGCGCGAGAAAGCGGTCCGAGCTGGCGCCCTTCCACTGCGGGTCGCTCGGCGGGAAGTGCATGCCGATATCGCCGGCGCCGATCGCGCCGAGGATCGCGTCGGTCAGCGCGTGCAACCCGACATCGGCATCGGAATGACCGACGACGCCGGCGCTGTGCGGGATTTTCACGCCGCACACCATCAGGCTGTCGCCGGGCCCGAATGGGTGCACGTCGAAGCCTTGACCGACGCGGATGTCGCCCTGCCGGGCCGCGATCAGCCGCTCCGCAGCGGCGAGGTCGTCAGTCGTCGTCACCTTCAGGTTCGCCTCGTTCCCGGCGACGATCAGCGGCGCGATGCCGGCCGCCTCGGCGACGGCGGCATCGTCGGTCAGCGCCCTCCCAGCCGCCGCGCGATGCGCTTCGAGGATAGAAGTGAAGTGAAATCCCTGCGGCGTCTGCACCCGCCACAACCCGGTGCGGTCGACGGTCCCGGTAATCGTGTCGCCGCTCACCCGCTTGATCGTATCGCCGAGCGGTAGGCCAGGGATCGCCGCCGGCGCCCGGTCGAGCGCGCCGAGGACACGATCGATTATCGCGGCACCGGGAAACGGCCGCGCGCCGTCATGGATCAGCACTCGTTCCGGGCGATGCGCCGCCAGCGCTTCAAGCCCAAGCCTCACCGAGTCTTGGCGCTCGGCCCCACCGGCGACCGGGGGCAGCAAATCGAGGCCGGCAACAGCGCGGTCGTACGATTCGCGGTCTTCTGGGCGGATCGTCACTACCACCCCGTCGATGCGCGAATGTCCCGCAAAGGCGCTCACCGCATGACGCAATACGCTCGATCCGCCCAGCGGCAGGTACTGCTTTGGCAGCGTACCGCCAAAGCGCGTGCCGCGCCCCGCCGCCAATACCAGAGCGAAAGTCGAGCCCATGGGCTAAACTACCATGAAGGTTGCAGTGCGCGACTTTTTGTCACTTATGTTGCAGTGCACAAATGTTTCGCATAGAATGTCTGCCTAAAAAACATGCAACTTGGTAAATTGCCGCTTCAATGAGCATTCGCATTGGTTCAGTCACCCTCCGGGACCCGGTGATCCTGGCGCCGATGTCGGGTGTTACCGACCTGCCGTTCCGTCGCGTCGTAAAGGCGAGCGGGGCGGGGCTTGTCGTCTCGGAGATGATCGCGAGCCAGGCGGCGATCCGGGAAACCCGCCAGTCGCTGACCATGGCAAAGACCTGCGCCGAGGAACAGCCGATGGCGGTGCAGCTCGCCGGCTGCGAACCCGAGGTGATGGCGGAGGCGGCGAAACTCAACGCCGATGGCGGCGCCAGCATCATCGACATTAATTTCGGCTGCCCGGTGAAAAAGGTGGTCAATGGCCACGCCGGCTCGGCGCTGATGCGCGACGAGCTTCATGCCGCGCGCATCCTCGAGGCGACGGTGAAGGCAGTTGAGCTACCGGTGACCTTGAAGATGCGCACCGGCTGGGACGACAAGAACCGCAACGCGCCACGCCTGGCGAAGATCGCCGAATCCTGTGGCATCCGCATGGTCACCGTGCATGGGCGCACGCGCAACCAGATGTTCGCCGGCAGCGCCGATTGGCGTTTCATCCGCGAGGTGAAGGAGGCGATTTCGATCCCGGTCATCGCCAATGGCGATATCAACAGCCTCGACGACGCCGAACGCGCGCTGGCGGAAAGCGGCGCCGATGGGGTGATGATCGGCCGCGGCGCTTATGGGCGTCCGTGGTTCGTTGCCCAGGTCATCGAGTGGGTGAAGAGCCGCCGGCGCGTGCCAGATCCCCCGCTGGCCAGTCAGTACGCGACGCTTAGCGCGCATTACGAAGCTATGTTGGTGCACTACGGCATTGATGTCGGCGTGAAGATCGCGCGCAAGCATGTCGGTTGGTATTCCAAGGGTTTGCCGGGGTCGGCCGAATTCCGTGCCGCGGTCAACCAGACCGTCGACCCGAGCGCCGTCCGCGGCTTGATCCGGGCGTTTTACGAGCCACTCGTCGAACGCGAGGCGGCATGACCATGGCGTGGACACCGGGCGAAGGCGCCAAGCTTGATCCGGCGCTGGTGCTGTCCGCGCTTCCCGATCCGGTCATCGCACTCGATCGCGGCGGAGCGGTGCGCTTCGTCAATCCGGCCGCCGAACAGTTTCTGGGCATCGGCGCCGCGGCGCTTCAGGGTGTTCCGCTCAGCGAATTTGTCGTGGCCAACAGCCCGCTTTTCGGATTGGTCGAGGCGGTGTGGCGCAACGGCGGCTCGATCGCCGAGTACGACGTGCTGCTGGAGGGGCCGCGCCTGCCGGCTCGCCCGGTCACGATCCAGGGCGCGCTCGCTGGTGAGGGGGCCGATTTGTTGGTGCTCACGCTGCACGAGCGGGCAATCGCCGACCAGATGGATCGCCAGCTCACGCACCGCAACGCCGCGCGCTCGATGACGGCGATGGCGGCGATGCTGGCCCATGAGGTCAAGAACCCGCTGTCCGGCATTCGCGGCGCGGCGCAGCTTCTCGAGCAGGACGCCGACGATTCGGCGCGCCAACTGACCCAGCTCATCTGCGACGAGACCGACCGGATCGTTGCCCTGGTCGATCGAATGGAGGCGTTTTCCGATCATCAGCCGTTTACCCGCGGCGGGGTCAACATCCACGAGGTATTGGAGCGTGTGCGCCGCATCGCGCAATCGGGTTTTGCGCGGCATGTGCACTTCGCCGAGGATTACGACCCGTCGTTACCGCTGGTCCACGGTAACCGCGACCTCCTGGTTCAGGTATTTCTCAATCTGATCAAGAACGCGGCAGAGGCCAGCCCGGCCAAAGGTGGCGAGATCGTGCTCGCGACCGGCTATCGCCATGGCCGGCGGCTGACCACCCGCAATGGCGGGCCACCGCTGCAATTGCCGCTGATGGTTTCCGTCGCCGATAACGGCCCTGGGATACCCGAAGACTTGCGCGCGCACCTTTTTGATCCCTTCGTCACCTCCAAGCGAAACGGAACTGGCCTTGGTCTTGCACTGGTGGCCAAGGTGATCGGCGACCACGGCGGGATTATCGAGTTCGACAGCCAGCCGCGGCGCACGGTTTTTCGGGTGTTTTTGCCGGTGGTCCCCAAGGATAGCCGACAGGACAGTCTGGGTGATGAGCGCAACGATACTGGTAGCTGACGACGACCGTGCGATCCGTACGGTATTGAATCAGGCTCTGGCCCGGCTGGGCCATGAAGTGCGCATGACCGGCAGCGCCGCGACCCTGTGGCGCTGGATCGCCGAGGGCGAAGGCGATCTCGTCATCACCGACGTGATCATGCCCGACGAAAATGGCCTCGATCTGATCCCGCGCATCAAGAAATTGCGCCCGGAACTGCGGGTCATTGTGATGAGCGCGCAGAACACGCTGCTCACCGCGGTAAAGGCAACCGAACGCGGCGCCTTCGAGTACCTGCCAAAGCCGTTCGATCTGCGCGAGTTGGTCAGTGTCGTCGAGCGGGCGCTCTCGGCGCCGCCGACCGCGCCGGATGATGATGAGGTCGACGACGAGCAGTTGCCGCTGATCGGCCGCTCGCCGGCGATGCAGGAGATTTACCGTGCGATCGCCCGGCTGATGGGCACCGATCTCAGTGTGCTGATCACCGGCGAGAGCGGTACTGGCAAGGAGCTTGTCGCCCGCGCGCTGCACGATTTCGGCAAGCGCCGTTCCGGCCCGTTCGTCGCGATCAACATGGCGGCGATCCCGCGCGAGCTGATCGAGAGCGAGCTTTTCGGCCACGAGCGCGGCGCCTTTACCGGCGCCGCCCAGCGCAGCGCCGGCCGCTTCGAACAGGCCAAGGGCGGCACCCTGTTCCTCGACGAGATCGGCGACATGCCGTTCGAGGCGCAAACGCGGCTGCTGCGCGTGTTGCAGGAGGGCGAGTACACCTCGGTCGGCGGCCGCGCGCCGATTCGGGCTGATAGTCGCATCATCGCGGCGACCCACCGCGACCTGTCGCAACTGATCCGCCAGGGCGTCTTTCGCGAGGATTTGTTCTATCGGCTCAATGTCGCGCCGATCCGCATCCCGCCGCTGCGCGAGCGAACCGCCGATATTCCGGCGCTGGTGCGCCATTTCGCGGCGCAGGCGGCGAAGGAAGGCCTGCCGGCCAAAATGCTCGACGACTCGGCGATGGAACGCCTGCGCAACTATCGCTGGCCGGGCAATGTGCGCGAGCTGGAAAACATGGTGCGGCGCCTATCGGCGCTTTATTCGCAGGAAGTCATTGGCGTTGACGTGATCGAGGCGGAACTTGCCTCGGCGCCGGCCTCGGTGGCGATCGAGACCAGCAATGACGAGGGGCTCGGCGCCGCGGTGGAACGGCACATCAATGACTATTTCGTCGCCCATAAGGGCGAGATGCCGGCGGCCGGACTCTACGACCGGATTTTGCGCGAGATCGAGCGCCCGCTGATCGTCGCCACCCTGGTCGCGACCCGCGGCAACCAGATCAAGGCCGCCCACGTACTCGGCCTCAACCGGAATACCCTGCGCAAGAAAATCCGCGAATTGGACATCCCAGTCGTGCGCGGCCTAAAATAGCGGGTTGCTGCACCGGCCTTGGACCATGCTCTTAGTGCCCGGTAGGTCGCTGCGACGGTAGGGAACGCTGAATGAGCGTGGCGCAGCAGGTAGGAAGCTGGGCTGGCCGGACTGGATTGCGCCGCAAGATCGCCATCGTCTTGGCGGTTGCGGCATTGCTGTCCGGTATCGCCACCTATCTGGCCTTGACGGGGGCGCCGCCATTCGGCCCGCGTCCCGTTGTCGTCCTGTCGCTCCTGAATCTCGATTTGGTGCTGTTGCTAGCGCTTGCCGCGCTGGTGGCGAAGCGCCTGATCGACGTCTGGGCGGGAAGGCGGCGCGGCCTGGCCGGCTCCCGGCTTCAGGTGCGGCTCGTCGTGCTGTTCAGCCTGATTGCAGTGACGCCGACGATCATCGTCGCGGTGTTCTCCTATCTGTTCTTTAGCTTCGGCATCGAAAGTTGGTTCAGCGACAAGGTGCGAACCGCGATCTCGGAATCGGTCGAGGTTGCCGACGCCTACGTCAAGGAACACCAGCAAGCGATCCGCGCCGACGCGCTGGGGATGGCAAATGCCCTCAACCAGTATGCGGCGACGATGGTCATCAGCCCGCAGGATCTGGTGCAGGCGCTGACCATCCAGGCCTCGATGCGCGGCCTCACCGAGGCGGCCGTGCTCGATAGCAAGGGGACCATGGTCGCGCGCACCGGGCTCGTCTTCGCCCTGGGCTTCGAGGATGTCGGGCAAGAGGCGCTGCATCGCGCGGATCAAGGCGAGGTCGTCATCATGACTGACGACCAAGAGGAGCGGGTGCGCGCGCTCGTCAGCCTCGGCGGATTCAGTGGTCTTTATCTCTATGTTGGACGGTTCCTGGAGCCGAAGGTCCTCGCCCATCGCAACGAGACCCAGCTCGCCGCCGCGCAATATGCTCAGCTTGAAGGCAAGCGCGCCGGGCTGCAGATCACCTTCTCGGTCATCTTCATTCTGGTGGCGATGCTGTTCCTCGCCGCTGCCGTGGTGATCGGGATCAATTTCGCCACCCAGCTTGCCGATCCGATCAGCCATTTGATGGTCGCCGCGGAAAGGGTAGGGGCGGGCGACCTGTCTATTCGCGTGCCCGAAGGCGAAAAAGACGACGAGATGGTGTTGCTCAGCCGCGCCTTCAATCGGATGACGGATCAGATCCAAAGTCAGCAGCAGGAGCTGATCGAAGCCAACAAGCAGCTCGACGAACGCCGGCGGTTTACCGAGACGGTACTGACCGGTGTCACCGCCGGCGTCATCGGCCTTGATCCGGTCGGTCGCGTTCACCTGCCCAACCGCTCGGCTTCGACCTTGCTCGGCGTCGATCTCGACGCGTCGATCGGCGAGGATCTCGCCGAAGTCGTGCCCGAGATGGCGGAGCTGCTTGAACAAGCGGCCCGCCGACCCGATCGCGTCGCTCAAGGCCAGGTGCAGATCAGCGGCCGCAACAGCACGCGCACGCTCCTGGTGCGCATCGCCGCCGAGCAGGATGAGGAAGGGATTGGCGGGTTCGTCGTCACCTTCGACGACATCACCGAATTGCTCTCGGCGCAACGCAAGGCGGCGTGGGCCGATATTGCCCGCCGCATCGCTCACGAGATCAAGAACCCGCTGACCCCGATCCAGCTCTCGGCCGAGCGCCTGCGGCGCAACTATCTCAAGGAGATTAAAAAAGATCCGGAAACCTTCCGCATTTGCACCGATACGATCATCCGCCACGTTGAGGATATCGGCCGCATGGTCGACGAATTCTCATCATTCGCGCGGATGCCGGCCCCGGTGTTGAAGCCAGAGGATTTGACTGCGATTGTCGAGCGCGCTGTCTTCCTCGAACGCACCGCGCATTCCGATATCGCCTTCACGATGCGTTTCGCCGCCCGGCCGCTCATGGTGCGCTGCGATGGCAGACTCGCCGGCCAGGCTCTCATCAACATTGTCAAGAACGCGGTCGAGGCGATCGAGGCGCGCGTTCT
This sequence comes from Allostellaceae bacterium, assembly GCA_035935235.1. Lineage (GTDB taxonomy): Bacteria > Pseudomonadota > Alphaproteobacteria > ATCC43930 > CGMCC-115725 > DATARH01. The sequence goes on from DASYXG010000054.1 coordinate 13,257, forward strand.
CGAGAGTGGGCCGAACCCGCCCGGGCAGATCTCGGTCGCGGTCGAACAATCCGCTGGCCGCGTCGTCGTCACGGTCGAGGATAACGGCAAGGGCCTGCCGAAGCGCGGACGCGAGCGCCTCACCGAGCCCTACGTGACATCGCGGGCGAAGGGTACTGGGTTGGGTCTCGCCATCGTCAAAAAGATCATGGAAGATCATCAGGGTGAGTTGCTGCTGGAAGATGCGGAGCCGTCTGGCGCACGGGTGCGGCTGGTGTTCGTGACCGAAGCGCGCAGCGCTGCCCGCGCCGATGTGGAGATGGGCGCCGATTTGAGCGAAGCCGCGCATGGCGCATGACATTCTGATCGTCGACGACGAGGCCGACATCCGCATGCTGATCGGCGGCGTGCTCAAGGATGAGGGCTACGCCACCCGCGAGGCCGCCAACAGCACCGAGACGATGCAGGAGCTGCGGGCGAGGCAGCCGACCCTCATCATCCTCGACATCTGGTTGCAGGACAGCGAACTCGATGGGATCGAGATCCTCAGGCAGCTGCGCAGCGAGATGCCGTCCGTGCCGGTGGTGATGATCAGCGGTCACGGCACCATCGAGACGGCGGTCGAGGCGATCAAGATCGGCGCCTACGACTTCATCGAAAAGCCGTTCAAGTCCGACCGCCTGCTGCTCATCGTGCAGCGCGCGATCGAGACGGCGCTGCTGCGTCGCGAAAACGAGGAGTTGCGGCTGCGCGCCGGCGGCCAGATCGACCTTGTCGGCATCTCCGGCGCGGCGAGCCAGCTGCGTCAGCAGATCGATCGCGTCGCGCCGACCGGCAGCCGGGTGCTGATCTCGGGCGCTCCGGGTGTCGGCAAGGAGGTGGTTGCCCGGCTGCTCCACGCCCATTCGCGGCGCTCGCGCGGACCGTTCGTCGCGATCAACTGCGCGACGATGCACCCCGACAGGCTCGAACTCGAGCTGTTCGGCAGCGAAACCGCGATCGATGGCGCGCCGCGCAAGATCGGCACGTTCGAGCGCGCGCATGGCGGCACCTTGTTCCTCGACGAGGTCGCTGACATGCCCTTGGAGACCCAGGGCAAGATCGTCCGCGTGCTGCAGGAACAGACTTTCGAGCGGGTCGGGGGCTCGCATCGCGTCGAGGTCGACGTCCGCGTCGTGGCCTCGACCAATCGCGATCTTTCCGCCGAGATCGCCGCTGGCCGCTTCCGCGAGGATTTGTATTACCGGCTGAGCGTCGTGCCGATCCGTGTGCCGGCGCTGCGCGAGCGTCGCGAGGACATCCCGCTGCTGGCGCGTCACTTCATCGAGCGTGGAGCCGAGGCCGCGCGCCTGCCGCCGCGAGAGATCGGCGAGGACGCCTTGGCGGCGCTCCAGGCCTATCCGTGGCCGGGCAATGTGCGCCAGCTGCGCAACGTGGTCGATTGGTTGCTGATCATGGCGCCGGGTGACCCGCGCGAGCCGGTCCATGCCGACATGCTACCCAACGACATCACCGCGATCGCGCCAACCGTGGTCAAATGGGACAAGGGCAGCGAGATCATGACCCTGCCGCTGCGCGACGCACGCGAGGTGTTCGAGCGCGAATACCTGCTGGCGCAGGTGACGCGGTTCGGCGGCAACATTTCACGCACCGCGCACTTTGTCGGGATGGAGCGGTCCGCTTTGCACCGCAAGCTCAAATCGCTCGGGGTGCTGTTCAACGACCGCCCGCTCAAGACCGGCACCGGATGACCGTGCCGACGACCGGCGAGGCTCGATGTCTCGCATAGCCTATGTCGATGGCAGCTACCGCCCGCATCGCGACGCGGCGGTGCATATCGAGGATCGCGGCTACCAGTTCGCCGATGGCGTCTACGAGGTGATCGCGGTTCGCGGCGGCCGTTTGCTCGACGAGGCGCTGCATTTGAAGCGCCTGCGCCGCTCGCTCGCCGAGCTGCGCATCGAGGGCGCGATCGGCGATGGCCCGCTTGGGGTCGTGCTGCGCGAGGTCGTCCGCCGCAACGGCGTCGATAACGGCATCGTCTATCTGCAGATCACCCGCGGCATTTCCCCACGCGATCACGCGTTTCCCAAGGCGGCGCGGCCGGTCGTCGTCGTCACCGCGCGGCGCGCTCGCCCGCCCAATCCGAAGCTGTGGGAGGAGGGGGTCGCCGTCATCACCATCCCCGACATTCGCTGGCAGCGCTGCGACATCAAGTCCGTGGCACTCGTCGCCAACGTCCTGGGCAAGCAGCAGGCGCGCGAAGCTGGCGCCTACGAGGCCTGGCAGGTCGATCCGCTGGGCCGCATTACCGAAGGCACCTCGACCAACGCCTGGATTGTCACCGGCGGCAATCAGGTCGTTACCCGGTTTATCGACCACGCGATCTTGAACGGGGTCACCCGGCAGGCGCTGATCGAGATCATCCGGCGCGAGGGGTACGAGTTTGTCGAGCGCGCCTTCACCGTTGCCGAAGCGAAATTCGCGCGCGAGGCCTTCCTGACTAGCACCACCGCGGATGTGCTCCCGGTGGTCTCGATCGACGGCGACACGGTCGCCGACGGCAGGCCCGGGCCGCTCACCCGCAAGCTCCGCGCCGCCTATGACGCACACGCGACGGGCATCGGATGAGCCTCTCGCTCTCTCGGCCGCGCGCGATCATTTTCGACTGGGACAACACGCTGGTCGACAGCTGGGCGACGATCCACGACGCGCTGAATTTCCTGATGGCGGCGATGGAGCGGCCCTTGTGGACCATCGACGAGACACGCGAACGCGTCCGCCTATCGCTGCGCGAGGCGTTCCCGGTGATATTTGGCGAGCGCTGGCAGGAAGCGCAGCAAATCTATCTCGACCGCTTCCGCGCCATTCATCTCGAGCGCCTGACGGCTCTGCCTGGCCGTGAGGCGATGCTGCGACGGCTCGCCACGGAAGGCCATTATCTCGCCGTCGTCAGCAACAAGACTGGCGCCGTGCTGCGCAACGAGGTTGCGCATCTCGGCTGGTCCCCGCTGTTTGGCGCCATTGTCGGCGCCGGCGACACCCATACCGATAAGCCCCATCCTGCCCCGGTGGAGCTGGCGCTTCAGCCGAGCGGCATTATACCCGGCCCGCAGGTATGGTTCGTCGGCGACACCGCGATCGACATGGAATGCGCGCTCGCGGCCGGCTGCGTGCCGGTTCTGCTCGGCCCCGATGGCGCGGCGGCCGAGTTCGCGCGCTTCCCTCCGGCGCTGACGATCAGTGACGGCGAAGCCTTCTTTCAGGCATTGCAGGGCTTGTGATCGGGCGGTCCGGGACCATCTTCGTAAGAGTACGAGTCGAACGGCTGCCGGGACAATTGCCGCGGCCGATCTAAGAGTGGAGCTTAGGAGCCACCAATGACGTCCGATAAAGCCCAGAACGTACAAGATGTTTTTCTGAACCACGTTCGCAAGAACAAGACGCCGGTCACCGTCTTTCTCGTCAACGGGGTAAAGCTCCAGGGCATTATCACCTGGTTCGACAATTTCTGCGTGCTGCTGCGCCGCGACGCGCATTCGCAGCTCGTCTACAAGCATGCGATCTCGACCGTCATGCCAGCGCAACCGATCCAGTTGTTCGAGGGCGGTAGAGAGGAAGATCAGCCCTGACAATTGCCGAGCATGATGCCACCGCGACCACAGGTCGCGCTCTCGTTGTTCATCCCTCTCTGAAGACCGCGCCCGGCCGCAAACCGGCCAACGGCGCCGCTCGCTCGCTTGACGCCAGGCTCGACGAGGCGATCGGCCTGGCACAGGCGATCAACCTCGATGTCGTCTCTGGCGAGATCATTCGCCTCAGCCGGCCGGTTCCCGCGACGCTGATCGGCAAAGGCGGAGTCGAAGCCCTCGGCGAAACGATCGCCGAGAAGAAGATCGGCCTTGTCGTCATCGACGGCACCTTGTCGCCGGTGCAACAGCGCAATCTCGAACGCCAGTGGAAGGCCAAGGTCATCGACCGCACCGGCCTCATCCTCGAAATTTTTGGCGCGCGCGCCCGCACCCATGAAGGGCGCCTGCAGGTCGAGCTGGCGGCTTTGTCGTACCAGCGCTCGCGGCTGGTGCGCTCGTGGACCCATCTCGAGCGTCAGCGCGGCGGTTTCGGCTTCCTCGGCGGCCCCGGCGAAAGTCAGCTCGAAATCGACCGCCGCCTGATCGGCGAGCGTATCGGCAAGTTGAAGCGCGAGCTCGACGCGGTGAAACGCACCCGCGCGCTGCACCGCGAGGCGCGCCGCCGCGTCCCGTACCCGGTTGTGGCTCTGGTCGGTTATACCAATGCCGGCAAGTCGACCCTATTCAACCGGCTCACCCGCTCGGCCGTCGGCGCCGAGGATATGCTGTTCGCGACGCTCGATCCGACCATGCGGCGGCTCGGCCTGCCCTCCGGCAAGACCGTGATCCTCTCGGACACGGTCGGGTTCATCTCCGACCTGCCGACGCATCTCGTCGCCGCGTTTCGCGCGACGCTGGAGGAAGTTACCGAGGCCGACATCGTCGTCCACGTCCGCGACGCGCATCACCCGGACAGCGCCGCACAGCGCGCCGATGTGCTGGCGGTGCTTCGGGATCTCGGCCTTGGCCAGCTGGTCGAGGACGGGCTGATCGAGGTACTCAACAAGATCGATCTGCTCGACGAGGCCTCGCGCGACGCGCTCGTCAACCAGACCCAGCGCAACGAGGAAGTCGTCGCGTTGTCGGCGCGGACCGGGGAGGGGTGCGATGGCCTCCTCACGCTGATCGCTCGGCGGCTCGATAGCACCGCCCGCTCGGTGCGCATCGACGTGCCGCTCGCCGACGGCAAGACGCTCGCCTGGATCTATGAGCGCGGCGAAGTGCTCGGCCGCCGCGACGACGGCGAGGCGGCGCATCTCTCGGTTCGCCTTTCCGATGCCGATCTCGGCCGCCTGCGCCACCGCCAGCGGGTGCATTGACACGCGTCTTGAAGTCGCTCATCGGCGGCGGCTCGTGTCGCTACATTCGAAATATGACATTGTCGCAATGCTGGATTGTGATCACGTATGTTGCAAAAGTTCCTATTATGTTCTACATCCGTGGCAGTGTCGGAACGATAGGGCCGGCATCGCCGCTTTCGAGGCGGCTCGCTGATTGAAGCCGAAACCGGAGCTTTACGAGCGAACTGACCTTCCGCGCGCGGGCATAGAACAAGGCACAACCAAGAAAAGCCGTCTGTCGTCCCGCGACCGAAATAATGACCAACAATCGGCACGGGCGCTGTTGAGGCAAT
>DASYXG010000055.1:0-11896 GCA_035935235.1 Allostellaceae bacterium
AATGTGGCCGTTAGCCGACTTCTTCGGCCTGAGAACGCTCAAATGGTTTCCGTTTTCGATAATCGTCGGTTGCCTGCTGACGATTGAATATCTGCTTTACCGGGCGATGGTTCGCGTTATTTCTTTGGAACCTAAGTCGTAGGAAGTCAGCGCGAAAACGCATCCTCGATCAGCCGTGACAACACCTGGCGCGCGTCGAAATGAGCCAGCGCCACCTCGCGCGCGGCCTTCATCTCGCTCTCGTAGCTGGCCTCAATCGCCTCGATCGCCGATGCGGCCTCGTCCTCGGTCGTAAACGCATGTAGCCCGCGTCCGACCGGGAGGAAATTCGAAAACCCGGTGTCTTGCACGACGACCGGCCGCGACGCCGCCAAATAGCAGGCGCTGCGGCAGCTGAACCAGCCGGTCTTGAGCGCGACATAGACGTGCTTGGCGACCGACACTTCGCCACGCGACGCGGCGATGTAGTCCTGATAGTCCTCTGGCGTCAGCGTTGTCGTCGGCCCGTCCTCGGCCTCCCAACCCAGCGCCGCCAGCTCCCCGAGCGGTGCCTCGGTGCCGCCGACCGCGACCCGGAAGTTGCGTCCTAGCCGCTGCGGCAGCCTGGCGATCTTGTCGAACTCGCCGGCCTTCCCGCGATATTCGACGCCGCGATATTCGAGTTTTCCCTTGAACACATTCCAGGTCATCACCGTACCCCACGGCGAGCCCGGGCCGAGGTCTTCCGGCCGCGCCCTCCACAGCTCGGTCACCACCGGCATCCGTGTCTTGCGCCAGGCGATGCCGGCCGACGGCATCGTGCAATCGGGCGCGCCGAAATTCTCGGCATAGGTGAAGTGACGGTCGTGCGCCCGCACTCCCTCGCACCACCGCTCGACGTTCTGCGACCATGACGGCCGCTCGCTGAGGATGATCTGGTTGTAGCCGGGGTCGGTATCGAGAAAGAGTTTGAGACACCGGGGCGACAGCGCGTCGGGAAAAAAGCTGCCGCCGCTGACATTGATGAAGAGATCGGCGCTCCTCGCGAAATCGTCGAAGGCGGCGCGGCGCATGCCGCAGCTGGTCTCGTGCAGATGCAAATAATGCCAGCGCTCGGCCAGCTCCGGCGCGTAGCGGGCAAAAAAATCGCGCAGATAGGCCGCCGAATAGGCGGGGTCGTCGACCATCGACCGCTGGCGTGGATGGTAAGGCCAGCACCACGTGTCTTCGTGATAGACGACGTCGTGGCCGAGCTTGGCGAGGCCGATCGGGTATTGTAGGTAGTCCCAGGCGACGCCGCCGACCGGGTACTGCGCGGCCATGCCGGCCACGATGATCCTGAGCGGTGACATCGCCTGGGGTTACTACCACGCTGTTGCCGGCGTAAGAACGCCGGCGGGGCGGCGCTATTCCCCGCCGGCGTTCGTCGGTGCCTCGGTCAGGCGCTTTCCTCCGAAATGTCTTGGCCGGTGTAGTCCTTCATCAGCGCGGTCGCGACGATGCTGACGATGGCCGTGATGGCGATATAGCCCGCGATGGCCGTACTCGAGTGATAGGCGGCGAACAACGCCGTCGCGATGAGCGGCGCCGGCCCGCCCGCGGTCAGCGAGGCGAGCTGGTAGCCGATCGAGGTTCCACTGTAGCGCAGGCGCGGGGTGAACTGTTCGGAGATTAACGCGGCCTGCGGTCCGTACATGATGTCGTGCGGGATGAACGAGACGATGATTGCGATGACGATCAGCGACGGGGTTAGCGAATTCAACAACCCGAAATAGACGAAGCCGTAAATCCCGGTCAGCAACGAACCGAGGATGTAGACGCGCTTGCGCCCGAACCGGTCGGACAGAGCGCCCGCGAGCGGAATACTGACGAACGATAGCAGCCCGGCGCAGATCAGCGAGGTCAGCACAAAGTCTCGCGACATGTGCATGACCTGATTGTTATACGCGAAGATGAATGCGAGGTAGATGTAAGCCGGGCCTTGCTCGGCGCTGCGCGCGAACATTGCCAGGAAGACCTGTTTCGGCTGGCGCTTCATGACCTCGATCGCCGGCACCCGCTCAACCCGCTCTTCGGCGACGATCCGGCGGAATACCGGCGTCTCGAGAATGCCGAGGCGGATGTAAAGCCCAATCGCGACCATGATGATGCTGAGCCAGAACGGGATCCGCCAACCCCAGGCGAAGAACTGGTCGCCGGCGATCGAGCTGCCGATCAGCACCGCGATGTTGGCGAGGAACAGTCCGGCGGGACCGCCGAATTGCGGCCACGAAGTGATGAAGCCGCGATGCTTGTTGGTGCGCGCCCACTCCATCGAGAACAGCACCGAGCCGCCCCATTCGCCGCCGACGCCGATGCCTTGGATCATGCGGATCACGGTCAGAAGGACCGCGCCCCAGATGCCGATTGAGTCGTAGCCCGGCACAAACCCAACCGCGAAAGTCGCCAAACCGGTGATTAGCAGGGTCGCGATGAGTGCCGCCTTGCGGCCAATGCGGTCGCCATAATGGCCGAAGATAAAGGCGCCGATCGGCCGCCCGACAAAGCCGACAAAATAGATCGAGAACGCCTCCAGCACGCCGATCAGCGGATCGGAGTGCGGGAAGAACAGCTTGCCGAAGACCAGCGGGGTGACGATGCTGTAGAGCAGGAAATCGTACCACTCGATGGTCGTGCCGACGGTGCTGGCGATCACCGCCTTGCGCAATTCCGCGCGATGCTCCGACTCCGACAACGCGCCACTAACGACATCTGTCGCGGCCATATCGTTCCTCCCAGAGTTCTTCGTCTTTTTCCGAACGAAAATTATCTGGGGGCCGGCGACGCCGCCTTATCATAGATGTATCAGCCAGCAGAAATTGGCTGACCGATAGGACGCGCCGGCGGGTCAGCCCCGCCGGCGTTTTTGACGCTCGCTACAAGGCGGGTTCGTATCCCGCCTCGGTCGAGATGTCCTTGTTGGTGTAGTCCGGCAACAGCAGCGTCGAGCCGATGCTGATCACCGCGCAGATCACCACGTAAATCCCGATCGGGAACGTCGAGTGATAGGTGGCGAATAGCCAGGTCGAGATAAACGGCGCCGGTCCGCCGGCAATGATCGAGGCAAGCTGGTAGCCGATCGAGGCGCCGCTGTAGCGCAGCCGCGGCGTAAAGGCCTCCGCGATCAGCGCTGCCTCCGGGCCGTACATCGTCATCACCGGGATGAACGACAGGGCGACCGCGATGAAGATCATCGTCGCGTCCTTGGTGTCGAGCATCGCGAAATAGACGAAGGTGAAGATGGCCACGAAAATGCAGCCGATGATGTACATCTGCCGCCGGCCGATCTTGTCGGACAAGGCGCCGGCGATCGGCGCCCAGCAGAAGCCAAGCCCGGTGGTAACGATCAGGCCGACAAGCAAGAGGTTGCGCGAGGCGCCGAGCACGGTCGTGCCGTACGTGAAGATGAAAGCGTTGAAGATATAGCCGGGCGATTGTTCGGCGAGGCGCAACAGCGCGGTCAACACGATTGTCCCCGGCTGCCGCTTGAACACCTCGATGACCGGCGCCCGCGCCGTTTCCTGCCGGTCGAGGATGCGCTGAAACACTGGGGTTTCGAGGATGCCGAGGCGGATCCATAGGCCGACGCCGACCATGACGATGCTGATCAGGAACGGAATGCGCCAGCCCCAGACGAAAAACTGATCGCCGGAAATCCAGCTGAACAGCAACACCGCCAAGTTCGCCAGGAACAACCCGGCTGGAGCGCCGAATTGCGGCCATGAGGCGATAAAGCCGCGGTTTTTGTTGCCGCGCGCCCATTCCATCGCCAGCAGCACCGAACCGCCCCATTCGCCGCCGACGCCGATGCCCTGGATGAGGCGGAGCAGGGTCAGAATGACCGCGCCCCAGAGTCCGATCGAATCATAGCCCGGCACCAGGCCGACCGCGGCCGTGGCGATGCCGGTCATCAACAAGGTGACGATCAGCGTCGCCTTACGGCCGATGCGGTCGCCCCAATGGCCAAAAATCGCCGCCCCGATCGGCCGCGCGACAAAGCCGATGAAGAACACGCCGAACGCCTTCAGCGTGTCGATCAGCGGGTCGGAGCCGGAAAAGAACACCTTGCCGAACACCAAGCCGGTCATCGTGCTGTAGATGAGAAAGTCGTACCACTCGATGGTGGTGCCGACCGTGCTGGCGATCACGGCACGGCGCAGATGCGCGCGATGCTCGCTGTCCGAAAGCGTCCCGGACGCAATTGTGGTGTCGGTCATCGTGGCGTTCCCCCGATCATAGGTTAAGGTTTTTTATCAACCGAGCGTACCAGACGCCCGGGCCGGGGGAAATAGGGCGCGCCAGGCTTGCTGTTTATCGCCAGGCGCCGCTCTTGGTTCCCGGGCCCTTGCTGATCGCCGCCGTCAGGTCTTGCGCTTGCTGACAATTGCCGCACGCCGCCTGCAGAATCGCGAGCCGCTCTCTGGCCTTGTCCATCTGGCCCAGCTCGACATAGAGCTCGCCGAGATATTCGTTGGCGCCGAGATGCTTCGGCATCAGCGCCAGCGCCTTGTTGTAGTACTGCAAGGCGAGGTCGGCCTGCCCCGTTTTGCGCAGGCTGAAACCCATCAGGTTGAGCGCGTCGGCGTTGTTGGGATTGGCCTTGATGACATCGGTGAGGATCGGGATCGCGCCGCGATAATCGCCGGCCGTGATCTTCGCCTGCGCGGCGTCGAGCGACGCCGCCGGCGCCGAGGCGGGGGGCGTTGTCTCCTTGCTGAAATCGGCGCGTGCTGTCGCCGTTGCGCCGAGCAGCGCGAGAGTGACGACCATGCTTGAGATTAGCTTCACGGCAATCTCCCTTTCCTGCATTTGCCAAGCCTATCTTGCGCCGGTAACGCGCCGGCGTCGTGTCAATTTAACGCGAGGGTCAGCGTCCCTTGAGCTGCGGCTTGCGCCGCTCGCGCCAAGCCTGGTGACTCTCGGCCTTGTCCTCGGTCAATTCGAGCGCCATGAAGCGGTAGAGGTCGGCATTCGCCGCCTCGCGCAGCGGCACGTCGAGCCCAAAATTGACCGCCTCCTTGGCGAGCCGCGTCGCCAGCGGCGGCAGCGCGGCGATGTGCTCGGCGACTTCCATCGCTTTCGCCATCAGCTCGTCGTGCGGCACCAGCCATTGCGCGAGCCCGGTGCGAAACGCCTCCTCGGCCTTCAGCGGAAAACCCATCGCCACCCGCATGGCGATGCCGCGGCCGACCCAGCGCGCCAGGCGCACCGTGCCGCCCTGCGCCGGCAAGATGCCGAGGCCCACCTGCGGCAGCCGCCATTCGGCTTTGTCCGACGCGACGATCAGGTCGCAGCAATAGGTGACGATGCAACCGATGCCGACGGCATAGCCGTTGACTGCGGCAATCACCGGTTTGGCGAAATCGGTGATCAGGTTGAACGCCTGCTCGCGCCGTCGTTTCGGCAGCGCCTCGATCGCCGCGGCGATCGAGTCCGAGGTATGGGTTTTCGGGTCCTTGATGTTGGCGCCCGCGCTGAATGCGCCGCCCTTGTCGTCGCCGGTCAGGATGACGACGCGGATGTCGCGATCCTCCTCGAGCTGCGGGAGCAGCTCCTTCAAGCCTGCGTTGTAATCCTCGCCCCAGGCATTGCGCGCCTCCGGCCGCGACAACGTGATGATTGCCACATGGCCGCGCTTTTCATGGAGGAGGGGCATCGATCGCCTCGAATCTCAGTTGAGGATTGCCGGCAGCACGTCGCGGTTAAGCAGATTCACGGCGGCGATCTCCTGCAGCGGCGAGCTATCGTAACGGCCTGCCATCACGACCATCACGATATCCTCGCTCGGAACGATGATCAGCCGCTGCCCGCCGAAACCGCGCCCGGCGATCCAATCGACCTGGCGGCCATTGAGCAGAGATCGGCCGAGCCACCATTGGTAGCCATAGAAATACATCGAATAGGCGTCCAGCCGCGGCGCTGTCGATTGCTCGATCCACGCCGCCGGAACGATCTGCTGCCCTTTCCATTGGCCGCGCGCCAGCACGAGCTGGCCGATCTTCGCCAGGTCGCGCGGCCGCAGCCTGAGCCCGCCGCCGCTCATTGGATCGCCATTGTCGAAACGCGTCCACGTGACATTGGTGATGCCGAGCGGCTCAAACAGCACCTCCCGTTCCAGCGCGTCGAACGCTTCGCCCGTCAGCTTGTGCAGCACCGCGCCGAGCAGGGTGGGCGCGCCGGTGACATAGTTGAAAACCTCCCCAGGCGGACGGCCGACCGGGCACTCGAGCACGTAGCGATAAGGATCGGGCGCCTTGTACATCTGGGTTTCGTTGTTCGCCGGGTCGCTATAGGGCGTATCCTCGTCCCAGACGAGCCCGGTCGACATCATCAGCAGATGCCGCAGCGAGATCCGCTCCTTCTCTGGCGTGCGTAGATCGGTATATTCCGGAAAAAACGACATGACCGGCGCGTCGAGGTCCCTAATCCAGCCGCGATCGACCGCGGCCCCGACGACAAGCGACGTCAGGCTTTTCGTGACCGAGCGCAGGTCGTGCACCATATCGGCCTTGTACGTGACGCGACCGAGCGGTTTTCCCCAATTCTGGTCTTCGCCGCTGAAATAATTCTCATAGACCAGCGCGCCGTGGCGAACGACGACGACGGCATGGACATTGGCTTCTTTCCAGGCGTCGAGTTGCGACCCGATCGAGCAGATCAGTGAGGGGGTGAGGCCTTGCTCCTCGGGCCGTGACACCGTCCAGCCGTCATCGAGCCTCGCGGGAGCGGTACAATCGGCCTTCGATTGACTTATCCCCGGCGCGAAAGTGAGCAGCAGCATCGCCGCGACCAACCGGATCGCGGCGCGCATGGCTAGATTACCCCGTCTGCTTTTAGCTCGGCGATCTCGCCCGCCGACAGTCCGAGCCAGCCGCCGTAAATTTCGTCGTTGTGCTGGCCGAGCTTGGGGCTCGGGGTCGTTTTGCGCCGGTCGGAGCCATGGAAGCGCAGCGGCGAGGTCGGCACCGTCAGCGCGCCGATCTCGTCATGGACGATGTCGTCGAGAAAGCCGCGCTCGTGCATGTGCCGGTCATGCATGACCTCATCGACCTCGCGCACCGGCGCCAGCGGGATGCGGCGCTGCTTGGCGATCGCGAAAATCTCCATCTTCGGCAGTGTCTTGGTCCACGCCTCGATCAAGCCGTCGGTCTCGACGCGGTTGGTGACCCGCGCTGCCGGACTGGAGAAGCGGGGGTCATCGCGCAAATCCTCTCGGCCCATCGCCGCCAAGAGGTTATGCCAGTGTTCCTCGACCGCGAGGTTCATCGCGACATAGCCATCCTTGGCCGCATAGACATTGATCGGCACCCGGCCATGGCTGGCGTTGCCGGTGCGCGGCGGCACTTTCCCCGTGCTCCAATAGGCTTCGAGCTGCGAGGTGAGGGTGGTGTAAGCCGCCTCCTGCATCGCCACCTCGACGAGCCGCCCGACCCCGGTCACCGAACGCTCGTAAAGCGCCGTCACCGTCGCGGCGTAGAGGTGGACGCCAGACAGGAAATCGACCACCGCCGGGCCGGCCTTGAGCGGCGGCCGGTCGGGCTCGCCGGTGACGCTGATCAGCCCCGACACCGCCTGGATCGTCAAATCCATCGCCAGATTGTCGCGGTCGGGGCCGCTCAGCCCGTATCCCGTGCCCGACGCGTAGACCAGGCGCGGGTTGATCTCGTGCAGCACCGTGAAGCCCACCCCGAGCCGGTCCATCACCCCGGGTGCGAAGTTCTCCAGCAGCACGTCGGCCTTCTCGGCCATGCGGAGCAGCAGCTGCTTGCCGCGCTCGTCCTTGAGGTTGAGCGTGATCGCGCGCTTGTTCGAATTGAGCATCGCGATCGGAAATGTCGTGCTCTTGCCCGGCGGCGCGCGACGGCGCAGCGGCTCGCCATTGGGCGGCTCGATCTTCATGACGTCGGCCCCGGCGGTCGCCATCAGCAGCGTCGCATACGGCCCCTGATACACCTGTCCGAAATCGAGCACGGTAATGCCGGCCAGCGGCATGTTTTTTCTTGCTGTCATTCCGGGATGTCCCGCAGGAACAGACCCGGAACCCATGAACCCGGACGTTGGGAGTGAAGAGATTGACGGTCGCGGATCAGTCGGAAATGGTTGAGTTCATAGGTTCCGGGATCACGGCTTCGCCGCGCCCCGGAATGACAGTGAGAAGAAGGCGCCATATTGCGGACTTAGCGCCCCTTGAAACCGCGCGGCGGCCGCTTCTCAGCGAAGGCGCGGGCCGCTTCCTGGAAATCCTCGGTCAGATAAAGCCGGAACGGCTGGGCAATGAAATTGGCCTCCTTGACCAGCCGCTCCATGTACCAGCGTCGCGTCCGCACCGTCGACCGCACGCTGAGCGGTGGGTTTTTCGCCACCTGCAGCGCCAGTTCGCGCGCGACCTCAAGATGCTGCCCCGAGGGCGCGACCCGGTTGAAGATGCCCGCCGCCAGTCCTTCCTCGGCGGTAAAGAAGCGCCCGGTCATGGCGATCTCGTCGCCGAACGCGGCGGCGTTGCGGTAATGAAACAGCGCCCAGTAGCGTGACGCGCCGAGGCCACGCGAGGTCTCGGTCAGCTGGAACCTTGTACCCGCCTCGGCGACGATCAGGTCGCATTCGAGCGTCAGGCCCAGCGCCAGCCCCAGCACATAGCCATGCACCGCCGCGATCACCGGTTTCCAGTTAACCGAGCGGGTCAGCAGATCAGCGGAGTTGGTGCCCCAACCCTGCGGCCCGCCCAGCTTCTCGAACTCGTCGCGGCTGCGCAGTTGGCGTTGATGCACATCGGCGCCAGACGAGAAAGCGCGGCCCTTGCCGGTGAGGATCGCCACCTCGGCTTTGGGATCGAGGTCGAAACGGCGCAGCGCCTCGGCGAGCTGCGCGACCACCTCGTCGCTGACCGCGTTGAGCTTCTCCGGCCGGTTCAGCGAGATTGTCGCGACGCGGTCGGCGCATTCATAAAGAACGAGATTTTCTTCGGCCACCGCTTCCTCCCGCGAACTGCACGCCAGTTTCAATTTCCTGGGCGAAAAGCTTGCGGGCGGAGGGGCAGAGCTGTCAACGCCGGCCCTCCTGTCAGCCCTGTGCCTCCGCGAGCCACTGCTGGTCGCGCGCCGAGGGCCGGCGGGCGAGGCGTTCGGTGAGGCGCTCGGCCGCTTTGGCGCGCTCGCCGACGCGCAGGCAGGCGACGATGTAAGTGTCCTCAAAGACCTCGCGTTGAGCATGGCTGCCACCGATCCGCGGCAGGTCGGGCAGCGCCGAGCCGAGCCGATCGACCGCCGCGGCATAGTCGCCGCGGGCAAAGGCCGCCGCGCCGGCGCAGAGCTCCGGCACGACCATGCCCTGCGGCAGGCGTCCAGCCTCCAGCCGCGCCTGGCACTGGCCGATGCGTTGTTCGGTCAGATCCGGCGCTTCGGCCAACGCCGCGTGGACGTCGGCGAAATGAATGCCGGCTTGCGGGAAATGCTGGCGCGCATGCGCCGCGACCTCCTCCCGTCCGCCAAGATCGCCACCACCCTCATAAATCTGCCAACGCCATAGGAACGAGGCTGAATCGGCGAGATTGAACAGCGGCGGCGCATGCGATACCGCCGGGCGGATCGCCTCGGCGTAGAGCTCCCGGGCGCGCTCGAGGTTGCCGCGCGCCAGCTCGAACAGCGCTAAATGCCAGGAGAGGTGGCAATGCAGCTGGCTCTCGCGGGCGTAGTCCGGCAGCCACGCCTCGATAAAGCGGGCGCCGCTTTCCGGGTCGCCCGCCTCGAAATAACCATGGGCGCGGGCATGCGCGGCAAAGGCGTTGCGCGGATTGCCTTCGAGCGCGCGCTCGACCTCGGCGGCGCCGCGCCCGATGTCGTCCAGCTCGATCCGCGCCCAGCCGAGATAGGTGAGAAACCACCAGTCATCGCCCCAATGCGGCGCCAGCCGTTCGAGCGCGCCAGTTGCGCTTCGTGATGGTCGATGCGGCCGCTGAAACCCAAGAGTCCGAACACGCCGAGCGCCAGCGAAAGCGCTAGGCCGTCGCGCGGGTAGTCGGCGATGTGCTCCTCCAGCAACGCCAGCGCCCCCGGCCCATTGCCGTCAACCGCCAGCGCGATGGTCTCGATATGCCGAGCCTCACGCGACGTCACCCTTCCGGCGAGCTCGCGTGCCTTGGCCGCGGCCTCCTTGGCTTCTGGGATGCGCGCGTGGACCTGGTACAACCGCGCCTTGGCGATATGCGCCAGCGCAAATTTGGGGTCGGCGGCGAGGGCCTGGTCGAGCCTCGCCTCAGCCCCCGCATTGGCCGACAGCAGCAGATCGACCGCCGCGACATAATCCTCGACCGCCGGTGAGGACTCGGCGGTCAACTCCAAACCGAAGCGGTCGGCATGCTGCATGGCGGGGTCTCCAAGGCGGCGACACGAACGGCGCCCGCTGGCGGAATTGTGAATTGCATAGCGCTTTCGATGGGGCAACCCCAACCCCACATTCTGTCCGCGCGACACGATCATTCCCCCGCGGAGACCGCAAATGCTGAGGCTGGCGTCGCTTCTCGCCCTGATGTTGGTCGTCACTGGCTGCGGCTCGGTCACCCCGGGTGACGACAGCGATCCCGTTGGCGCTTATCATTTCTCGCACAGCCGTGTTTACGGCGAGTTGACCCAGCCAGCGCGGGTCGCGCCGGGCTTTTTCGCACCGGTATTTGTTTGAGACACGCGGGGACTTAGCTCGGCCCGATCATGTTGTCGGGCCGCACCCAGTGGTCGAAATCCTCGGCGCTGACATGACCGAGCTTGAGCGCCGCCTCGCGCAGGCTCAGCCCCTCGCGATGGGCGAGCAGGGCGATTTCCGCGCTCTTCTCGTACCCGATATGCGGCGACAGCGCCGTCACCAGCATCAGCGAACCCTGCAGATGCTGGGCGATGCGCGCTTCGTTGGCTTCGATCCCGCGCACGCAATGCGCGGTGAATGACCGGCACGCTTCGGCCAGCAGCTCGGCCGATTCCAGCACGTTGAACAGGATGATCGGCTTATAGGCGTTCAGCTGGAAATTGCCCTGGCTGCCGGCGAAGGCGACGGTGTGGTCGTTGCCGAACACCTGCGCCGCCACCATGGTCAGCGCCTCGCACTGGGTCGGGTTGATCTTGCCCGGCATGATCGACGAGCCCGGCTCGTTCTCGGGCAGGATCAATTCGCCGATCCCGGCGCGCGGGCCGCTCGCATACCAGCGGATGTCGTTGGCGATCTTGAACAAGGCGCCGGCAAGGGTGCGCAACGCTGCGCTGGCGCCGACCATCGCGTCGTGCGACGAGCCGACCGCGAAGAGATTGGCGGCGTGACGGAACGCCAACCTGGTCTCGGCGGCGATGCGCTGCGCCGCCAGCGTGCCGAACGCCGGTGGCGCGTTGAGCCCGGTGCCGACCGCGGTGCCGCCGAGCGGAATTTCGTGAAGCGGGTCGAGCGAGGCGCGAATGCCGGCAACGGCCTGGTCGATCTGGGTGATCCAGCCGGAGAACACCTGACTCAGGGTCAGCGGGGTCGCATCCTGCAGATGGGTGCGGCCGATGATAACGATCGCCTCCAGCGCGCGGCCGCGTTGCGCCAGCGCGACCCGCAGCTCATGCAGCGCCGGCAGCAGGGTGCCCTCGATCGTCTCGGCGGCGGCGATATGCATGACCGCGGGAAAGGCGTCGTTCGACGAGTGGCTGCGGTTGACGTCGTCATTCGGATGGATCGCGATCTTGCCGTCGCCCAGCGCGGTCGCGCGCCGGGCGATGACCTCGTTGGCGTTCATGTTCGACTGCGTCCCCGAACCGGTCTGGAAGACGACGAGTGGGAACTCGCTATCCAGCGTTCCCGCGATGATCTCGTCAGCGGCGCGGACGATCAGCGCCGCCTTTTCCGCGGGCAATTT
>DASYXG010000056.1:0-7746 GCA_035935235.1 Allostellaceae bacterium
AGCTGGTATGTCGGTCTGTCCGCCGGACCGAGCTTTGTGCCGACATACAAGGCCACCGAGTTCTTCGACGACGGCTTCAAAGACCGTTTCCCGTGGGGTTCGAACACCGGCTATTACGGCGGTTTCCGGCTCGGGGACGAATTCGGCAACTGGCGCGCCGAGGGCCAATTCTTCTACAACACCAACCCGGCAGCGGCCGCGACGCCGCTGCCGCCCGGCACCAAGATCGGCGGCGACACCGAAACCTTCGGCATCTTCGGCAACGTCATCTATACGCCGCCGTTCCAGCTTGGCCTGCCGGTGACGCCGCATCTCGGCGTCGGCTTTGGCGCCCTCAACGTGACGACGACGATCAAGGTCAACGACATGAAGGTGTTCGACTCGAGCGGCTGGGCGCCCGGCGCCCAGGCGATCGGCGGTATCACTTACAATTTTGCGCCGCAATGGACGCTCGATGTCGATTATCGCTACGTCACGTCGCTGACCGACGTCAACTTCCGCAGCCTCACCGGCAACCGGGTGACGGCGCCGTATGAGAGCCACAGCGTCGTCGGCAGCGTGATCTACCACTTCGCGCCACCCGCACCGCCGCCCCCAGCGCCGCCACCGCCGCCGTCGGCACTGCCGCCAGCCCGGCAGGTCGCTTCGCTCGCACCGGTCGACACCGCCGTGCCGGCCACCGCCATGCGCCGCTTCACGCTGCGCTACGACGAGGCGAAAGCGGCGCTGACTCCGGCGAGCGTGCGTGCCCTGCACGATGCGCTGGATGCAGTGGAAGCCGGGCAGGACGTGCGCATCGCGATCGCAGGCTGCGAGGTGGGCGCCGACTATTCCGATGGCTCACCGTGCGCCCGCCACGCGCTCCGCCTCAAGCAACTGCTGGCCCGGCACGGGGTCGAACCCTCGCATCTGCTGGTCGTCGGGGATCGATAACGGCTGAAACGAGGGAGAGAGCGATGCACATTATCGGTGGAAGGAGACTGTTTTCGGCTCTCCTATCGCTGGGTCTCGCCGTCGGCCTCGGCGCGTTCGCGGCGCAGGCTCAGGCGCCCAATCAAGGCCGCCTGGTCACCCAACCGGCGCCGCCCAATGCGGCGGCCTACCAGGCCGCATGTCAGGATGGTTCGGTCGCGGCGGAAATCGCCCGGCTTGGGGCCGAGATCGCCCAGTTCAACCAAGCGGCAAGTCAGGCTCAGGCGGTCAACGACCGCCAAGCGGTCGTGGCGCTGCAGGGCTCTATCAATCTCGATCAGCAGCGTCTGGCTGCGCTTCAAGGCAAACCGCGCTGCCCCGGAGGCCCCAATCCGCCTCCGCCGCCGCCGCCGCCTCCGCCCCCACCGCCAGTACCGGCTGTACCGCCGCAGGTACTCACCCCACCTGCGCAAAGCATTTGCGTGGGTTCGGGTTACTACTACACGCTCAGCGTTAGAGCGCCCGACGGCTCGAATACGCCGAGCATCCAGCAAGTAACCATCGCGCCTCCGGGCGTTGCCAGCGTCGCTTTTGATCGGCCGAGCCAGACGCTCACGGGCGTGGGGCTGAGCGGCCCGCCCGCGCCGGCTTTTGCCACCGCGGTGGCGACGGTGACCGGCTATGTCCAGGACGTCAGTGGTCGGATCTGGCCATTCCAGGTGAACTTGACGGTCAATGTGAGCCAGTGCCCGCCGCGCAACGAGGGCCCGGCGGTCATCGGGCTTCCGCCCGGCCTGCTCGAACCCGGCTCGCCTGGCCTTCCCGATTTCAATACCGGGATTGGCCGCCCGCGCGGACGCGACTAGCGCGACCGCTGAGCGGGCAAAACGCCCCTAGCCGTCGCTCAATCCGCGTTCGACGCCGGCACCAAGATCGTCAGCTTGAAATCGGCGTGGCCGGCGAGCTCGAATGTGACTTGCTCGTAGCGCAGGAACCCGTCTGTCGGGTGATTGAAGGTGCGCTCGCCGCCCTCGCGGCCGAGAACGCCGTGCTGCTCCCACATCCGCGCGAACTCGGCGCTGTCGCGACTTAGCTCGTCGATCAGCCGGCGCAGCGCCCGGTCGTCAAGATGTGAGGCATAATGCGCGCGGAACTCCGCGGTTACCCGGCGGGCCCGGTTCTCCCAGTCGCAAATCAGCGAACGCGCGCCGGGCACGAGAAAGATGAATTTAAGGAGATTGCGCGCGCCAGGCTGATCAAGCCAGCCGGTGAACAGGCGCTCGGCGGCCGCATTGCAGGCGCGAGCCTGCCAATTGCGGTCGAGGACGTAGGCGGGCGCCGTAATCGCGGTGACGCAGGCGAGCACCGCCGGCGGCAAATCGTCGTCGCTGTCACTGGGATCGGGATCGCGCTTGCCGGCCAGCTCGAACAGATAGGTTCGTTGAGCGCGGTCGAGCCGCAGCGTCCGGGCTAGCCTCGCCAGGGCGTGTGACGAGACCGATACGTCGCGTCCCTGCTCGATCCAGGTGTACCAGGTGGTGCTAAGCCCCGCGAGCTGCGCCACCTCCTCACGCCGCAGCCCCGGGGTGCGGCGGCGGCGCGCCGCGACCATGCCCGCCTCGGGCGCCACCCGCTCGCGTTGCGTCCGAATGAAATCGCCCAATTCGCGACGTCGCGCCAGCGCTTGTGCCTCGATCATGGTGCCGTTTATACCAGGATGATGTGCCCTCTTAAACGGGTATGAGCGAATCGCTATAAATGCCAACGATGCACGCGCAATTGACAGCCGCCAGCCCGAAGACTAGCGTCCGCCCGTGCTTCCGACAGAACCGTCGGAACCCTCCCGGGATCGGGAGGCGGCCGGCCCGCGAGTTTCGCGCGCCGGCCCGTTTTGCGTCCTGAGGCGCGGGAAAGAGGCATGTTCGATACGCTCACCACTCGACTAGGCGACATCTTCGACCGACTGCGCCGGCGCGGCGCTCTCAGCGAAGACAATGTCGGCGCGGCGATGCGCGAGATCCGCATCGCGCTGCTGGAGGCCGATGTCGCGCTGCCGGTGGTGCGCGACTTCATCGCCGCGGTGCGCGAAAAAGCGGTCGGCCAGGACGTCATCCGCTCGGTCACACCGGGTCAGATGGTGGTCAAGATCGTCCACGACCATCTGGTCCAAATGCTAGCCGGAGACGGCGGAGACGGCACGATCGACCTCAATGCCCCAGCGCCGGTCGGGATCATGCTGGTCGGGCTGCAAGGCTCGGGCAAGACCACGACCGCGGCCAAGATCGCGCTGCGCCTCAAGACCCGCGAGCGCAAGAAAGTGCTGATGGCGTCGCTCGACGTGCAGCGGCCGGCGGCGCAGGAGCAACTGGCCCAGCTCGGCAAGCAGATCGGCGTCGAGACGTTGCCGATTGTCGCCGGCGAGCGGCCGGTGGCGATTACTCGCCGCGCGCTCGACGTCGCGCGCCGCGAGGGCTACGACGTCGTCATGCTCGACACCGCCGGGCGGCTCCACGTCAACGAAGAGCTGATGCTCGAGGTCGCCGCGGTGCGCGAGGCCGCGCTGCCGCACCAGACGATCCTCGTCGCCGACGCGATGACCGGCCAGGACGCGGTCAATGTCGCCAAGGAATTCGGCGAGCGCGCCGGCATCACCGGCATCGTGCTGACCCGCGTCGACGGCGACGCGCGCGGCGGCGCGGCGCTGTCGATGCGCGCAATCACCGGCAAGCCGATTGTGTTCATGGGCACCGGCGAGAAGATCGACGCGCTCGAGCCATTCCACCCCGAGCGTATCGCCGGCCGCATCCTCGGCATGGGCGACATCATCAGCCTGGTCGAGAAGGCGGCCGAGACCGCCGACCAGGACGAGGCCGAGAAGCTCGCCCGCAAGCTCGAAAAGGGCAATTTTGACCTCGACGACCTCGCCAGCCAGCTTCGACAGCTGCGCCGCATGGGCGGGATGTCGAGTATGCTCGGCATGCTGCCGGGGATCGGCAAGATCAAGCGTCAGATAGACGCGGCGAACATCGACGAAGGCGTCATCAAGCGCCAGGAGGCAATCATCGGCTCGATGACCAAATCCGAGCGCAAGAACCCGAACCTCCTGAACGGCTCGCGCCGGCGCCGCATCGCGACGGGCTCCGGCACGACGGTGCCGGAGGTCAACCGGCTGATGAAGCAGTACCAGGACATGTCGGGAATGATGAAGCGAATGAAGAAGCTCGGGCAGAAGGGAATGATGCGCCACGGCATGTCGGCGCTGATGCCCAGCGGATTTCGGTAAGAGAATTGGATCAACTGGTTACGGCGAGAGGCTGACACGAGATGAGAGGTTTCGCATGGCATTGAAGATCCGCCTGGCGCGCGGCGGCGCGAAAAAACGGCCGTTCTACAGTATCGTCATCGCCGACGGGCGCAGCCCGCGCGATGGCCGCTTTATCGAGAAGGTCGGGACCTACAACCCGATGCTGGAACGCGATCACGCCGACCGCGTCACCCTCAAGGAAGAGCGACTCAAGCATTGGCTCGGCGTCGGCGCGCAGCCGACCGAACGGGTCGCCCGCTTTCTCGGCAATGCCGGGCTGATGGCCAAGCCGGCAATCCGCGAGACACCGCAAAAATCTGCGCCGAAGAAGAAGGCGCAGGAGCGCGCCGCCGCGGCCGCGGAAGCGGCCGGCGAAGCCGCGGGAAGCGCGGCTTAGGCGGACGGTACGCGCGATGACGATCGAGGCTCGCGATAAGGTAGCGGCGGCAAAACCCGCCGAGCCGCGCGTGTGCCTTGGCATCGTCGGCGCGCCGCACGGGGTGCGCGGGGCGGTGCGGATCAAGAGCTTCACCGCGGAGCCGGCGGCAATTGCTGGCTACGGCGCGCTCGAGGACGAGAGCGGCACGCGGCGATTCACCTTGAAGGTGATCGGTTCGGCCAAGGGCGACGGCATGATCATCGCCAAGCTCTCGGGTGTCGCCGACCGCGACCGCGCCGAGACGTTGCGCGGCCTTCGGCTCTACGCGCCACGCGCGGTGCTGCCAGCCACCGGCGACGACGACGAGTTCTACCACGCCGACCTCGTCGGCCTCGCCGCGCTGCTGGAAAACGGCACGCAGCTCGGCACGGTGATCGCGGTGCATGATTTCGGCGCCGGCGACATGCTGGAGATCGGGCGCGAGGCCGGCCAGCCGGTGTTGGTGCCGTTCACCCGCGCCGCGGTCCCGGTGGTCGATCTCAGCGGTCGCCGTGTCGTGCTCGACCCGCCGGCCGGCCTTTTCGACCCGCCGCGTCGCGAAAAAATGCGAGAGCCCACATGACCTGGCAGGCGACCATTCTCACCATCTTTCCCGAGATGCTGCCGGGCCCCCTGGCGCATTCGCTCGCGGGCAAGGCGTTGCACGCCGGCCTGTGGCGGCTCGACGCGGTCGACATTCGCGATTTCGCCACCGGCAAACACCGCTCGGTCGACGACGCGCCATTTGGCGGCGGGCCGGGCATGGTGCTGCGTGCCGACGTGCTCGATCGCGCCATCGCCGGCGGCGGCGGGGTCGGCCCGCTGATCAATCTATCGCCGCGTGGCAAGCGACTCGATCAGGCGCGGGTGCGCGAGTTGGCGGCCGGGCCCGGCGTGCGGCTCATCTGCAGCCGCTTCGAAGGCGTCGACGAGCGCGTGCTCGACGCCCATGAGGTCGAGGAGATCAGCCTCGGCGATTTCATCCTCTCGGGCGGCGAACCCGCGGCAATCGCGCTGCTCGATGCCTGCGTGCGGCTGCTGCCCGGCGTGATCGGCGATGCCGAGGCCCTCGCCGAGGAGAGCTTCGCCGCGGGACTGCTCGAATATCCGCATTATACGCGGCCGCAGGTTTGGGAAGGCCGCACCGTCCCCGATACGCTGGTGTCGGGCGATCATCAGCGGGTCCGCGCCTGGCGCCGGGCCCAGGCGGAGCTGCTGACCAAGCAGCGCCGTCCCGATTTGTGGGAACGCTATTGCGCCGCGGAGCCGGAAACCACCGGCGGCGGCGGGGAGATCAGACGATGAACCTGTTGCAGACCCTGGAAGCCGAGCAGCTCGCCAAGCTCGCCGAAGCCCGCCCCGTCCCCCGCTTCGACCCCGGCGACACGGTGCGCGTCAGCGTCAAGGTCGTCGAAGGCGAACGCGAGCGCATTCAGGCCTTCGAGGGCGTGTGCATCGGCCGCAAGAACGCCGGCATCAACTCAAACTTCACGCTGCGCAAGATTTCCTACGGCGAAGGCGTGGAGCGCATCTTCCCGCTCTATTCGCCGCGCATCACCGCGATCGAGGTGGTGCGGCGTGGCGCCGTCCGGCGCGCCAAGCTCTATTACCTGCGCGGCCGCACCGGCCGCTCGGCGCGGATCGCCGAGCGCTCGCGCGATCAACTACAGCGCGAAGCCGCCGCCGAAGCCGAAGCGAAGTCGTGATTTCCCGGGAGTAGCACCGATGCCGCAACCGAAAACGCTGTTCGACAAGATCTGGGACGCTCATGTCATCGCCCCGCAAGGCGAGGGCACATATCTCATCTATATCGACCTGCACTTGATCCATGAGGTCACGACACCGCAAGCCTTCGAGGGGCTGAAGCTTGCTGGCCGCAAGGTGCGCCGCCCCGACAAGACCATGGCGGTCGCCGACCACAACATCCCGACTACCAACCGCAGCGCCGGCGTCAGCGGCATCACTGAGCCCGAGTCGAAAATCCAGGTCGAGTTGCTCGAGAAGAACGTCAAAGAATTCGGCGTCCCTTATTTTCCGATCACCAGCCTCGACCAGGGCATCGTCCACGTGATCGGCCCGGAGCAGGGGCTAAGCCAGCCCGGCATGACCATCGTCTGCGGCGACAGCCACACTGCGACGCACGGCGCGATGGGCGCGCTTGCCTTTGGCATCGGCACCTCGGAGGTCGAGCATGTGCTCGCCACCCAGACGCTGATCCAGGCCCCGGCCAAGAATATGCTGATCGACGTCAACGGTTCGCTCGGCGCCGGAGTCAGCCCCAAGGATGTCATCCTCGCGATCATCGCTAAGATCGGCACCGCCGGCGGCACCGGCTGCGTCTTCGAATACGCGGGCAGCACCTTTCGAGATATGTCGATGGAAGGGCGCATGACGGTGTGCAACATGTCGATCGAGGCCGGCGCGCGCGCCGGTCTGGTCGCGCCAGACGAAAAGACCATCGCGTATGTCAAAGGCCGCCCGTTCGCGCCCAAGGGCGCTGCCTGGGAGCAGGCCGAAGCCTACTGGCGCACGCTGCCGACGGACTCGGGCGCGACATACGACAAGGAGGCGCATCTCGTCGCCGCCGATATCGCGCCGCACGTCACCTGGGGCACCAACCCCGAGCAAGCCGCGCCGGTCACCGGCCGCGTCCCCGACCCCGCGCAGATCGACGATCCGCTGAAGCGGGCAGCGGTCGAACGGGCGCTGCAATACATGCAACTCGCGCCCAACACGCTCCTCACCGATGTGCCGGTGCAGCGCGTCTTTATCGGCTCGTGCACCAACAGCCGCATCGAGGATCTGCGCGCCGCCGCGGCGATCGCCAAGGGCCGCAAGGTCGCCGATGGCGTTACCGCGCTGGTGGTGCCCGGCTCCGGCCACGTCAAGCATCAGGCTGAAGAGGAAGGGCTCGACCGCGTCTTCGTCGAGGCCGGGTTTGAGTGGCGCGACGCCGGCTGCTCGATGTGCATGTCGATGAACGACGACAAGGCGATGAACGGTGAGCGCGTCGCCACCACTTCGAACCGCAATTTCGAGGGCCGCCAGGGCAAGAACGCCAAGTCGCATTTGATGGGGCCCGCGATGGCCGCCGCCGCCGCGATCACCGGCC
>DASYXG010000057.1:0-12261 GCA_035935235.1 Allostellaceae bacterium
GTTCAAGATCGGCACCGCCATCGTCGAACTGCGCGCCACCATCGAGCGCGCGCCAGATGGCGCGTTGAGCGGCCTGGCCTTCGGCCCCGGCGTGACGATCGCCATGCCGGCGCTGGCGCAGACCGGCCTGCTCCAACCCGGCTCGCTGGTCAATTACGAATACCGGGTGAGGCTGTCGGGCGGCCTCGATCCGGCGGCCTGGGTGAAAGAGACGCGGAACCGCTTTCCCGACGCTGCCTGGCAGATCCGCACCGCTAGCCAGGCGAGCCCGCAATTGCAGCGCTTTATCGACCGCATCGAGCTGTTCCTCGGCCTGGTCGGGATCACCGCGCTGCTGGTCGGCGGGATCGGCATCGGCAGCGCTGTCGCCAACTATGTCGCGGGCAAGACGGCAACGATCGCCACGCTGAAATCATTAGGCGCCTCGACCCGGCTGGTCTTCGCCGTTTACGCCGTGCAAATCGCCATTCTCGGTGCTGCTGGGATCGCCGCCGGCCTCGCGCTCGGGGCGGCGGTGCCGCTCGCCGCCGCCCCGTTTCTTGCCCGGCTGGTGCCGGTACCGCTGCGGTTGGCGATCTATCCGCTACCGCTCGCCATCGCCGCCGCGAGCGGGGCGCTGACCGTGGTGCTGTTCTCGCTCTTGCCCCTGGCGGCGGTCGGACGGGTGCGCCCGGGGGCGTTGTTTCGCGACCGGGTCGAGCGGACGCGCCGCGCCCTAT
Source organism: Allostellaceae bacterium (assembly GCA_035935235.1). Lineage (GTDB taxonomy): Bacteria > Pseudomonadota > Alphaproteobacteria > ATCC43930 > CGMCC-115725 > DATARH01. Next base: position 720 of record DASYXG010000057.1, read on the forward strand.
CCCGGCCGGCGCTGATCGGAACCGCGGTGGCGGCGCTGGGACTGGCGGCGCTGGTCGCGCTGTCGGCGACCGATCGCGGCGTCGCGCTGTGGTACGTCGCCGGAGCGGCCGCCGCCTTCGCCGTCTTCCGCGGCGCCGGGGCGCTGATCGTCGCCGGCGCGCGCCGGGTCGGGCGGCCGCGCCGGATCGTGGCGCGGCTGGCGCTGGCCAATCTCCACAGCCCAGGCGCGCCGACCGCTCGGGTCGTGCTCTCCTTGGGGATCGGACTCACCGTGCTGGTCGCGGTGGCGCTGGTTCAGGCGAGCCTCACCAACGAGATCGAGGGGACCGTGGCCGAGGGCGCGCCCGCCTATTTCTTCCTCGACATCCTGCCCGACCAGCTCGGCGGCTTCACCGATCTGGTCGACGCCACCCCGGGCGCGCGGCTCGTCCAGGTGCCGATGCTGCGCGGGCGTATCACGGGGATCAACGGCGTGTCGGTCGATGAGGCGCCAGTCGCGCCCGAGGCGCGCTGGGCGCTGCGCAGCGATCGCGGCCTCACCTATTCCGCCGCCGTGCCGCCGGGTTCGGAGGTCGTCTCCGGGCAATGGTGGGCGGCGGATTACCAGGGGCCGCCGCTGATTTCCTTCGACGCCGAGCTGGCACGCGGGATGGGCCTCAAGCCCGGCGATACGCTGACGGTCAATTTGCTCGGCCGCGACATCACCGCGACGATTGCTAACCTCCGCCGCATCGATTGGACTCGGCTCGGGATCAATTTCGCCATTGTCTTCGCGCCGGGCACATTGGAGGCGGCGCCGCACACCCATCTCGCCGCGGTCTACCTGCCGCAGGGCGAGGAGGAAGCGCTGGTCGGCCGCATTGTCGACCGCTTCCCCAACGTCTCGGCGATCCCGGTGCGCGAGGCGCTGGACGCGATCGAACGGATCGTCGCCGCGATCGGCGCCGCGATCCGCCTCGCCGCGCTGGTGACGCTCGTCGCCGGGGCCCTGGTTCTGGGCGGCGCGGTCGCCGCCGATTACCGCCGCCGCGTCTATGACGCGGTCGTGCTGAAGGTGCTGGGCGCGACCCGCGGGACGATCGCCGCCGCGTTTCTCGTCGAATACGGGTTGATGGGCCTCGCCAGCGCGCTTGTCGCCGCCGGCCTCGGCACACTCGTCGCCTATCTGCTGGTGACTCGCCCGCTGCGCGCCGACTGGATTTTTGTGCCGGGACCGGTCGGGATCGTGCTGCTCGGCGCGGTGGCGCTGACGGTAACGCTGGGGTTCGCCGGCACCTGGCGCGCGCTCGGCGCCAAGGCAGCGCCCCAACTGCGCAACGAATAGCGGCTCGGCTTGAAAACCCTACAAAATGAGCCGATATTAGGCGGGCGTGGGCTCGACCCGCGCCTCTCTCTTTGGAGAACCTCTCATGGCAATCGGTTCGCAGCCCCGCTGGACGGTGCAGTCGGCCGACACCCAGGCCGGTATCGATGTCGGCCTGCGGGACTACATGCTCCGCATCTACAACTACATGGCCTCGGCGCTGGCCCTGACCGGCATCGTCGCCTACGTCTTCGCCGGCTATTTGGAGACCAACCGGGCGCTGATGCATTCGCCGGTGATGTGGCTGATCATCCTGGCTCCATTCGGTCTGGTCATGCTCCTGTCTTTCGGCATCAACCGGCTAAGCGCCGCCGCCGCGCAGGGCATCTTCTGGCTCTATGCCGGGCTGATGGGCCTGTCGCTGTCGACGATCTTCCTCGTCTACACCGGCACGAGCATCGCTCGGGTGTTCTTCATGACCGCCGGCACCTTCGCGGCGATGAGCCTTTACGGGTACACGACGAAGCGGGACCTGACCCAGATGGGTTCGTTCCTGTTCATGGGCCTCATCGGCATCATTCTGGCCTCGCTGGTGAACATGTTCATCGGATCGAGCGCGCTGCAATTCGCCATCTCGGTGATCGGCGTCGTCGTGTTTGTCGGCCTCACCGCCTATGACACGCAGTCGATCAAGGAGATGTACTACGAGGGCGACGGCTACGAGATCGCCGGCAAGAAGGCGGTGATGGGGGCCCTCAGGCTTTATCTCGACTTCGTCAACCTGTTCATGATGCTGATCCAACTCCTGGGCGTGCGCCGCGACTAGGCGCTCGAGACCCGCGTCAAATCGGCCATCGGCCGGGCTCTCGCCCGGCCGATTTTTTTGTGCCAACGCCAGCGCGCCGGCGATGGAATTCACCGGCCGGCTGGCCTGTTTGCCACAGCAATTGCGACCGTTCGGGCGCCGGCGGGCTGCGTAAAAGTCATTAAACTAGGCGTATCCGATAGCTTCTGGCCGGTGTTTGGGATGGCTGCCACTGTTGGCTGTTCAGTGGAGGCACGCAATGCTCGACCTGTTGGAACAGCAACAAAAATTGACCAAGAACCAATGGAAAATCGCCGGCGCCGCGACGCTCGGCGACATGCTCGACTTCTTCGATTTCTTCCTGATCAGCTTCGTCCTCGGCTATGTCGTCAAGAATTGGCATCTGACCTTTGGCCAGTCGGGCGCGATCCTGCTGGCGTCGGGAGTCAGCGCCCCGTTCGGTTCGCTGTTTTACGGCTGGTTGGCGGACGCTTCGGGCCGCCGGACGGCCCTGGTCGCGGCGATCCTCAACGTTTCGCTCGCCACCGGCGCGATGGCGCTGACCCCGTCCGGGGCATGGCAATATCTTGTCGCCTGCCGTTTTGTCGTCGGCTTTGGCGTTACCGGCCTGTATTCGGTCGACATTACGCTGATGCAGGAATTCTCACCCGCGCACAAGCGGGGCTGGTTCACCGGCATCACGACGACGCTACTGCCGGCGGGATCGTTGCTGGCGGCGTTGCTCGGCTATTTTGTCGCCCCGTACATTGGCTGGCGCGGAATGGTGGCGACCGGGCTGCTGCCTGCCTTGCTTTGCCTTTATGTACGGGTTTTCGTACCGGAGTCGCCCCACTGGCTGCTGCGCAAGGGACGGCCGGAGGAGGCGCGTAAATCGCTGGCTTGGGCGATGGAGATCGATCCGGCGACGATCCCGTTGCCGACCACGCTGCCGCCGACCGAGCAGACGCGGTGGATCGAGCTGTTCCGCTACCCGCGCAACATTGTGGCGGGCTGCCTGACCGGCCTGACCCAGACCGGCGGCGTCGCGCTGGCGCTGTGGCTGATTGCGCTGTTCGTGATGGTGCTCAACGTCACCCCGCAGGAAGCGTCCAGACTCGCGATTTTCGTCGCTCTCGGCGCGATCGCCGGCCGCTTTTTCTGCTCGTGGATTTCGGATGCGTGGGGCCGGCGCTCCTCGGGAGTCCTGTGCTGTGTGGTCTCGGCCGTCTTTATGGCGCTGGCCGGATACCTGCACGACGTCTACATCGGCGGCGCGTCGATGTTCTTCGTGATGATCCTGTGCCAGAGCTTCCTGGGCAGCGGCAATTACACGATCGTCGGCCCCTATATGGGCGAGCTGTGGCCGGCGCGGCTGCGCGGTAGCGGTATGGGCCTGGTCTACGGGGTCGGCAATCTGGGCAAGTTCATCGGGCCGGCGGGCCTCGCCTGGATCGCTGGATCGAGCAACTTCGTCAAGCCGGAAGCGACAATGACCGCGCTGATCCCCGGCTTTCTGTTCTTCGCGTACTGGTACTTGATCGGTGCCTTTGCGTTCTGGCTGATCGGCGCCGAGACCCGCGGTCGCACGATCGACGAGATCGACCGTGAGATGAACGCGATGAGCACCGCTAGTCCCGAGGTGGTGTCGTGTGTCTGCGGCATCGTCTCCGCGGTTCTGAGTGTCGCGGTAATGCCGTTCGCGCCGCTTGCGATGCTGATTTCAGTCGGGTTCACCTCGATCGCGCCTGCGGTGGGCGGCGTGTTGATGCTGCTCTGCGCGGCGGGCATTCTCTACCTTACTCTGACGACGGCGGGATTGGTGGTGACGATCCTGGGGCTGGCGACGACGGCGCTGGCGGCGGTGGCCGGGATCGCCTCGCTGATGACGCCTCGTGCCAAGGCGGCGATTGCCATAGCTCAGACCGCCGTCACGTCATCCTAGGAGGGCGCGGCCGCGCGCCGCTAGCTCTCGCGATCAAACGGCCGGGGGGTATGCGCCCGGCCGTTTTTTTTCGGAAAAACGGCCCGGCGCCCTGCTTTACCCATTCCGATATCTGATATAACTGTATGTAACGGACGGCCAAATGTGCCGTCCGAATGGTCTGCGATCGGCCGTCGGACCGGTGCCGACGGCCGCAATAATATGAGCGGGAAACCCGCCACGTGAGACGACGGGAGGAATGGATGCTCGAACTTTTGGAAAACCAACGAAAACTCACGGCGAACCAGTGGAAAATCGCCGGGGCGGCGACGCTCGGCGACATGCTCGATTTCTTTGATTTCTTCTTGATCGGCTTCGTCCTGGCCTTTGTCGTCAAGGATTGGGGCCTGACTTTCGGTCAGTCGGGCGCGATCCTGCTCGCCTCCGGCGTCAGCGCGCCGTTCGGCTCCCTGTTCTACGGCTGGCTCGCCGACAAGGTCGGGCGTCGTACCTCGCTGATCCTGGCCATCCTCAACGTCTCTCTCGCCACCGGCGCGATGGCGCTGACCCCAAGCGGCGGCTGGATCTATCTGGTGGCCTGCCGCTTTGTCGTCGGCTTTGGCGTCACCGGGCTCTATTCGGTCGATATCACGCTGATCCAGGAATTCAGCGCCTCGCATAATCGCGGCTGGATCACCGGGCTGACCACGACAATGCTGCCCGCAGGGCAATTGCTTGCCTCGCTGCTCGGCGCCTTCGCCGCGCCCTATATCGGCTGGCGCGGCCTCGTCGGTGTCGGGCTGCTGCCGGCGCTGCTTTGTCTTTATGTGCGCGCCTTTGTTCCCGAATCGCCCCATTGGCTGCTGCGCCGCGGCCGTGTCGATGAGGCGCGCAAGTCCCTCGCCTGGGCGCTGCAGATCGATCCCGCCAGCATCACGCTTCCCGAGGTGCTGCCCCCGGTCGAGCACACGCGCTGGCTCGAGTTGTTCAGATATCCGCGCAGCATCGTCGCCGGCTGTCTGACCGGGCTCACCCAGACCGGCGGCGTCGCGCTGTCGCTGTGGATGGTGACGCTGTTCGTCATGGTGCTGAAGATCAGCCCGCCGGAAGCCTCCAAGCTGGTGATCTGGGTCAGCCTCTCGGCGATCGCCGGGCGGTTCTTCTGCTCGTGGATCTCCGACGCCCTCGGCCGCCGCGCCTCGGGTGTTCTGTCCTGCCTGGTAGCGGCTCTGTTTATGTCGCTTGCCGGCTACATGCACGATGTCTATATCGGCACCGCCTCGATGTTCTATGTGATGACGGTGCTGTGGAGCTTTATGGGCAGCGGCAACTACTCGATTGTCGGCCCCTATATGGGCGAGATGTGGCCGTCGCGGCTGCGCGGCAGCGGCATGGGTCTCGTCTACGGCGTCGGCAATCTCGGCAAGTTCATCGGCCCGGCTGGGCTCGCGTTGATCGCCGGATCCGACAACTTCGTCAGCCCCAAGGCAACGATCGACGCGCTCATCCCCGGCTTCAACTACTTCGCCGAGTGGTATCTGATCGGCGCCTTCGCCTTCTGGCTGATCGCGCCGGAAACTCGCGGCCGGACGATCGCGCAGATCGACGAGGCGATGAGCGCCATGCAGTCACGCGGTTCCGAGGTTGTGTCGGCGATTTGCGGCATCGTCGGGGCGGTCCTGACGATCCTCATTCACCCGTTCGCGCCATTGGCGGTGTTCGCGGCGGTCGCGATGACGATTGCTTCGCCGATCATCGGCGGCGCCTTGATGATCGTATGCAGTGTCGGTCTGATTTACGTGGGGCTGGGCACGTTCGTGGCCTTCACGCCGGTGATCGGCACCCTGTGCGCGCTTGCCGTCGCCTTGGTCTTCATCGCCGGCGTGGCGTCAATAGCGACCGGACTCGGTAGGCCCGCGGGCGAGAGCGCGCAACCCGCCGTCTCGTCGTGAGACGTCTCGCCTGAGGTATTCGCCGTAGGCAGAATGGCCGGGCCCGAGGAGTTCCCTTGGCCCGGCCATTTCCTTATGTCCGCGGCCTTCGGGCCGTAGCGCCGCGCTTTACCGCTTCGTCTATCTGATATAACTATATGTAAGGTTCCGGTAAGGGCCGAACGAGGGTGGCAACCCGCCCCGTTGTGAACAGGAAACGTGGACCGCAAGCGGTGGTTGCCGCGGGTCGCACGGCGAGGCCTCGGGCGACGGCGTTCGCGTCGCGAACGCTTGAAGCGTGCTACCTGCATCCCGCATCCCCGTCGTGCTGATCTTTCGCATCGCCGCCTCGGTCCTAACGGAGAGGCAACGATGCTTGAACGTTTGGAGCGGCAAGAGAAGCTGACGAGCAATCAGTGGAAGATCATCGCCACGGCCGGTGTGGGCGATATGCTCGATTTCTTCGATTTTTTCCTGATCGGCTATGTGCTGGCCTTCATCCTGAAGGAGTGGCACCTGACTTACGGCCAGTCGGCGCTGATCTTGGTTTCCGCCGGTTTGGGCGCGGTGCCCGGCGCCTTCTTCTGGGGCTGGATGGGCGACATTATCGGCCGCCGCCGGGTGTTCATCCTGACCGCGCTCAATGTCGCGTTCGCCACCGGCATCATGTATTTCACTCCCGATCAGGGCGGCTGGATCGCGGGCTGGATCTTCCTCGCCTTCTTCCGCTTCTTTGTCGGCTTCGGCAATGCCGGGCTGATCGCGGTCGACATCCCGCTCGTGCAGGAATTCGTTCCGACCTACAAGCGCGGCTGGGTCGCTGGCCTGACCACCGTGCTGTTGCCGGCCGGCAATGTGCTGGGCGCCATCTCGGGCGCCTACCTCGCGCCGAAGATCGGCTGGCGCGGCCTGTTCCTGGTCGGCTTGACCCCGGCGCTCTTCGTCCTGATGATTCGCTACTGGATCCCCGAGTCGCCGCGCTTCCTGATGCGCGTCGGCAAGCTTGATGAGGCGCGCAAGGCGCTCGCCTGGGCGCTGAAATGCGATCCCAGCGAGATCGAGTTGCCGAAGGGCGAAACCGAGATCGCCCAGCAGAAGACCTCCTGGCTGGAGCTGTTCCGCTATCCGCGCAGCATGTTCGCCGCGTGCGCGGTCGCGCTCAGCCAGACCGGCGGCGTCGGCATCCTGATGTGGATCACCGCGCTGTTCGTGATGGTGTTGAAGATCACTCCGGCCGAAGCATCCTTCCTGATGATCTGGGTCGGCATTCTCGGCATCTTGGGACGGATCGTCGCGTCGTACATGTCGGACACTCTCGGCCGCCGCTGGTCGGGGTTCCTGATCGGCGCCGGCGGGGCGATTTCGATGGCTCTCGCCGGGTATCTCCACGATGTCTACATCGGCACCGTGTCGGTGTTCTTCGTGCTGATCATGGCCCAGCGCTTCTTCGGCGATGCCAGCTACGCGATCATCGGCCCGTATCTGGCCGAGGTATGGCCGAACCGGCTGCGCGCCAGCGGCATGGGGTTCAGCTACGGGATCGGCAATCTCGGCAAGATCATCGGCCCGCTCGGGCTGGCGATGGTGGTCGGCGCGTCCGACTATGTCAGCCCCAAGGCGACCGTCGACGCGATCTTCCCGGCGCTCCTCTTCCTCGCCTTCTGGTACGGGCAGGCGGCTCTGGTCTTCCTGTTCTTTGGGATGGAGACGAAGGGACGCTCGATCGAGGAGATCGATGCCGAGCTATCGGCTGGAGCCGCGCGCACCGCACCGGCCGGAGCGGTCGGGGCGGGGGTCGCCGACTGACACTGGCGACGGGCCGGGCGGGGCACCCCCCGCCGGGCCTTCTTCCAGAATGACAGCGCCCGGCTTCGCGGCGCGAAAGCGGGTAACGAATTCGCAGGGTAATGGGATTATGGATGAGCGGGTGGCGCAGCGCGTCGCCCGCTCATCGTCGTTTATGCCAATGCGCCTTGAACGGGATCGAGTGGGGCTGGTACACATGCAAGCCATGGGTCGCGGGGTTCGCGAATGATTGGTAAGTCTGGTTTTGTCGCGATCGCCGTGGTCTCGGCGGTACTTGGCGCGCACTCGCTCAATCCGCGCGAGCTCTACAACGAGATGTACCCGGTCGAAACGCTGAAGCGCGATGCGTTTGGGATCTGCCACGCGGCCAATCCGTCTTTTATCCGGGCATTCAAGGATGATCGCGAGACCTGCTATGACAGCATGCCCAATGCGATCGAGGTGGCGCTCGGCCGTGTGCATCCCGGCGCTCAGATCAATGCCTCGCTGCTCGATCCGTCGCGCCAGGCCGATTTGCTGATCCAGCTGGCGGCGATGCCGCCGCATCAGCCGGTTGTCGTGCCGCCATCGCTCGGAAACGCGCTTACGCCCTGCGCGAAGAATGCTCCGTCACCGACTGCCGCCGCGCCGACCCTGCCGGCGCCCGCGAGCCGCCCCGCTGCCGCGAATAAGACAATTCTCGGCAATCTGCCGCCGATCCCGCAATCGGGGCAGAACGCGGTGGCGTCGCAGCAGCAAACGCCGCCGCCATTGGCGCCCGGCGTCGCCGGCACCGCCAACGGCATCGGGTTCGATCCGGTTTCGACCTCCGATATCGGCGACAAGGGCCCGCCGGCGATCGTGCCGCTCGCGCCCGCCACCGCCTGCAACGACGGCGCCTGAACGCCAGAGCGCACCGCTTGCGCCGCCCGCCGCGGCGCATGCTAACTTGAGCTTTCCCGCCATTCGCCGGACCTCGCGCCGCCGATGAACGACGCCTTGCCTCGCGACGCCGCCGCGCTGCCCGCCAGCGCGGCCGCGGCGTCGCCGATGATGGCGCAATACCACGAGATCAAGGCGGCCAACCCCGGCTATCTGCTGTTCTACCGGATGGGGGATTTCTACGAGCTGTTCTTCGACGACGCGGTCCAGGCCGCCCCGGCGCTCGATATCGCGCTGACCAAGCGCGGCCGCCACGACGGCGCCGATATCCCGATGTGCGGTGTCCCGGTCCACACCGCCGAGGCGTATCTCGCGCGCCTCATTCGCGCCGGGTTCAAGGTGGCGATCTGCGAGCAGGTCGAGGATCCGGCCGAGGCGCGCCGGCGCGGCAACAGGGGGCCCGTGAAGCGCGCGGTGGTGCGGCTCGTCACCGCCGGCACACTGACCGAAGATGGGCTCCTCGACGCCCGCCGGCACAATTACCTCGCCAGCATCGCCGAGGTCGGCGGCGAGATCGGCCTCGCCTGGCTCGATCTGTCGACCGGCGCCTTCGCCCTGACTTTGGCGAGCGACGGCACGCTTGCCGGCGAGCTGGCCCGGATCGCGCCGGGCGAAATCCTGCTGCCCGAGCGGCTGCTTGTCCGGCCGGCGCTGTTTGAGCTCTTCGCCGATTGGAAGCCGGCGCTGACACCGCTGCCCAATCCCCGTTTCGACAGCGAGGCCGGCCGCCGCCGGCTCGAAAGCTTTTACGGGGTCAAGGCGCTCGACGGGTTCGGCAGTTTCGGTCGCGCCGAGATCGCCGCCGCCGGCGCGCTGGTCGACTACGTCACGCTGACCCAAAAGGGCGGGGCCGCGCATCTGGCGGCGCCGGCTCGGGTCGCGCCGGGTTCGGTGATGCAGATCGACGCCGCGACGCGGCGCAACCTCGAACTGCTGCAAACACTCGCCGGCGAGCGGCGCGGCAGCCTTTTATCGGTGATCGACCGCACCGCGACCGGCGCCGGTTCCCGCCTTCTTGCCGATCATCTCGCCGCACCGCTGGCCGAACCGGCGGCGATTGGCGGCCGGCTCGACGCGGTGCAGTTCTTTGTCGAGCGCGCCGATCTGCGCGCGCAACTGCGCGAACGCCTCAAGCATTGCCCCGATATCGAGCGCGCGCTCACCCGCCTCAGCCTCGGCCGCGGCGGCCCGCGCGATCTCGCCGCGCTGCGCGATGCGCTCGGCGAAACCGCGTCGTTGCGGCTGATGCTGTCGGCGCCGAGCCTGGTGCCGCTGCCGGCGTTGGTCGCCGAGGCGGAGACCCGTCTCGGCGAGCACGGCCCAATGGTCGACCGTCTCACGCGCGCGCTCGCCGCCGAGCTGCCGCTTTTCGCCCGCGACGGCGGGTTCGTCGCGCCCGAATATTCGCCCGAGCTCGACCAGCTGCGCGAGCTGCGCGACCAGAGCCGGCGCACCATCGCCGCGCTGCAGGCGCGCTACGCCGAGGAGACCGGGGTCGCCAGCTTGCGCATCCGCCACAACAATGTCATCGGCTACTACATCGAGGTGTCGCAGGCCAATGCCGGCAAGCTCGGCACCGACTACATCCACCGCCAGACCATGGCGGGGGCGATGCGCTTCACCACCACCGAGCTCGCCGAGCTCGAAAGCAAGATTTCGAGCGCGGCCGATCGCGCCCTCGCGCTCGAATTGCGCCTCTTCGACGATCTCACTGGTGAGGTGATGGCGCAGCGCCTGGCGATCGCCGAGGCCGCCGCCGCGCTCGCCGCGCTCGATCTCGCTGCCGCGCTCGCCGAGCGCGCGGTCGAGGACAATTGGGTGCGACCCGAGATCACGGACGGTGCCGAGTTCGAAATTCGCGGCGGCCGCCACCCCACCGTCGAGGCTGCGCTCGCCGGGTCGGGCGCCTTTGTCGCCAACGATTGCGTGCTCGGCGCAGGGGAGTCAAATGGGCGCATCTGGCTCGTCACCGGCCCCAACATGGCCGGCAAGAGCACCTTTCTACGCCAGAACGCGCTGATCGCGATCTTGGCGCAGATGGGATCGTACGTGCCCGCCGCCACGGCGCGGATCGGTGTCGTCGACCGGCTATTCAGCCGGGTCGGCGCCGCGGACGATCTGGCGCGCGGGCGCTCCACCTTTATGGTCGAGATGGTCGAGACCGCGGCGATCCTCAACCAGGCCGGCCCGCGAAGCTTTGTCATCCTCGACGAGATCGGCCGCGGCACCGCGACCTTTGACGGGCTGTCGATCGCCTGGGCGTGCCTCGAGCATCTGCACGAGGTCAACCGCAGCCGCGCGCTGTTCGCGACGCATTACCACGAGCTGACGACGCTCGCCGCGAAGCTGCCGTCGCTCGTTTGCCATACGATGCGGGTCAAGGAGTGGAAGGGTGACGTCGTCTTCCTGCACGAGGTCGCGCCCGGCACCGCCGACCGCTCCTACGGCATCCATGTCGCCAAGCTCGCCGGCCTTCCGCCCGAGGTCACGACACGGGCCGAGGAGGTGCTGCAGATCCTCGAAAGCGGCGATGAGGCCGGCGCGCTCGCGCGGCTCGCCGACGATCTGCCCCTGTTCCGCGCGGTGCATCAGCGCCCGGCCCCTGCCGGCGCCAAGGAATCCGCCGCCGAGGCGATGCTCAAGGAGACCCGCCCGGACGAGCTCACCCCGCGCGAGGCGCTCGAGCTGCTTTACAGGCTGAAGGCTGCGCTGCCCGAGCCCTGACTGGATTGCTCAACTTTCGAATACCGGAAGGAGCAGCGGCGGCCGGGGACGTTAAAATGGCCACACACTTTTTGAATGCGGAGGGACCATGCCGCGTGTGAGTGAGATCGAGGAACCGGGCAGCGACCCG
>DASYXG010000058.1:0-6351 GCA_035935235.1 Allostellaceae bacterium
AGGCGTTGGCGGCTCTGGGCGTTCCGCCGGCGCAGATGGTGGTCTCCGGCCGCGGTGAGAACGACAACCGGGTGCCGACGGCGAATGGCGTGCGCGAGCCGCAGAACCGCCGCGTCGAGATCGTCACCCCGTAAACGGCGAACTCCCGGACGCAGAAAACCGCCGCGGCATGCCGCGGCGGTTTTTTTGTTGGGCTCCCGTCTCCGTCCGGCACTACGCCGCCGTCGCCGCAACCACCCGCATTGGGATCAGCGACTCAGCAGCCCCGCCAGCCGCATCGATCTCGGCGATTTGGGCCTCCGCGACCTCGACCATCATCCGGGTGAGCGGCCCAAGGAACAAGTAGAACAGCGACATCGTCATGACCGCCCTGACCGCACGCGGGTTTCGCACCACGCACTCGCCGAGCAGCCGCCAGACATGACCGCGCATTTCCGGCCGGTGGCGCGAGATGTGCCACATGATGCGAATAAACTTGTCGAACTCCAGCCAGCTATCGCGCAGTTGGATGCCAAATCCGAGATTGATCCGATTGAGCGACAGCACCATCCGACGGGCCCGGACGAAATAAGTCTTCGGCTCATAGATCGAGGTCAGGACGGCGGCGAAATCGCCGAGGATGTCGCGGCGCGGTCTGGCCGGCTCGAAATTAAGTCCCGCTAGCGCGAAATCACCGGCGTTGCCGCGCCGGTCGAGCTCGTAGTCCGGGCGCAACCGTTGTTCGCGCTCCAGCCGCCGAGTCAGCTGGGTTCCGGCAAGGGCGTAGAGCAGGCTCACATTGGCGATTGGAATCCGCGACTCCTCGATGCAGCGAATCAGCGAGTTCGCGACGCCACCCTTCTCGGAATCAAAGCCAACGATGAAGCCGGCGGCGACAAACATTCCCGCGCCGTAGATGCGGTGGACACTCTCCGGGATGCTGCGCCGCGTATTCTGCTTCTTCTGGGTATGAACCAAGGTTTCCTCATCCGCGGACTCGATACCGACAAAGACAGCGAAGAAGTTTGCCTGCCTCATCAGGTCTAACAATTGCGGGTCGTCGGCGAGGTTGAGCGATGCCTCGGTCGACAGCATGAATGGATATTTTTGTTTCTTTTGCCATTCGATCAGGTGTGGGAGAAACGCCTTTACTGCCTTCTTGTTGCCGATCAGGTTGTCGTCGACAAAATCGAGATGCCCGCGCCAGCCGAGCTCGTACAACCGGTCGAGCTCGGCCAGCATCTGCTCCGGCGTCTTGGTGCGCGGGACCCGGCCGTAAAGCTCGATGATGTCGCAGAACTCGCACATGAACGGGCAGCCGCGCGAGAATTGCACGGTCGGATAGATATAGTGCCCTTTCTTGAGCAGGTCGAAACGCGGGATCGGCGTCTTGGTAATATCGACCTGGAATTTGGGGCTCTCGAAAACGCCGCTGCGCTCCCCGCGGCCCCAGGCTGCGATGAATTCGTCGATGATGTTCTCGGCCTCACCCAACACGCGAATATCGGCGTCGGCATAGGCCTCCGGGCTCGAGGTGACGTCCGGGCCCCCAATGACGACAGCCTTGCCCCGGTTCTGCGCCAGCTCGATTACCTTCATGCAATCAGGCCGCTGGGCCAGCATGCCCCCTGTCATCACCATGTCCGCCCAGTCGAGATCTGCCGGGCCCAGCTCTTCCGTGTTGCGGTTGACGAGGCGAATATCCCAGCTTTTCGGAAGCATCGCCGCCAGTGTGATCATCCCGAGCGGAGCGGCCGGGTATTTCGCGCCCAGCAGCTCGCAGGCCCCGTCGTAGCTCCAGAACGACCGCGGGTTGAACCTAGGGTAGATCATCAAAACATTGCAGGAATCGGCCATCGAGGCGTTCCTATCAGCGGTTGAGCCTCACTCAGTAGCGTTTTGGGTACAGCCGGGCAAGCGCGTCGCCGGAGGCGCTTCGACCCATGGCACCCGAAAGGCAAGAAAAGACCGGGTCAAGACCGGTAAACGGTCAGTTGATTAAGGCAATCGCCATCTATATAAAATGGCCAGAGCGTATATTGGAGGGCATCATGGTCGCTAAGAACCCCACTCGCCGCACACTGTTGCTGACTTCAGGCAGCCTTCTCACGCTTGGTCTCGCGGGCGGCGCCCGCGCCGGTGATTACTCGGTGATCATCGACGACGACGTTCGCCTCGTCGCAACCAACATCAGCGACCTCACAACTGAGATCGGAAAGCTGTTCCCACGGATTTTGACGGGCACCGATAAGGATATGTTGATCGCGTTCGTGAAAGCGGCCAACGATGTCTTCAACGCGGCGAATGCGATCTGGGCTCCGACTGATCCCCTGCCGACGATCCTGCCTTGGACCACGCAGCTCCAGCCGTTTATCGCTGCGGTCTACGCCTATATGGGCGCGTTGGACGCGATCTCCGAAATCCTGCACGCCGTGCTCTACAGCAAGATCGTCGCCGTCTCGATCGAAGTGTGCGGCATGGTCTTGGTGGTGACGAGAGCGCTCGAGGCCGGGGTCGGTATCGGTCGGCCACCGGAAGGGCCGGCCGGGCTGATCCTCACCAGCGCCCGGCACTATGCCGACCAGCATCGCCTCGAAGAAGCTCTGACTGCCCTGCAGACGCCGGTCGCATCGCGCATGGCGTAGATCGAATAACCCGGAACGTAAAAACCGCCGCGGCTCTCCGCGGCGGTTTTTTGGGGGGGCCTTGAGGTTTCGGTCTTCGTTACTTGGCCGCGTCGCGCACCGCCGGACGCGAGCGGAAATGCGGCATCACCTCCTCGGCAACCATTTGGAACTGCTCGAGCATCAGCGCCTTTGGCGTCGTTAGCGGCGGCGACAGGCTCATCAACTCCATGCCGGGGTAGCTCTCCTCGATCTGCTTGAGCCGCGCAACGAGGTCATTGGGAGTGCCGGCGAACCAGGAGCCGAGCTTCACGTAATGGTTAACGTCGGGCACGCCGGCGGCGGCCCAGCCGCCGCGCTTCGCAACAGCGGCAACTTGCGCCGGGGTCAGCCCCGGCACAAAGCCCAGCGGCGCGAACATCTTGGCGTGCTCCTCGTAAAGCGGCTTTAGCGTCTTCATCGCCGCCTCGCGGGTCTTGCCGACGATAAAATGGATCCCGATGGTGAGGTTCTCGCCGAGCTGCCAATTTTTGCCGGCGCGATGAGCCGCGTCCTGGTAAGCCTGGATCGGCCCGGACGACATCGTCGCAGCGCCGCCGCCGACCGCGCCCTTGATGTTATGCCGGACCATGAAATCGAGCCCGCGCGGGTTGGCGCTGACGATCGGCTGCCAGCACTCGACCGGCGTGTTGACCGGGCGCGGCACCAAGCTTAGCTCCTTGAGGTCGTAGCCGCGATACGGCACCGCCGGCGGCAGCGTGTAATGCTGGCCCTTATGCGAGAAGCGCTCGTTGTTGAACGCCTTCATGACGATCTCGACCTGTTCCTCGAACAGCTCGCGATTGGCCTCTCCGTCCATCATCGGCGAGCCGAAGGTCTCCACCTCGCGGGTGTGATAGCCCCGGCCGACGCCGAAAACGGTGCGGCCCTTGGTCAGGATATCGGCCACCGCGAAATCTTCGGCGAGGCGCAGCGGGTGCCACATCGGGGTGATGTTGAAGCCGCAGCCGATCTTGATGTTCTTGGTGACGTGGCACAGATGCACCGCGAGCATCAGGATGTTGGGGATGCACTCGTAACCCTCGTGCTGGAAGTGATGCTCGGCCATCCACATCATGTCGTAGCCGAGATTGTCCATGCACTTAGCGATCGCCTCCGATTTCTCGAAGACGGAAGCAAGCTCGTCGTTGGTGAAGCGGCGTTCGTTGGCCGGGGTCGCGTCCTGGCCGTGATCGGGGAAATCGATATGGCCGGCATAGACGGTGGTGAACTCGCTGATTGCCATGGCTTCCTCCTACCAGCCCTCAATCCACCAGCTTGCGGAAGAGATAGGTGAATTCGAGGGCGTTGCGCCGGGCGCGCTCCTTGAGGTTGGCGGCGGCCGCGTGCCCGCCATCGGTATTCTCATAATAGAGGAAGGGTAGCCCCATCGAAGCCATTTTCGCCGCCATCTTGCGCGCATGGCCGGGATGCACGCGGTCGTCCTTGGTCGAGGTCAGAAAAAACGGCTCGGGATAGGCCGTGCCGGCGTGGAGATTGTGGTAGGGCGAGAGGTGGCGCAGGTAGGCGGCGTCCTCGGGCTTGTCGGGGTCGCCGTATTCGGCCATCCACGACGCTCCCGCGAGCAGCTTGTGAAAGCGCAGCATGTCGAGCAGCGGCACCTGGATGACCACGGCACGAAACAATTCGGGCCGCTGGGTGAGCATCGCCCCCATCAATAACCCGCCATTCGACCCGCCCATGATGCCGAGCCGACGCGGCGAGGTGATCTTGCGCCGGATCGAATCCTCGGCGACGGCGATGAAATCATCGAAGGCGCGCTGGCGGTGCTCCTTCAAGGCCGCCTGGTGCCAGTCGGGGCCGAACTCGCCGCCGCCGCGGATATTAGCAACGGCATAGACTCCACCAGGCTCGACCCACGATTTTCCGAGCGCGCCCGAATAGGCCGGGGTCATCGACACCTGGAACCCGCCATAGCCGTAGAGCAAGGTCGGCGCATTGCCGTCGAAGGCAAAATCGCGCGGCCGTACGACAAAATACGGGACCTTGGTGCCGTCGGCCGAGACCGCCTCGAACTGCTCGACGACCGCCTTAGACGCATCGAACCGCGCCGGCATCGACTTCACCGGCTCACTCGTGCCGGCGGCGAGGTCGGCAAGGTACAGCGTGTTTGGCAGCAAATAGCTCGCGACGTCGAAGAAGGCTCGCTCGTCCTGCTCGCTGGCCGCAATGAGACTAACCGCAGCATTGTCCGGCACGGCCAGCTCCGCAGCGCTCCACGCGCCATCCGCGAAGCGATACGACGCGGCGCCGCCACGAACATTGCGGTAGATGGCGACCAGCAGCCGTGAGCGGGTCGCCGTGACAGCTCCGATCGTCTCACGCGTACCCGGCGCGTAAATCAGCAGCGGCACGACATTTTCTGCGTCGGCAGCGCAGGCGTCGAGGTCGAGAGAGATCAACGCGCCCGCCTGCAGCGAAAAGCGCTCCCAGTTCTCTTCCAGGGTGAAAACAAGCTGGCCCGAGACAAACGCCTGGAAGCTCGCCTTTGGTGGTAGCGGCAGCTTGACCGGGCCCCGCCCCGTCAGCAGATAGCGCTCGCCCTCGAAAAAATTGACCGAGCGATGCGCCAGGATACCGCGCACCGCCCCATCGGGGTCGCGCAGCGCGCCGGCGCCGGCGCTGACATCTTCGGCCGCGCCGCGGAAGATTTCCTCGGCCTGGTCGAACGGCAAGCCGCGGCGCAGCCGCTTGACGACAAACGGATATCCGGAGGAGGTCATCGTCCCCGGCCCCCAGTCGCGCGCGACCAGCAACGTGTCGGCGTCGAGCCAGGAGGCGCTCTGCTTTCCCTCCGGCAGGAGGAACCCACCGCTAACAAAATTCCCGACATCGGCGTCGAATTCGCGCCATTCCGAAGCATCCTTGCCGCCGTCGGAAAGTCCGACGAGGTAGCGGCGATAGTCCGGCGGCAGGCCGCCTGCACCGTGGTAAACCCAGTTCTTGCCCTCGCTTGCGGCCAGGGCGTCGAGATCGAGTATCGTGCGCCAATCGGGCTCGGCGGTGCGGTACGACTCCATCGTCGTCTGCCGCCACAGCCCACGTACATGCGTCTGGTCTTGCCAGAAGTTCGACAGCTTGCCGGCGCGGAATGACGCGTAGGGGATGCGATCTTCGGCGGTGATGATCTTCAGCGCCGTATCGTAAAGTCCCTGATAGCGCGGGTCCGCCTCGACCTCCGAGAGGCTGCGCGCGTTCTGCGCTCGCACCCAGTCGAGCGCCCTGTCGCCCTCAACATCCTCGAGCCAGAGAAACGGGTCGTCGCCGGTCATGGCGCCGACGGCAAATCCTGGTGCGGGTGAAACACGAACCCGGCGGGGCGGCCGGCGAGCCACGCCGCCTCGACCGGCGGCAGGCTGGAGTTCCACAGATTGGCGTCGAAGCGCCAGCCATTGACCTCGTCAGCCGCGCGCGACACGACATAGAGCAAAGGCGGCACCATTTCATCCGGCTCGACGAGGCGCGACACCCGGCCTTCGGCGCTCGCCTGGCGCATCTCCTCGGCCATGCCGGGGGTATTCGCGCCGGCGCCGGGATTGACGATGTTGACGGTCATCCCGCTATCGACCGCATCCTTGGCCCAGACCTCGGTCGCCATCTCAAGCGCGGCCTTCGATGCGCCGTAAGGGTGTGTGCCGACCCGGTTCATCGTATCGAGCTTGGTGGTCACGTTGACGATGCGACCCCA
>DASYXG010000059.1:0-2678 GCA_035935235.1 Allostellaceae bacterium
GACCGTGCCTCGGACGGCGAGCGCCGGCTGTTCTCCGGCAGCGATGCCGATCTCGTCGGCGACATCCACGCGCTCGAGGATCTCGGCGTCACCGCGCTCGACTTCGATTTCGAGCGGCCGCAAGAGGCAGCGGTGCTCGCCGAGATGCGCTCCTTCCGCGAGCGGGTGCTGGCAAAAGTCTGATGCATCGCGTGCTCGGCGCGCTCGCGGTGGCCTTCACCGCGCTGGCGATCGCGGCGCAGGCTATGGCAGCAATCGACGATCATGATTTTGCCGGACCGGTTCCGGGCATACCGGACAAGACATGGATCGATCTGCTGTCGCAGATCTTCCCCGATATCGCCGTGGATGAGCGCGGCTACGCCACGGCGAGCAAAGTCATTGATCTGCGCTCGATCGGCGCCGGAGACGAGTCTTGGATCGGGTGCGGCGACAAGATTCAATTCCAGGACCGCGACGCGCGGCCGATACGGCTATCCGGTCGCGACTATGTCGTCGTCACCGTGATGATCGAAGATGACTGTGTCGGGCCGATTGGGCTGTTCGACGCGTCGGGCAAGCTGGTCGACGCGGTCAACGTCAAAGGCGATCAGCATGTATCGTTTTCGGGCGATTATGTGCGGCCGCTCGGAGCGGACGGCGCGCTGGTCATCGCCTCGCTGTGGCACGACAACTCGAGCCAGAGCTATGACATCAGCTCGCTGATCCTGGCGCGCCCCGAGGGGCTTTCGTCGATCGGTGACGTCTTCGCATTGGGATCACGGGACTGCGACGGCAAGACCAACAGCACGGTCACCGAAGAAGCCGCCGTGCGGGTCGTGCCGGATGGCAACCCGCTTGCGCGCATCGACGTCGCCGTAGAGCGCGACATCCAAAAACTGGGCAGCGATTGCGAGACGCAGATCGGCCGCGCGGGCAAGACCATCTTCACCGGCGCATGGCGCTGGAATGCTCAAAAAAAGGCATATGAGCCGCACACAAAGGAACTGAAGCTGCTTGACGACTGGAACCAGAAGCGCAGCTGACGCGCGTCTCGTCGTCGTCAAAAAGGATGGTCTTCGCCGCGCCACCGTCGCAGACTTGGCAAAACCTTCGGCCCCCCGGGAGGATTTCCATGCAATCGTCGAGCGCCGCTCCTGCGCAACGCCATCTGCCGATCCGCAAGGATTGGCTCGCCGCGACCCAGGAAAAGGCGCTGGAGGCGGACCGGCCGATCATCGATCCGCACCACCATCTGTGGGACCGTCCGGGCAACCGCTATCTGCTGCACGACCTCGTCGAGGACACCTCGAGCGGCCATAACATCCGGGCCACCGTGTTTCTCGAATGCCGCGAGATGTACGGCGCCGACGGCCCGCCCGAGACCCGTTCGCTCGGCGAGACCACTTTTGTCGCCGGCATCGCGGCGATGAGCGAAAGCGGCAAATACGGTTCGACCAGGCATTGCGCCGGGATTATCGGCAATGTCGATCTGCGCGCCGTCGGCGGGCGGGCCCGGGGCATTCTCGAACAGCATGTCGTCGCTTCGGGCGGCCGCTTCCGCGGCATCCGCAACGGCGCGACCTGGCACAGCGATCCGAGCCTCAGGGTCTTCACCTCCGGCTCCGGCGAAGGCCTTTACGTCGACCGCAGCTTCCGCGAGGGCTTTGCCGCGCTGGCGCCGCTCAACCTCACCTTCGAAGCCTGGATGTTCCACACCCAGCTCGACGATGTGATCAGCCTCGCCGCCGCCTTTCCCGAGACCAAGATCGTGCTCAACCATGTCGGCGGCTCGCTCGCGGTCGGCCCCTATGCCGGCAAGCAGGAAGAGGTCTTCCCGGAATGGCGTAAGCAGATCCAGAAGCTCGGCCAGTTCCCCAACGCCTACATCAAATTGGGCGGGCTCGGCATGCCGTCGCTGATGGGGTTCGAGATGGGGCAGCAGGAGTCCGCGCCGTCATCCGAACAACTGGCGAAAGCCTGGGGGCCGTATCTCAATGCCTGCATCGAGGCATTCGGCCCCGACCGCTCGATGTTCGAAAGCAACTTCCCGGTCGATAAGGGGATGTGCAGCTACGCCAATCTGTGGAACGCGTTCAAGCGCGTCTCGGAGGGCTACTCGAATGACGAGAAGAACGCGATGTTTCACAACACCGCGCTCAAGTTCTACCGGCTGTATTAAGGGTCTAACCGCTTCCCGGCGAAAGCCGGGAAGCGTGAAAGGGAAAAAAGGGGAGCATCGCATGCCGCTACCACGCCAAGAAGTCGACGGCACCACGCCGAAATATCTGCGCGACAAATACGCGATCGTCGGGGTGGGAGAGACCACTTATACCCGCGGCTCGGGCATCTCGACCCGCGCGCTCGGCACCTGGGCGGTGCGCAACGCGATCCTCGATGCCGGGCTTCAGCCCGAGGATGTCGACGGCATGCTCGACTATTCGGGCGGCGACTCGACGTCGGCGACGTTTATCGCCGGCGATCTCGGCCTCAGGCTCAATTTCTACATGGATTGCGTCGGCGGCGGCTCCTCGACCGAGGCGCTCATCGGCATCGCCATCGGCGTCATGGAGGCGGGGCTGTGCAAATGCGTCGCGATCTATCGCGCGATGAACGGCTATTCGCAGGTCCGCATCGGCGGCACCGGCGCGCGCTCGGCGGCGCCCGTCGCCGGCGACATGCTGCACAACCGCGCCTAT
>DASYXG010000060.1:0-2304 GCA_035935235.1 Allostellaceae bacterium
TAATCCTGTTTGCTCCCCACGCTTTCGCGCCTCAGCGTCAGTATCGGTCCAGAGAGCCGCCTTCGCCACCGGTGTTCTTCCCAATATCTACGAATTTCACCTCTACACTGGGAATTCCACTCTCCTCTCCCGAACTCTAGCTCCGCCGTCCCAAGCGCAGTTCCCAGGTTGAGCCCGGGGCTTTCACGCCTGACAAACGGAGCCGCCTGCGCGCCCTTTACGCCCAGTAATTCCGAACAACGCTTGCCCCCTTCGTATTACCGCGGCTGCTGGCACGAAGTTAGCCGGGGCTTCTTTACACGCTACCGTCATCATCGTCGCGTGCGAAAGAGCTTTACAACCCTAAGGCCTTCCTCACTCACGCGGCATTGCTGGATCAGGCTTTCGCCCATTGTCCAATATTCCCTACTGCTGCCTCCCGTAGGAGTCTGGGCCGTGTCTCAGTCCCAGTGTGGCTGATCATCCTCTCAGACCAGCTACGGATCGTCGCCTTGGTAGGCCGTTACCCCACCAACTAGCTAATCCGACGCGGGCCCCTCCTAGAGCGATAAATCTTTCCCCGGTATTGCTACCGGGCGCATGCGGTATTAGCCGAAGTTTCCCTCGGTTATCCCCCACTCCAGGGCAGGTTCCCACGCGCTACTCACCCGTGCGCCACTAAGGCCGAAGCCTTCGTTCGACTTGCATGTATGAGGCATGCCGCCAGCGTTCGTTCTGAGCCAGGATCAAACTCTCATGTTCATCCTGACAACGGCATCCCAGGCCGGCTAAGACCCAGGACATCGCAATCACTCAAAGGACACTAGCTAAACCTACTCGCCGAGATCACGGACAGAGTCCGCAACCTCGTTGCGCAGACGAGCCAGCGTCCTTCGTAGAACGCCGCCGCCCACGCATCCCTTCCAATAACCCAACAATGTCAATCAGCGATCTCAAATCCCGACGACGCTGCCGTAACCGCCAAGAGAGGCGGCTCTTGCCTCGTCGCATCGGGATCGAGTCGACCACCGCGGCTGCGGCGGGCGAACGGAGAACATAGCCACCCGCCCTATCCCTGTCTAGGGGCAGCGTGCACAAAATTTGGCCGAGGTGCCCAATGCCTGATCTTACCCTAGATCAAGCCCAATTCGCGCAATTCCATCAGCATATGGTCCGGCATCGTCGAGAAATCGCCGCCGTGGCCGGCGGGAACATCCTTCGGCACATCGCCCGGCGTCAAATAGCGCCAGCCCTGGAACGGCCGGAACGCGCGAGGCAGGGTCAAGACCAGCTCGGGGTCGGTCAGGATCAGGCAATAGTTTCTGCCGTTATCGTCGCGCTGGCTGCGGAACCCGATGACGCGATGCCGCGCCCGGATCTGGCCCTTGACCACCCAATAGAGCGAACCACCCGCGAGCACCTCTTCGGCGCGACGGGGGTGGTTGCGGGTATAAACCCAACTCTCGCCTCGCTCGGCGAAGCGCTGGGCGCGGAAACGGCGCAATTCGTCGACGTCGGCGGCGCCCACCGCCATCTTGACCAGGTGCAACGGCCCGGGGGCAAAGCTCGCGACGCCATTTCCCTTTGGCGCCATCAACTCGCCTCCGCGCCAGGGTCGGACAGCGCGATCAACTCGGCGCCTTCCTCGACCAGATCACCGACGGCATAGCTCACCGTCTCGACCGCGCCATCGCGCGGCGCGGCGATCGTATGCTCCATCTTCATCGCCTCGATAACGATGAGCGGTTGACCCCGTCTGACATTGTCGCCAGCGGCGACCAGGAGCTGCACGACCTTACCGGGCATTGGCGCCGACAAGCGTCCGGCGTGGATATCGGCGCCGGCGGGCGGCGCCAGTGGATCGACCCGCGCGAACGCCCAGCCCTCGCCGGCGATGAACACGGCGAGAATACCGGCGTGCTCGAGGACGATCGCATGCGACCGCGTGCCGTCGAGGGTCAGAGTGGCGGCGCCGTCAGGCGCAAAACTCGCGGCGGATTGGCAGCGCCTCTCGCCAAGTCGCAAGTCCCAACTATCGCCGGACGCGGTTGCCGCCACGGTCAGCACGTCCTCGCCGTTACGGAATTGCAAGGTCTGCGTCGCCCTCGGCCCGTTGAGCCGCCAGCCGTCGCGCCGCGCCCACGGGTCGCCGGTCGCCGGATCGCCCTTGAGGCAGAACAGCGCCGCCGCCGCGAGCGCTTTGTCCGACACCGGCGCTGCCGGCGCCAGCAGCGCCGCCTTGCGCCGCTCGATAAACCCGGTGTCGAGCTTGGCCGCCGCGTAATCCTTGTTGCCGATGACCCGCGCCAGGAAACCGAGATTGGT
>DASYXG010000061.1:0-15302 GCA_035935235.1 Allostellaceae bacterium
GGCGTTCGCCGCGCATCCCGAGCGCGCGACGCTCGGCGACTTCCGCGCAACCGCCGAGCTGATCGCGACGGAGGCCGCGGCGCTCGCCGACGCGGCGCATATCGTCACGCCCCATCGCGACATCGCCGACCTGTTTCCCGACAAGGCGGTGGTGCTCGAGTGGAAGCTGCCGGTCAGCCGCGTCACGGCGCCCAGCGCCTCCCGCCGGTTCGCCTTCCCCGGCCCGACCGTCGCCCGCAAGGGCGCCTACGAGCTGCGCGAGGCGACGCGGGCGTTGGGGTTGGAGGTCGTATTGCTGGGTAACGAGCTCGAAGGGCCGGATTTCTGGCGAGGCGTGACGGTCCGCAGACCGAATGGCGACACCGACTGGCTTGCCGAGGTCGCTGCCGTGGTTCAGCCGGCGATCGTCGAGGAAAGGCCGCGCGCTTTGCTGGCGGCGCTCGCGGCCGGAGTGCCGGTTATCGCCACCCCGGCATGCGGGATCGCGGCGCAAGACGGCGTGACGCTGGTGCCGGCGAGCGAGACGGCGGCGCTGCTTGAGGCGCTGCGAACTGTCGTCGAGTGAGCGGAGGCCTAGCTTAAGCTATGCCCCGTAGAACGCACTGATCCGTCGAGCAAGATGAAGGCTGAGGAAGCCGCGATCGACCGGAGTTGTAACTTGATCTTCATTATTCCAGCGCGAATCTTTGAACATATCGAGATCGCGCGAGATGGCTCTAACAGCAGCAGTTTTGCTTTTTCTCTTGGCGGGGGCCGTCCTGTTTTCCGCGCGAGGAACCGCTCGGGAACGCGCCTATCATCGGCTTTCGATGAAGTTAGGAACAGGGCTCTTGCTACTCGTGGGCGGGTTAGCCGCAACCTATTTTGGCCTCACCTACCCGACGGCCTTTTACCCTAATCCAAAGTCAAATTGCACGTACGGGCTCGGAGCTGGTGCCACTGTGTGCGTCTATCCAGTCTCGCCGCCACCGTCGGCGAAACCCTAAACGGGATGTATGGATAACAGCTACGCCGCGGCTTCTTCTTCCGCGTCCTCGCGCTCGGGCAGCGGGCCGGAATCCTGGCCCTTGGCCTCGGGGTCGCGGTCGACCAGCTCGATCACCGCCATCGCCGCGTTGTCGCCGTAGCGGTAGCCGGCCTTGATGATGCGGGTATAGCCGCCGGGCCGACTCTTATAGCGCTCGGCCAAGGTGGTCAGCAGCTTATCGGCGAGCTTCTCGTCGTTGAGCGTGGCGATCGCCTGGCGGCGGACATGCAGCCCGCCGCGCCGGCCGGCGGTGATCAGCCGCTCGACGACCGGCCGCAGATCCTTGGCCTTGGGTAAGGTCGTGGTGATCTGCTCGTGCTTGATCAGCGCCGCGGCGAGGTTCTCGAACATCGCCTTGCGGTGAGCCGAATGGCGCCGGAAGGCGCGTCCGTGCATGCCGTGGCGCATGTCCTATTCTCCCCTATCCCGCTCGAGCGCGCTTAATAAGGCTCGTCGATGCGCTTGGCCAGGTCTTCGATGTTCTCGGGCGGCCAGTTCTGGATCTCCATGCCGAGATGGAGCCCCATATTGGCGAGCACTTCCTTGATCTCGTTCAAGGATTTGCGGCCGAAATTCGGCGTGCGCAGCATCTCGGCCTCGGTCTTTTGCACGAGGTCGCCGATATAGACGATATTGTCGTTCTTCAAGCAGTTGGCCGAGCGGACCGAAAGCTCAAGCTCATCGACCTTGCGCAGCAGGTTCTTGTTGATGAGCGGCTCGCCGGTGGCTTCCTTCTCAACCGCGCGGCTCGGCTCCTCGAAATTGATGAAGAGCTGAAGCTGGTCCTGGAGGATGCGCGCGGCCAGGGCGACCGCGTCCTCGGGGGTCACCGCGCCGTTGGTCTCGACCCGCATCGACAGGCTGTCATAGTCGGTGACCTGGCCGACACGGGTGTTTTCGACCCGGTAGGATACCTTGCGCACCGGGCTGAACAGCGCGTCGACCGGGATGAGGCCGATCGGCGCGTCCTCCGGCCGGTTGGCTGTCGCCGGCACGTAGCCCTTGCCGATCTCGACGGTGAACTCCATCGTAATCCGCGCGCCGTTATCGAGCGTGCAGATCACCAAATCGGGGTTCAAAATCTCGATGTCGTGGCCGGTCTCGATCGCGCCGGCCTTGACCTCGCCAGGGCCGGTCGCGCGCAAACGCATCCGCTTCGGCCCGTCGCCATGCATGCGAAGGCCGATGCTCTTGACGTTGAGGACGATGTCGGTGACGTCCTCGAGCACGCCGGGGATTGAGGAGAACTCGTGCAGCACGCCCTCGATCTGCATCGAGGTGACGGCGGCGCCCTGCAGTGACGACAGCAGCACGCGCCGCAGCGCATTGCCGAGCGTCAGGCCAAAGCCGCGCTCAAGCGGCTCGGCGGTAACGGTCGCGGTGCGCGCCGGATCCTCGCCGGGATCGACCGCAAGCTGCTTCGGCTTGATAAGCGTTTGCCAATTGCGCTGAATCACAAAGACGTCGGTCATCGAGGTTTTGTCCTATCGACATCCCTAACCGGCAAACCGGCGGAATTATGTTGCGGCACGCGGAAAAGCGCGCCGATGGCGCAGCGTCAGACGCGGCGTCGTTTCGGAGGGCGGCAGCCGTTATGCGGGATCGGCGTGACGTCACGGATTGAAGTGATCGCGAAACCGACACTTTGCAAGGCGCGCAAGGCAGACTCGCGTCCCGAGCCCGGCCCCTTGACCTCGATGTCGAGGGTGCGCATGCCGTGTTCCATCGCCTTGCGCCCGGCATCCTCGGCGGCGATCTGCGCCGCGTAGGGGGTCGATTTGCGCGAACCCTTGAAACCCTGGCTGCCCGACGAGGACCACGCGATCGCGTTGCCCTGGGCATCGGTGATCGTGATCATCGTGTTGTTGAACGTCGCGTTCACGTGGGCGGTGCCCGAGGTGATGTTCTTGCGCTCGCGCCGGCGCAGTCGCGGCGCTGCCGCAGTTCTTGCCATTTAGCTGTCCCGCGTTTGGGTTGTACCGGTCAAACGACGCTATTTCTTCTTGCCGGCGATCGGCCGGGCCGGACCCTTGCGGGTGCGCGCATTGGTGTGGGTGCGCTGGCCGCGAACCGGCAACCCCTTGCGGTGCCTCAGGCCACGATAGCAGCCGAGGTCCATCAGCCGCTTGACGTTCATCGCCACGGTGCGGCGCAGATCGCCCTCGACCATGTATTCGCGGTCGATCAGCTCGCGCACCTTGAGGACTTCGTCATCGGTCATGTCGTTGGCCCGCCGATCGAGCGGGATGCCGACCCGGTTGCAGATTTCAAGCGCCTTGGTGCGCCCGATGCCGTGGATATAGGTCAGCGCGATCGGTACGCGCTTCTGGTTCGGGATATTCACGCCGGCAATTCGCGCCACCTGCGCATCTCCTCAGAATCGGGCATAGCGATGGGAGCGGGGATCGCTCCCACGCGAACGGCGGATTATACGGATCGCCGGCACTCCGTCAACCGGCCTGGGCAGGAATCTTAGCCAGCGATCACCGCTTCGATCTGGCGGGTCACCTCGTCCATCGCGCCCATGCCGTCGACGCTCGAAAGGACACCTTTGCGCCGGTAATACGGGAGGATCGGCGCGGTCTGCTGGCGATAGACCTCGAAGCGGGTCTTGACCGCCTCCGGCCGGTCGTCGGGCCGGTGGACGAAATCACCCGTGCCACAATTGTCGCAGACGCCGTCGCGCTTGGGACGGTGATAGCGCTCATGGTAGCTGGCGCCGCAATTGCGGCAGCTGAAACGGCCGGCGAGCCGATCGACGAGCGCCGCCTCGTCGACCTCCATCAGGATCACATGGTCGAGCTTGAGGCCGTGGCGCGCGAGCATGGCGTCCAATGCCTCGGCCTGCGCCACATTGCGAGGAAACCCATCGAGGATGACGCCGTTCCTGGCCTCGGGCGAGGCGATGCGGCGCTCGATGGTCTCGATGACGATGTCGTCGGACACGAGCGCGCCGGAATCCATCACCTCCTTGATCCTGCGGCCGAGTTCACTGCCGGAGGCGGTCTCGGCGCGCAGCATGTCGCCGGTGGCAAGCTGAACCAGCCCATGCGCCTGCTCGAGGCGCTTGGCCTGCGTCCCCTTGCCGGCGCCTGGCGGCCCCAGCAGGATCAAATTCATCCCCGGCGTCCCCTCAGCCGCGCCTTTTTGATCAGACCTTCGTACTGATGCGCGAGCAGATGCGAGTGGATTTGCGCCACCGTGTCCATGGTGACGCTGACGACGATCAAGAGGCTGGTACCGCCGAAATAGAACGGCACCGAATATTGCGAGATCAGGATCTCCGGCAAGATGCACACCGCCGCGAGATAGGCGGCGCCGACAACGGTCAACCGGGTCAATACATAGTCGAGATAATCGGCGGTGTTCTTGCCCGGCCGGATGCCCGGAATGAAGCCGCCGTATTTGCGCAGATTGTCGGCGGTCTCGGTCGGGTTGAAGACGATCGCGGTGTAGAAGAAGCAGAAGAACACGATGAGGCTGATGTAGAGGATCATGTAGGCTGGGCGGCCGTGCGCGAGGAAACCGGCGATCGTCCCGAGCCAGCCGAAGCTTTGCCCGTTCTGCTCGAAGCTCGATATCGTCGCCGGCAACAACAGCAGCGACGAGGCGAAGATCGGCGGGATGACTCCCGAGGTGTTGATCTTCAGCGGCAAATGCGAGGCCTCGCCGCCAAACATGCGGTTGCCGACCTGGCGTTTCGGATATTGCACCAGGATGCGGCGCTGCGCCCGCTCCATAAACACGATGAAGGCGACGACGCCGATCGACATCGCCAGAAACAGGAGGATGACGATTGGCGACAGCGTGCCGGTGCGGCCAAGTTCGAGGGTGGCGGCAAGCGCATGCGGCAGATTGGCGACGATGCCGGCGAAGATGATCAGCGAAATGCCGTTGCCGACGCCGCGCGCGGTGATCTGTTCGCCAAGCCACATGAGGAACACGGTGCCGCCGCACAGCGTCACCATCGTGACCAGGCGGAAGAACAACCCCGGGACGATCACCGCCGACTCCGCGCCGGCGGCATGCATGCCCTCAAGCCCGACGCCGATGCCATAGGCCTGCACCGCCGCGAGCAGCACGGTGCCGTAGCGTGTGTATTGGTTGATCTTCTTGCGGCCGCTCTCGCCCTCTTTCTTCAGCGCCTCGAGCTGCGGGGACACCGCGGTGAGGAGCTGGATGATGATCGAGGCGGAGATGTACGGCATGATGTTGAGGGCGAAGATCGACATGCGGCCGAGCGCGCCGCCGGAGAACATGTCGAACATGCCGAGGATGCCGCCCGCATTGTGCTTAAAGATGTCCTGCAGGATCGCCGGGTCGATGCCGGGGATCGGGATATAGGTGCCGAGTCGGTAGACGACGAGCGCGCCCAAGGTGAACCAGATGCGGCTCTTGAGCTCGGTCGCCTTGGAAAACGCGCCGAAATTAATACTGGAAGCGAGTTGCTCGGCGGCTGACGCCATGTCTTTCGTCCCTACCCTCTAAGCCGCCCGATTATACGCTTCCCCGACCGATACCGATATCGGACGACGGATTAGCTCGCCGGCGTTTCCGCTTCCGGGGCTTCCGCCTCCGCCGACGCGGGCGCCGCCGCGGCGCCTTCCGGCAGCACGACCTTGCCGCCGGCTTTCTCGACAGCGGCGATCGCCGCCTGCGAGGCGCCGGCCACCGCGATGGTGATCTTGGTCTTGAGTTCGCCCTTGGCAAGGAGGCGAACGCCATCGCCGAGACGGCGCAACACACCCGCCTCGACCAGGCTCTTGCCGTCGATGGTGCCCCGAGCCGTGAGCTTCTTGGCGTCGAGCGCCTGCTGCAGCCGGCCGAGGTTCACCACCTTGTAGTCTTTCTGGAAGATCTTGTTGTTGAAGCCGCGCTTGGGCAAACGGCGGTGCAGCGGGGTCTGGCCGCCTTCGAAGGCGTTGATCGCAACACCCGAGCGGCCGAGCTGACCCTTGCCGCCTTGGCCCGCGGTCTTGCCCTTGCCCGAGCCGATGCCGCGGCCGAGGCGCTTGGCGCGGTAATGCGCGCCTTGATTGTCTCTGATCTCGTTGAGCTTCATCGGCTGACCTTACGCCCCTTCCACGACGCGGACGAGGTGCCTCACCTTGTCGATCATGCCGCGCACCGAGGGCGTGTCCTCGAGAGTGCGGCTGCGGTGCCGCTTGTTGAGGCCGAGGCCCTTGAGCGTCGCCTCCTGGTCAGCCGGACGCCCGATCGGACTGCCGGTCTGGACGATGGTGACCGTTTTCTTATCCGCGCTCGGGGCGCGGGCGGCGCGGGCCATTACGCCGGCTCCTTCTCGGCCTCGCGGCGCGGCAGCAGATCGGCGACCTTCTTGCCTCGGCGCGAGGCGACGGCGCGCGGGCTCGTGGCATGGGTGAGCGCCTGGAACGTCGCCTTGATCATATTGTGCGGATTGGAGCTCCCGATCGATTTCGCGACCACGTCCTGCACGCCGAGCGCCTCGAAGATCGCCCGCATCGGGCCGCCGGCGATGATCCCGGTGCCGGGCTTGGCGGCGCGTATGACGACCTTACCGGCGCCGTAGCGGTCGGCGATATCATGATGAAAGGTGCGGCCCTCGCGCAGCGGCACGCGCACGAGACCGCGCCGCGCCTGCTCGGTCGCCTTGCGGATCGCCTCGGGCACTTCGCGCGCCTTGCCCGAACCGTAGCCGACCCGGCCCTTGCGGTCGCCGACCACGACGAGCGCGGCGAAACCGAAACGGCGTCCGCCCTTCACCACCTTGGCGACGCGGTTGATGCTGACCAGCTTCTCGGCGAATTCGCTTTCTTCGCCGCGCTCGCGCCCCTGGCGGTCGCCATCGCGACGGCGGCGATCGCCGCCGCCTTCGCCGCGCTGGCCGCCTGGACCTCGAGGGGGTCCGCCCTGTGTGCGTGCCATCAGAAGCCTCTTCTAGAAATCGAGGCCGCCCTCGCGGGCGGCGTCGGCCAGGGCTTTGACCCGGCCATGAAAGATGTAGCCGCCGCGGTCGAACACGACCTGGGCGACGCCCGCCTTCTTGGCGCGCTCGGCGATCGCCTTGCCGACGGCCTTCGCGGCATCACTGTCGGCGCCGGTCTTCAGCCCCTTCTTGACCGCCTCGTCGAGCGTCGAGGCGGCGGCGAGGGTACGTCCGGCCGCGTCATCGACGATCTGCGCGTAGATGTGCCGCGACGAGCGGAACACCGTGAGGCGCGGACGCAGCTTGCCCGCCTGCCGCAACTTGTAGCGGACCCGCTGCCGGCGCCGCTGGAACAGCTCGTCTGGTTTCTTCGCCATGGCGATTACTTCTTCTTGCCTTCCTTGCGGCGGACGACTTCCTCGACGTACTTGATGCCTTTGCCCTTATAGGGCTCGGGCGGACGGTAGGAGCGGATCTCGGCGGCGACCTGGCCGACCCGTTGGCGGTCGGCGCCGCTGACGGCAATCAAGGTCGGCCGCTCGCAGGCGATCTGGATGTCCTGCGGGATCGGGTAGGGAATATCGTGGCTATAGCCGAGCTGCAGGTTGAGCGTGCGCCCCTGCACCGCGGCCCGGTAGCCGACGCCGTTGATCTCCAAGGTGCGGGTAAAGCCGGCCGATACGCCGGTCACCATGTTGTTGACCAGCGCCCGCGTCGTGCCCCACAGCGCGCGCGCCTGCTTCGACTCGTTGTTGGGCGCGATCTTGACCTCGCCATCGGCGACCGTGGCGGTGACCTCGGGGCTGATCGCCAGGCTGAGCTTGCCCTTGCCGCCGCTCACGGTCAGCACCTGGCCGGCCAGGTTGACCTGGACGCCGCTCGGGATTGCGACCGGATGCTTGCCGATGCGTGACATAGCGTGTCTCTCAGTCCCTCAGCTCAAAACACCCGGCATAGAACCTCGCCGCCGACCTTGGCAGCGCGAGCTTCGCCATCCGACATGACGCCGCGCGGCGTCGATAGGATCGAGATGCCGAGCCCGTTATAGACCCGCGGCAGGTCGACGAGCTTCGAATAAATGCGGCGGCCCGGTTTTGACACGCGCGAAATCTCGCGGATCACCGGCTCGCCATCGACGTATTTCAATTCGATCTTGAGCTCGGACACGCCGGGGCGCACCTGCTCGCGGGAGTAGCCGCGGATATAGCCTTCGCGCTTCAGCACCTCGAGCACATTGGCCCGGTGCTTGGAAGCCGGCGCCGCGACAACGGCCTGGCGCGCGCGCTGGCCGTTGCGGATGCGGGTCAGCATATCGCCGAGAGGATCGCTCATCGTCATTTGGGCGCCCCCTACCAGCTCGACTTGACCATGCCCGGGATCTGCCCGGACGAGGCCAGCTCGCGCACCGCGATCCGCGACAGGCCGAACTTGCGGTAATACCCGCGCGGCCGGCCGCTCAGAGCGCAGCGGTTGCGAATACGCGTCGGCGAGCTGTTGCGCGGCAGGCGGCCGAGCTTCAACTGCGCCTCGAAGCGATCCTCGGGCGCGGCGTTGCGGTCGCGGGCAAGCGCCTTGAGGCGGGCGCGACGCGGCGCGGACGCCTTCGACATCTTGGTGCGACGCTGGTTTTTCTCGATCGAGCTTTTCTTTGCCATCGGTGATCGTGTCTCCGCAGGCGGTCAGTTGGCGAACGGCATGTCGAAACCCTTCAGCAAGGCCTTGGCTTCGGCGTCGGTTTTGGCGGTGGTGACAATGACGATATCCATCCCGCGTTGCGCATCGACACGGTCGTAGTCGATCTCGGGGAAGACGAGCTGTTCCTTGAGCCCGAGCGCGTAATTGCCGCGCCCGTCGAAGCTGCGACCCGATACGCCGCGGAAATCGCGGACCCGCGGCAGCGCTATGTTGATCAGCCGGTCGAGGAACTCGTACATGCGCTCGCGCCGCAGCGTCACCTTGACGCCGATCGGCACGTTCTTGCGCAGCTTGAAGGTGGCGATCGACTGCTTGGCCTTGATCACCACCGGGTGCTGGCCGGTGATCGCGGTCAGGTCGCCGACAGCGGCGTCGATCTTCTTGCCGTCCTGCACCGCCTCGCCGACGCCCATGTTGACGACGATCTTCTCCAGACGCGGCGCCTGCAGCTTGTTGGTGTAGCCGAACTCCTTCATCAGCTCGGCGTGGACGACCTGGGCATAGCGTTCTTGCAGCCGGGACATGATCCCTACCTCACTTGTCCAACACTTCGCCCGAACGGCGGGCGAAACGGACCTTGCGGCCACCCTCGAGGAACTTGTAGCCGACCCGCGTCGGCTTGTTCGACGACGGGTCGAGATGGGCAATGTTAGAGACGTGGATCGTCAGCTCCTTGTCGACGATGCCGCCGGGATTGCCCATGCTCTGCCTTGTATGGCGGCGGGCAACGTGGACACCCTGGACGATCACCCGCGACTCCGCCGGAAAGACGCGCAGCACCTCGCCCTGCTTGCCCTTGTCGCGGCCGCTGATGACGACGACGTTGTCGCCTTTCTTGATCTTCATCTTGGGCATGGTCAGAGCACTTCGTTCATAGGACTTCGGGGGCCAGCGAGGCGATCTTCATGAATTTGCGGGCCCTAAGCTCGCGGGTCACCGGCCCGAACACGCGAGTGCCGATCGGCTCGTTCTGATTGGTGATCAGCACCGCCGCGTTGCGGTCGAAACGGATCGCGCTGCCATCGATACGGCGGATCTCCTTGGCGGTGCGGACAATCACCGCGCGGTGGATATCGCCCTTCTTGACGCGACCGCGCGGGATCGCCTCCTTGACCGAGACGATGATCACGTCGCCGACCTCGGCGGTCTTGCGCTTGGAGCCACCCAGCACCTTGATGCACTGGACCCGACGCGCGCCGGAATTGTCGGCGACGTCGAGATTGGTCTGCATCTGGATCATGCGGCGCCCCCAGCCTCGGTAACCTCAGCCTCGACCTCAGCCGCGGCGGCGCGCTCGCGCCGACGGGTGAGGCCGGGCGCGACGCCGGTGGCGGCGCCGAGCACGATCCAGCTCTTGCGCTTCGAGATCGGGCGGCTTTCCTCGATCTGCACCGCGTCACCGGTGTGAAATTTGTTTTTCTCATCGTGCGCCGCGTACTTCTTCGTGCGAGTCACGAACTTCTTGTAGACCGGGTGCATGACCCGGCGCTCGACCCGCACGATGACGGTCTTGTCACCGGAGTCGCTGACGACGAGGCCCTGGAGGATGCGTTTGGGCATGTCTAACTCCTCGCCTTCGCCCGTGAGCGGCGCGCCGGCGCGGCGGCGGGGGCCGGAGCGGCGACAGCCTCGCCGCGGTTGCGCGCGCCCAGCACCGTCTTGATGCGGGCGATCTCGCGCCGCACCTGCCGGAAGCGCGAAGTGTTCTCGAGCTGCCCGCTGGCGCGCTGGAAGCGCAGGTTGAACGTCTCCTTGCCGAGCGCCTCGAGCTGGTCGTTGAGCTCGTCGGGCGTGCGGGTGCGCAGGTCGGAGGCTCTTACCGACTTCATGCCGAGCCCTCCTCGCCAGGGCGCACGACCAAGCGGGTGGCGATCGGCAATTTGGCCCCGGCCAATTCGAAGGCCTCGCGCGCGACGTCATACGGCACGCCATCGAGCTCGAACATGATGCGGCCCGGCTTTACCCGGCAAATCCAGTATTCGGGCGAGCCCTTGCCGCTGCCCATGCGGACTTCAGCCGGCTTGGTCGATACCGGCACGTCGGGGAAGACGCGGATCCAGACGCGGCCAATACGGCGGATATGACGTGTGATCGCCCGCCGCGCCGCCTCGATCTGGCGCGCGGTGATGCGGCCCGGCTCGACCGACTTCATCCCGTAGGCGCCGAAATTGAGGGTCGTGCCGCCCTTGGCCATGCCATGGACGCGACCCTTATGCGCCTTGCGGTATTTGGTGCGTTTGGGGGAGAGCATTCCTATTCTCGATCTCTATCTCTGTCGCGATCGCGGTCGCGTCCGCCGCTCGGCCGGCGATCCATCCCGGCCGGCTGCGCCTCGGCGAGCCGCTTGTCCTGCGCCATCGGGTCGTGCGCCAGAATCTCGCCCTTGAACACCCAGACCTTGACGCCGCAGGTGCCGTAAGTGGTCTTGGCCGTGCCGTAACCGAAATCGACATCGGCGCGCAGCGTATGAAGCGGCACACGGCCCTCGCGGTACCACTCCATGCGCGCGATCTCGGCGCCGCCGAGGCGGCCCGAGCAGTTGATGCGGATGCCCTGGGCGCCGAAACGCATCGCCGATTGGACGGCGCGCTTCATCACCCGGCGGAAGGCGACGCGGCGCTCCAGCTGTTGGGCGATGCTCTCGGCGATCAGCTTGGCTTCGATCTCGGGCTTTCTGATCTCGACGATGTTGAGGCTGACTTCGCTCGTCGTCATCTTGGCGATGTCGCCGCGCAGCTTGTCGATATCGGCGCCCTTCTTGCCGATGACGACGCCGGGCCGCGCCGAATGCAAGGTGATCCGGGTCTTCTTCGCGGCGCGCTCGATCAGGATGCGCGCCACCGCGGCCTGGGTCAGCCGCTTGTCGAGGAACTTGCGCAGCTTCAGATCGTCGAGCAGCTGATCGCCATAACCCTTATGCGCGAACCAGCGGGAATCCCAGGTGCGGTTGATGCCGAGCCGCAGCCCGATCGG
The DNA here is from genome assembly GCA_035935235.1 of Allostellaceae bacterium. Lineage (GTDB taxonomy): Bacteria > Pseudomonadota > Alphaproteobacteria > ATCC43930 > CGMCC-115725 > DATARH01. The sequence continues at coordinate 11,604 of DASYXG010000061.1, forward strand.
ATTGACTTTCTGACCCATCAGGCGGTCTCCGCTTGTTCCGGCCGCTCGCGCACGATGACGGTGAGGTGGGCGAAATGCTTCTCGACCCGCGACGAGCGGCCGCGGCCGCGGGTGTGAAAACGCCGCATCACAAAGGCCCGACCGACCGTCGCTTCCTTGACGTAAAGCCGGTCGACATCGAGCTGGTGGTTGTTCTCGGCGTTGGCGATCGCCGCTTGCAGCACCTTCTTGACGTCGCGAGCGATGCGCCGGCGCGAGAAAGTGAGCTCGGCGAGCGCGGTTTGCGCCGCCTTGCCGCGGATCATCTGCGCGACGAGGTTCAATTTTTGCGGACTGATGCGCAGCGCCCGCAAGAAGGCCGAAGCCTCGTTATCGGCAAGTGCGCGGGGAGTGGACGGCTTACCCATCAGCTCCTCCGCGCCCGCTTGTCGCCGGCGTGACCGTAAAATGTCCGGGTCGGCGAGAACTCGCCGAATTTGTGCCCGATCATGTTTTCGGTGACGAGGACGGGGATGAATTTGTGCCCGTTATAGACGCCGAACGTGAGCCCGACGAATTGCGGGAAGATGGTCGAGCGCCGCGACCAGGTGCGGATCACCTCATTGCGGCCCGAGGCGCGCGTCTTCTCTGCTTTCTGCAGCAGGTAGCCGTCGACGAACGGGCCTTTCCATACCGAGCGAGCCACGCGCCCTCTCCTTCTCTAACGCACCTGACGGCGGCGCAGGATCAGCCGGTCCGTCTTCTTGTTGTGGCGAGTCTTCTTGCCCTTGGTCGGCTTGCCCCACGGGGTCACCGGATGGCGGCCGCCCGATGTCTTGCCCTCGCCGCCGCCATGCGGATGGTCGATCGGGTTCATCGCCACGCCGCGCACCGACGGCCGAATGCCAAGCCAGCGGCTGCGCCCCGCCTTGCCGATGACGATGTTCTGGTGATCGGGGTTCGATACCGCGCCGATCGTCGCCCGGCACTCGCTGCGGACCCGCCGCAGCTCGCCCGACGACATGCGCAACAGAGCATATCCCTGGTCGCGTCCGACCAGCTGCACATAGGTGCCGGCGGAGCGCGCGATCTGCCCGCCCTTGCCTGGCTTCATCTCGACATTATGGACGATCGTGCCGGGCGGCATGTTCCTGAGCGGCATGGCGTTGCCCGGCTTGACATCGACCCGCTCGCCCGAGACGACGCTGTCGCCCTGACGCAGCCGCTGCGGCGCGAGGATGTAGGCGAGCTCGCCATCGGGGTACTTGATGAGGGCGATAAAGGCGGTGCGGTTGGGGTCGTATTCGAGCCGCTCGACCAGCGCCGGCGCGTCGTCCTTGGTCCGCTTGAAATCGACGATCCGGTAACGCTGCTTGTGGCCGCCGCCGCGCCGCCGCATGGTGACGCGGCCGGAATTGTTGCGGCCGCCCTTTTCCTTCAAGCCCTCCGTCAAAGCCTTGACCGGCTTGCCCTTCCACAATTCGCTGCGGTCGACCGTGACGAGATGGCGCTGCGACGGCGTTGTCGGGTTGTAGGTCTTCAAAGCCATCGCGTCAGATCCCTGTGGTCACGTCGATGCGCGAGCCTTCGGCCAGCGTGACGATCGCCTTCTTGAAATCGGAGCGGTAGCCGGGACGGCCCCGCACCCGCTTGAACTTGCCCATCATGCGGATCGTGTTGACCGCATCGACCTTGACCGAGAACAGCCCCTCGACCGCGGCCTTGACCTCGCGCTTGGTCGCGGTCACCGGCACCCGGAAGATGATCTGATTGTGCTCGGACGCCGCGGTCGCCTTCTCGGTGATGAGAGGCGAGCGGATGAGGTCGTACATCTCCTGGCGGGAGAGTTGCGCCGCGGCGCGAGGGATGACGCGAAACCGGCTCATTTGAGGCGCGCCTCGAGTTGTTCGACCGCCTCGCGGGTCAGCACCAGCGTGTCGCGGCGGAGGATGTCGTAGACATTGGCGCCAACCGACGGCAGCAGATCGACCAGCGGGAGGTTGCGCGCCGCCTTGGCGAAGCCGGCATCGACCGCGGCGCCGTCGATAATCAACACCGAACCCCAGCCCAATTTGTCGAAGCGCTGACGCAGCTCCTTGGTTTTCGGCGCCTTGACCGTGGCGGCGTCGATGACGATGAGCTTGCCTTCGGCCTGCTTGGCCGACAGCGCGGTCTTGAGGCCGAGCTTGCGGACCTTTTTCTGCAAGCCGAATTCGTGGCTGCGCACGACCGGGCCGAAAATCACCGCGCCGCCGCGGAATTGCGGCGAGCGTAGGCTGCCCTGACGCGCCCGGCCGGTGCCCTTCTGCTTGTAGGGCTTCTTGGTGGTGCCGCTGATGTCACTGATACCCTTGGTCTTGTGCGTGCCGGCGCGGCGCTTGGCGAGCTGCCAGTTGACGACGCGGGCCAGGATGTCGTTACGGACCGGCAGCCCGAACACCTCGTCGGCGAGGTCGATATCACCGACTTCCTTGTTGTCGAGGTCGCGGATCTTGAGCTTCATACCGCCCCGCCTTCCTCGGCGCTCGCCTCGGCTTCAGTGGTCGGCGCCTCGTCCGGCGCAGCGCCAGCCTCTTCCACCGCCGGCTCGGGCGCGGACTCCTCGGGAATCTCGTCGCCGCGCAGCGCCGCGGGGAACGGCAGGTCCGCCGGCGCCGCCCGCTTGACCGCATCGCGGATCAGAACCCAGCCGCCATCGCTGCCCGGCACCGAGCCCTTGAGCATCAGGACGCCGCGAGCGGCGTCGGTCGCGACGACTCGAAGGTTCAAGGTGGTCACCCGCTCGTCGCCGAGATGGCCAGCCATCTTCTTGTTCTTGAAGGTCTTGCCAGGGTCCTGACGCTGGCCGGTCGAGCCGAGGCTGCGATGCGAAATCGAAACGCCGTGGGTGGCGCGCAGGCCGCCGAAATTGTGCCGCTTGATGCCGCCGGCAAAGCCCTTGCCGATGCTGGTGCCGACGACGTCGACATATTGCCCGGCGACGAAATGCGCCGCGGTAATCTCGGCGCCAACCGGGACCAGCGCATCCTCGGACACGCGGAACTCGGCGAGATGCGCCTTGGGCTCGACCTTGGCCGCGGCGTAGTGGCCGCGCATCGGCTTCGACACGTTCTTGACCTTGGCGCCGCCGACGCCGAGCTGGAGCGCGGTGTAGCCGTCGCGATCCTGGGTGCGGTGGGCGACGACCTGGCAATTGTCGATGCGCAGCACCGTCACCGGCACGTGGCTGCCATCGTCGGTAAAGACGCGGCTCATGCCGAGCTTTTGCGCGATGAGGCCGGTACGCATCGCCATCATCCCCTAGAGCTTGATCTCGACATCGACGCCGGCGGCGAGGTCGAGCTTCATCAGCGCGTCCACGGTCTGCGGCGTCGGATCGACGATATCGATCACCCGCTTATGGGTGCGGATTTCGAATTGCTCGCGCGACTTCTTGTCGACGTGCGGCGAGCGCAGCACGGTGAACTTCTCGATCCGGGTCGGCAGCGGGATCGGTCCACGCACCCGGGCGCCGGTGCGGCGGGCGGTCTGCACGATCTCGCTCGTCGATTGGTCGAGCACGCGATGATCGTAAGCCCGCAGGCGGATGCGTATGTTCTGGCCGTCCATCTATCGTTTCCTGCTTCCCCTCGCGGAAGCCCCGGCAAATTGCCGGCGCCCCTATTTAATGATTTTCGCCACCACACCAGCGCCGACGGTGCGGCCGCCCTCGCGGATCGC
>DASYXG010000062.1:0-15244 GCA_035935235.1 Allostellaceae bacterium
ACCAGGAATCCGCCGAGCACCGCGCCTGCGGGGCTCGTCAGTCCGCCAAGGACCGCTCCGGCAAATCCGTAGAGCAGCACGCCGATCATCATGTTCGGCTCAAGGAAAACGACAGGCGCGATCAGCATCCCGGCGACCGAGCCGATTGCCGCTGCCATCCCCCAGCCTAAGGCAGTCATCCAGCCAACGCGAATGCCGACCAGGCGCGCCGATTGGGGGTTTGCTGCCGCGGCGCGCATCGCCAGGCCGAGCCTGGTGCCCCGGAAGAACAGATAGAGCAAACCCAGCATCACCAGGGTCACTCCGATCATTCCCGCCTCATGCGTGTCGATCAACCGGCTGCCGAACAGCGGCTCATGGCCGAATGGGGTTGGGAAACTCTTGATCGTGTAGTCCCAGACCTGCCCGGCGGAACTGTTGAGGATACTAAAGAGCGCGATGAAAGCGACAATTTGGCTAAGGATGGGCGCGTTCTGGACTGGGCGGAAAAGCACGCGGTCGATCAGGATGCCGGCGGCAAACGACACCGCCACCGCAAGGGCGAATGCGACCCAATAAGGCAGGCCCCAGGCGATCAGCTGCCAGGAAATAAACGTCGAGAACATCGCCATTTCGCCCTGGGCGAAATTGAGGTGGTCGATCGCCTGGTAGATCATCACCACGGCAAGCGCCATGCAGGCGTAGATGGCGCCGTTGGCCAGCCCCGCCATTACCTGCTGAAGCAGCAATTCCATCGCTAATATCCCAGATACGAGCGGCGGACGGCTTCGTCGGCGGCGATAACGCCGGCCGGTGCGTCCATGACGATGCGGCCGGTCTCGAGGAGGTAGGCGTGCTCGGCGAACTCGAGCGCGAGAGCGGCATTCTGCTCGACAATCAGCATCGCGACGCCGGTTTCGGCGTTGACCCGGCGAAGGATCTCGAACAACTCCTCGACGATCAGCGGCGCGAGGCCGAAGGACGGCTCGTCGAGCAGCAGCAGTCTCGGGCGCAACATCAAGGCTCGGCCTACCGCGAGCATCTGCTGTTCGCCGCCCGACAACGTCCCGGCCTGTTGGGTGCGCCGTTCCTTGAGCCGAGGAAAATTGACATAGACGCGCTCGATATCGGCGGCGATCTCGCGTCGGTCGCGGCGCGTCATCGCGCCGAGCTGTAGATTTTCCTCGACTGTCAGCCGCACAAAGGTGCCGCGTCCCTCTGGCACGTGGGCGACCCCAAGCCGGACCACGTCCTCGGTCGCCCAGCCGGCGACATGCTTGCCGTCGAAGACGATGTCGCCGCGCGTGCGAACCATCCCGCACAGCGCCCGCAGGATCGTCGTCTTTCCCGCGCCGTTGGCGCCGAGAAGAGTGCGGACATGGCCTTCATCGATCGCGAAACCAACCCCGTGCAGTGCCTGGCTTTGGCCGTAGAACGCATCGAGCCCGGTGACCTCGAGCATCATGCCGCGTGCTCCCGGGTTGTCCCGAGATAGGCGCGGATCACATCTTCGTTACGCTGCACGTCGGCGGGCGTGCCCTCGGCGATCTTGCGGCCGAAATCGAGCGCGACGACCTTGTCCGAAACCGACATCACCAGGTTCATGTGGTGCTCGACGAGGAGGACGGTCACACGCCGCTCGTCGCGAACGCGGCGTATCAGGGCTCCCAATTCCCCCACTTCTTCGTGGTTGAGGCCCCCAGCCGGTTCGTCGAGCAGGACCAGCTTCGGCTCGGCCGCCAATGCCCGCGCGAGTTCCACCCGCTTGCGCGTGCCCAACGGCAGCCCGTCCGCCGGACGCAGCGCCACCTCCTCGAGATCGAGCAAACTGATGAGTGACCACGCGGTCTTGTTGATCGCTGTCTCGCCTCGGCGCATCCAGGGCAGCCTCAACGCGTCGCTGATATAGTCGCTGCGGCTCTGGGCATGGCAGCCGATCCGCACATTGTCGAGCACGGTTTGCGGCCCAAACAGCGCCAAGTTCTGAAAGGTGCGGGCGATGCCGATCTCGGCGATGCGATGCGGCGCCCGAGTCAGCAGCGACTGTCCCTTGAACAAAATTTCGCCGCGGTTCGGGGTGTAGAGGCGGCTGACACAATTGAACAGCGTCGTCTTGCCGGCGCCGTTCGGCCCGATCAGGCCGAGGATCTGGCCTTCGTCGATGGTGAACGACACACCGTCGAGGGCGACGATCCCGCCAAAGCGCAATGCAATGTCGCGAACGTCGAGAAGCGGAAGGGGCGCCGCGACGCCATCTGCTACCGCCACGCCGGGTCTAGCCTCGCACGAAGTGAGGGTTCGAGGGTCCGCACAGCTCCTCCCCAGCCGTCATCCTTGTTATCGCCCCACCGCGATGACGCGGCGCGAGCCTGCCGACCGGCGCAAGTCAAGTCAAGGTCGGGCGGATTGCCCGGTAATCGACCGGTAATCGACAAGAAAGAGCAAATCCGCGATCATCGCGCGCAATGATCCTCGTCTGCCCCGCCTGCCATACCCGCTATCAGGTACCCGATCGGGCGGTGTCCCGGCCTTCGGGACGGACCGTGCGGTGCGCCAATTGCGGACATAGCTGGCACCACATGATCCCGCCGCCCGTGCCGGTGAGGCGGCTCAGCGACGAGCCGCCGCCGCTGCCGACGGGGGCACGCGCGGCGACCGCGCGCGCGGCGATCATCGCGCCGCCGCCGCGCCGCCGCCGTGGCGCCGGACTTGGAACGCTGGTCATCGTGCTGGTTCTCGTTGCCGGTGTCGCTGGCGCCTATTTTGGGCGCGAGCGCATCGTCGCGCTGTGGCCGCAGACGGCACGGCTCTATAGCGCTATCGGACTGGCCGCCGATGCGCCCGGCCAAGGGCTCGACATCGCCAATGTCACCTCCACCCGCAACGTCGACGGCCTCATCGTCGAGGGCGACATCACCGATAAGGTCGGTGTGCCTCGTCCGGTACCGAAGCTGCGGGTCGTGCTGCGCGATGGCAGCCAGCATGACGTCGCGGTCAAGATCGTCGATCCGCCGAAGGCACAACTCTTGCCTGGAGAAACCGCGCATTTCCTGGTCGCATTCCTGCCGGCCAGCGACGCCGCGGTCGGGGTGGAGGTAACCTTCGTCGCCGGGTGAAATCAGTGTCGCCGGGCGAGGAATTCGGCGCGGGCGACTTGATGCAGCCGGGCAAGGCGCTGGCGCACCGTCGGCGGGTGCCCGCCATTGACCATCAGCGGCGGGGCGCGGCCATGGCCCATGCTGATAACCAGCTCGCCCTTGTCGTTGAAATGAATCTGCCTGCCGTCGAACAGCAGATTGCCGAGCCCGGTATCGTCGAGGTCCCAGTTGCGCACCGGTCCGGTGTCGATGTGCATAAAGCCCGAATGCGGGTACCAGCCGACGCCGCCATGCTGCATCGCGCGGGCCGCCGCCATCGCCTCGGCGAGCTTGTCGCCGAAATGCACGTCGAGCGCGCGGCCATAGATGTGTTGGCTGTTCTCCGCGACGCCGAAATTGGTGCGCGCCAACATCTCGTTGGTCTCGCGCGTTCGGTAAGCGGATAGGATCGTCGCCTCGCTTTGGCCGGTCGCCTCCATCACCGCCGCGAGGAAATCGACCACCCCCATATCCATCGCGATGATCTCGCCCGAATGGAAATCGCGCAGGAACACCGAGAGATCGGCCACCGCCGAGGGGATCACGCCGGAATCGTCGCGGTAGGGTCCGTCAAAGGTCTCGCCCGTATGCGGATTGACCAGCCGTAGGCTGCGCCGCGCGGGCAAGGGCATCGGCACGGCGCGCGCCATTTCGGGCAGCACGACGGCGCCGGCGATGATCGAAAGGAGCAGGCGTCGATCCATCCTCGTCACAAACTGTGGATCGCGCTCGGAGTTCAAAACCGTCGCAGCAGGCGCTCGATGTAATCGAGCTCGATCATCGGGCGAGCCCGCTCGCCGGCGCGTCGGCGCAACTCGTCGAGGATCTCACGCGATTTCTGCAGAATGCTGGCGTCCGGGATTTGCACGTCGCCCTGGTCGAAAAGGTTGTTGCTCGACATCGGACGACCGAACGGGTCGCGATTGCCCATGCCCGGGTCTTCTTGGCCGTAGCCGTTCGGATCGTCGCCCTGCGCCTCCCAGCCGTTTTGCATTTGGTCGCGGAGCTGTTGGGCAAATTCGCGGGCGCCCTCTTGCAATTGATCGAGCGCATCGCTTTGTGCGCCGATCGCCGCGCCGGGGTCGCCACGCTGCAGCGCGCCGGTCGCGTCCCGCATTGCCCGCTCGGCGCGACCGAGCGCATCCGGGATATTGCCTGCGCCAGAGCCGAGATGACGCATGATCTCGCCGAGCGCGCGGCGCAAATCTTCTTGCTGGCTGGCAGCGGAACCGAGATCGCCGAGCTGCGACCCGGCATCGTCTCCAGGTTGCTGCCCGTTCTTGTCCGCCCCGCCATTCATCTGGCGCTGGGCGCGGAAGCTGCGGTCGAGAAGCTGCTGCTGGCGCTGCATCATGTCTTGCAGCCCGCGCATCATCTGACCGGCTTGATTGGGTCCGCGCTGTTGTGCGTCGCCGGGGCGGGCCATGCGCAAATTCTCCAGCATGTCCTGGAGTTGCGAGAGCAGCTCGCGCGCCTGCTGCTGGGCGCCGCTATGGGCGAGCTCGCGGGCGCGGTCCAGCATGCGCTGGAGGTCGCGTCCGGTCAGCGTATGGGACGGGTCGGTCGGCTGCGCTGTCTGGTCACCATTCCGCTCCATATTTTGGGCGAGCGATTGGAGATACTGCGCCAGCGCCTGCTGCATCTCCCGCATCAGCCGGTCGATTTCCTCGTCCGGCGCGCCGCGTGCCAGGGCATCCTGCAATTCCTGCTGCAAGCGCCGCAGATCGCGCTCGGCCACCGACATCCCGCTATCCTCGATGCGCAGCGCGGTGTCCCATAACAGCGGGACAACGGCGGCGATCGCCGCATCGGTATCCGGCTCACGCAGCCGCAGCGCCGCGAGCTGCAGCGCCATGTAGACCACTGTGTCATCGCGGTAACGCGCCGGCTGGACATTCAAATCGTCGAGGATTTCGGCCACCGCCTCGCTTGAGCCGGAATCCTTAACCAATTCCTTGCGCTGATCGATGATCGCCCGGGCGACGGGATTGCGGAAATCGCGCTCCGGCAGGGTCATGCGCACCGGCTCGCTCTCGCCGGTCTGACCCAGCGCGTCGGTCGCGACGATGCGGATATCGACCGGCAGACCGGCCCAGGGATGCGGCGACAGGTCCTGGTACGTCGCGCCATGCGCTTCTTTGAGATGGAGGCCCGGTAACGGCATCTCGATCTCGACCTTGTCCTTCGAATTGCCGTCGGCGCGGGTGATCACCGCCTTGACGCCTTCGACGCCGTAATCGTCGCTCGCTTGATAGGCGAGATGCAGCGCCGCATGGAGCGTCGGCTTGGGCGGCTCGGCGAACGCAGCGACCGGCGGATTGTCCGGGATGATCTCGATTTGCCAATGGCCGAGAGTCGTCCCGCCCTGGCTGACGCTCAGCGACTTTCCCTGTGTCAGCGTTGCCTCGGCGCGGAAATTGTTCTTGTCGATCCCCTGAAAGTCGCTGACTGCATCGTCAACCGACAGGCGCGGGACCGAGCCGCTGCCGTGAATCTGCGCCAGCAATTTGCTGCCGATCGGCACGCGGATCGTCCCGGCGGTGTCGGCGCGCAGGAATTGCGGCGGGAGGCCGGTATAGTCGGGTGGGGTGATCCAGATGTCGAAGCTCGCCGCGGGGCCGGGCGCGCCGGCATTCCAGCTGGGCGTCAGCGCCCGGGCGAGCCGCTCCCGCCAATCGGCGCCGGCATCGATCGCGGCGACGACGAGGAGGATCGCCAAGATGGCACGCAGGCCCCACGGATCGTGCCGCGCTAGCCCGGCGACCGGCCAGCCGACGCGCAGACCGCGCACCATCGCCGCGACGCGCCGTCGATGCGCTTCCCATAATCCGGCGGTGCCGCTGTCGAGCGGCTCACTCGGACGGTCGGCGAGCGCGGCGAGCGGCCGGTGATCGAGGCCGCTGTTCACCTCGATACGCCGCCGCGCGGTAACCATGTCCGGCCACACCAGCCGTCGCACCCCCCACACTGCCGCCCCGGCTAGCGCGAGGGCAAATCCGGCCAAAGTCGCGACATGCGCCGGGCCGGGCAGCCAGCCCGGCAGATCGAACAGCGCGACGATGGCGAACACGCCGACGATGAACAGCGCCGGCCATAGCGCCGGCCATATTCTTTCCCAAGCGAGAGCGGCGCGCGACAGCAGCAGCAGGCGCGACAGACGATGATCTGGCGTCGACGGCGACATCAACGCGGCAACCCTTCCGCGGCAAGCCAGTCCGGGACGGTATCGAGCGCCAGCAATGCGTCATAACTTTGGCGCGCGCGGATGACCGCGAAGCGATCGCCATCCACCAGCACCTCGGGCACGAGCGGCCGGGTGTTGTAGGTCGAGCTCATCACCGCGCCATAGGCGCCCGCCGTGGTGAATGCAATCAGGTCACCTTCCTCGAGCGCGGGCAGACGGTATCCGCGGTTGAACGTGTCGGTGCTTTCACAGACCGGGCCAACAACGTCGGCGGCGCGCCGCGACGCGCCTTGCGCCGGCTCGCGCACCGGCTTGATCGCATGCTCGATCTTGTACATTGCCGGCCGGACCAAATCGTTCATCGCCGCGTCAACGACGACGACAGGGTGATCGCCGTCTTTCAGGTAAACAACGCGCGACACGAGTATGCCGCCGGCACCGACCAGGTACCGGCCCGGCTCGCATGCCACTGCGACATCGAGAGGCCCAAAGGTTTTCGTGATCAGCGCCGCATATTCGGCGGGCGTAGCCGGCGGCTCATCGTCCGAGTGATAGGGTATTGTTAAGCCACCGCCGACGTCGACCCGATGCACCTTCTGGCCGTCGGCGCGCAGCGCGACGATAAGCTCGGCAAGTCGTGAGAACGCCACTGCCGATGGTTCCAGATCGACGATCTGCGAGCCGATATGGACGGCAAGTCCGACCGGTTCGACGCCCGGTAATTGCGCCGCGAGGCGATACGCGCCGGCGACATCGCGCCATGGAATGCCGAACTTGTCCTCCTTGCGTCCGGTGGAGATATCGGTGTGCGTCTTGGCGGCGACATCGGGGTTTACCCGCAGAGCCACGCGGGCGATCTCTCCGCGCGCGGCGGCCAGATCGCTCAACAGGCGAAGCTCGGACGCGGACTCGACGTTGATCTGATGGATATCGGCCTCAAGTGCCGCCGTGAGTTCAGCCGCGGTCTTGCCGACCCCGGAAAAGACGATGCGGTGCGCCGGAATACCGGCCGCCAGCGCGCGCTTGAGCTCGCCCCCTGACACGACGTCGGCGCCGGCGCCAAGGTTGGCGAAAAGCCGCAGCACCGCTTGATTGGAATTCGCCTTGACCGCGTAACAGATCAGCGCGTCAAGCGGTGCGAGCGCCGCCGCCAGCGTCTCGTACTGGGTGACGAAAGAAGCCGATGAATAGAGATAGAAGGGCGTGCCGACCGCGTCCGCGATCCGCGATATCGGGACATTCTCAGCATGAAGTTCGCCGTTGCGGTAGGCAAAAGGCTCACTCATGCGGGTAGGGGCGCGGATAGTTGTTGGGCTCGTCTGCCGGCGGTTGCGGCGCCGCTTTGCGGCCGCAGCCGGCGAGCGCCAGCGCGACGAGCAATACCGCGATGACCCGCAGCGCCGTTGAGCGGCGGTGAGAATTGCGGCCGGAGAGATCGTCTCGGTTCATCGGCAATACCTCTCGCGCGCGGCGGCGATCGCGGCGCGGACCCGGTCGGGCGCGGTGCCGCCGAAACTGGTGCGGCTCGCCACGGACCGCTCGACGTCGAGCACATCGTATACCGAAGCGGTGATTGCCGGCTCGATTGCTTGCATTTCGCCGAGTGGCATCTCGGCCAGCGACTGACCGAGCGCCTCGGCACGCTTGACGATCTCGCCGGTAGCATGGTGCGCCTGGCGGAATGGCATGCCGAGCGTACGCACCAGCCAATCGGCCAAGTCGGTCGCGGTGCTGTAGCCGCGCGCCGCCGCCTCACGCAGCCGGTCCACCCGCGGCCGCATGTCGGCGACCATGCCCGTTGTCGCCGCGAGGCAAAGTTCGAGCGCGTCCGCAGCCTCGAACACCGGGAGCTTGTCTTCCTGCATGTCCTTTTGATAGGCGAGCGGCAGACCCTTCATCACCGTCAGCAGCGCGACCAGCGATCCGTCGAGCCGCCCGGTCTTGGCGCGCACCAGTTCGGCTGCGTCGGGGTTGCGTTTCTGCGGCATGATCGAGCTGCCGGTCGTGAAGGCATCGCTAAGGGCAATGAAGCCGTACGGCTCGCTCGACCAGATCACGATCTCCTCGGCGAGGCGTGACAGATGCGTACCGGCCAGCGCCGACGCGGCGAGAAACTCGATGGCGAAGTCGCGATCCGAGACCGCATCGAGCGAATTCGCCGTTGGCCGGTCGAACCCGAGCGCCGCGGCGGTGGTGGCGCGGTCGATCGGAAACGCAGTGCCGGCCAGCGCCGCTGCGCCGAGCGGGCATTCGTTGAGCCGCCGCCGGCAATCGGCGAAGCGGCCGCGGTCGCGCCCGGCCATCTCGACATAGGCCATCAAGTGATGGCCGAAGGTCACCGGCTGGGCGATCTGCAAATGGGTGAAGCCTGGCATGACCGTCACCGCATGGGCCTCGGCCTGATCGAGCAGCGCCGTTTGCAGCGCCGCCATCGCGGCGTCGATTCGGTCGATTGCGGCGCGCACCCACAGGCGGAAATCGGTCGCCACCTGGTCGTTGCGCGAGCGGGCAGTGTGCAGCCGCCCGGCCGTAGGGCCGATCAACTCCGCCAGCCGCGCCTCGATGTTGAGATGGATATCCTCGCGCTCGTCACTGAAAACGAATTCGCCTGCGTCGATTTCGGCGCGGATTCGCTCCAGACCCTTGGAGATGGCAGCGCCATCCTCGGCCGAGAGGATGCGTTGCGCGACGAGCATCGCGCAATGCGCCTGGGATCCGGCGATGTCCTCGGCATAGAGGCGCCGGTCAACATCGATCGAGGCGTTGATGCGGCGCATGATCGCGGCGGGGCCGCCGGTAAAGCGGCCGCCCCAAAGCGGGTTCGGCGCCGGCGCAACGCCGCTGGCAGGCCGCCGTGTCGGACGGGTCACGTGGTGCCGCCTCCTCCACCGGGAAGGAGCCGTATGACAGCTTGCCGCTTCATTATCGCCATTTTGGTCCTGGCCGCCTTTACCCACGGCGCCTCGGCACAAACCTCCATTGAGCCCGATATCAAACTTGGCGAGTTTATCCCGGCGTCGACGCCGCAGCCAGCACCGGAGATGAGCTTCGATGGGCTCGATGGAAAACCGGTCGCGCTCGCCGACTTCAAGGGCAAGCTGGTCATCCTCAACGTGTGGGCGACATGGTGCCAGCCGTGCCTCAAAGAGATGCCGTCGCTTCAAAAACTCGAAGCACGGCTCGCCCCGGACTTGATAGTGCTAGCGGTGTCCGAAGATCGCGGCGGCGCGGAGGTGGTGAAGCCGTTCCTCGATAAGCTCGACCTCAGCAAGCTCACGATCGCGCTCGATCCGAAAAGCGCCGCTATCCACGCGCTGCACGCGCGCGGGTTGCCGACGAGTCTGGTCGTCGATCTCGACGGCAAGGTGCTCGGCAAGGTCGAGGGTGCCGCCGACTGGGACTCGGATCAGATGGTCGCGACGCTGAAGGAACTGATGCCGGTCAGCTCTGGCCGTTGAGCGCGCGTTGTAAGAATTCGCCGCCCTGCCGCAATCCCTGCTCGTCGATGCCGTGGCCAACCCCAGGACAGGTCAGCGTCTCGACCGCGACGCCGGCATCGGTGAGTGCAAGCTCGGCCTCGGCCATCGAATCGTAGGGGACCATCGCATCGTCGGTGCCATGAACAAGCAATACCGGCGGGCGCGAGCGGATTTCGCTCTTCAGTAGCCCTGGCGCGATCAGTCGGCCGGAAAAGCCGACAATCCCGGCAAGCTGACGCTCACGCCGCGGGCCGGCATAGAGCGACATCATCGTCCCTTGCGAGAACCCGACCAGGGCGAGTTGTGCTTCGGTGAGGTCGCGCTTTTGCAGCTCTTCGTCGATGAACGCGTCGAGAACCGAGGCGGCGGCGCGGGCGCCGGCGAGCCGCGCTTCGGGGCTGGGGTCGCGCACGCTCATCCATTGATAGCCGTACGGCGCCATGTCGCAGGGGAACGGTGCGTTCGGCGACAGGAACTCCGTGTCCGGCAAGAGCGGCGCCCAATACGGCGCCAACCCGATCAGATCGTTGCCGTCGGCGCCAAGCCCGTGCAGCAAGATCACCAGGCGGTTCGCCTTGCCGCCCGATTGCGGCGGAAAGGATGGTCCGGACAGGCTAAAGTCCATCGCTGCGCACTCCGGCGATATGTGGCAGAGGCATAGCCGATGTCGGGCAAGGCGAACAAGGGCGTCACCGAGCGATGATCGTCACTCGCTTTGCTCCCAGCCCGACAGGGTATCTCCATCTCGGCCATGTGCGCTCGGGCTGGGAGGGATGGCATGCCGCGCGCGAGGCGGGCGGGCGTTTCTTGCTGCGGATCGAGGATATCGACCGCACGCGTTGCCGCGGCGAATACGACACGGCAATCCTCGAAGACCTCACCTGGCTGGGCCTCGCCTGGGACGGCGAGATCCGCCGGCAATCCGAGCATTTTGACGACTATCGCCAGGCGCTGACGCGGCTCGATGCCGAGGGAATGCTCTACCCGTGCTTCTGCACCCGGCGCGAAATCCAGGCGGAGATCGCCCGTGCCGGGGGCGCGCCGCAAGGCGAGGCGGGGTCGCTTTATCCGGGCACCTGCAAACGGCTCTCGCCAAGCGAACGACAAGCCAAGATCGCTGCCGGCGCGGACTATGCGTTACGCCTCGATCTGGCCAGGGCGATTGCCCGCACTGGCCGCCTCGAGTGGTTGGAGGATGGGCGTCCGGTCGCCGCCGCGCCGGAGCTGCTGGGCGATGTCGTGCTGGCGCGCAAAGATGTGCCGGTCAGCTACCACCTCGCGGTGACGGTCGATGACGCGCTGCAGGGCGTAACGCTGGTCACTCGCGGCGCCGACCTCTTTACCGCGACGCATGTCCATCGCCTGTTGCAAGCGCTGCTCGGTCTGCCGACACCGGTCTATCGCCATCACCCGCTGTTGACCGACGCGTCTGGCCGCCGACTCGCCAAACGAGACACGGCGGCGACGGTACGGGACATGCGTGAGGCCGGCCTCACGTCCGGTGAGGTCATCCGACGAGCACAATTCTCCGCGTGAAACCGGCTAATCAAGTGGGCGGTGCAGTCCGTTGGCGACGTCGAGATATTCTGGGTCTTCCGGCCGCAGCACGCCATGGCGCACCGCGAAGTCGAGGATCACCAAATTGACGTTGAATTTGAAGTCAGAGGTCGTGCGGATGCGCTCGAGGATGTCGGCAAGCGGCATCAGCTCGAACCCCTCGATTTCTCCGTCATCGTTGCGCGGCTGGAAATCGGGCGGCACCTCGAGGTCGTAGACAAACATCACATCGTCGCGGATGCCGGTCTTGGTCTCCATCCGGTAGGTCAGCGCGCCGGAAGCGACGGCATGGGCGATCAACCCTGGCCCAATCGCTGCTTCCTCCTCGGCTTCCTTGGCGAGAGTCTCGGCGGCGCCATAACCATTGCCGATACCGCCGGCGACGAGGTTGTCGAGCTTGCCTGGTGCCACCTGCTTGTTCGATGCGCGCCGGCCGATCCACAGCGAATAGCGGTCGCCGTCGCGGCGATAGCCGTTGACGTGGATGCCATAGGCGCGCACACCGAAAAACGGCACCGCACCGCGATCGACCCGGAACAGCGGCCGGTCGCCCCAGCGCGGCGCGACATCGAAGGTCTCGTTGCGCCATTTCGGTACGCGCCGCTCGGCGACCAGCACCTCGACAACCTCGTCGACCGCGCGGCTTACCGTGTTGGCGTCTCCTCGGGGCAGCAGCCGCGCCGCATCAGCTTCGACTTGGAAGACATCGGCATGCCGCCCCAGCACCTCGGCATTGTCATGGCGCAGCCAACCGACCCGGTGCTCGCCGGCCCAGAGCGGCATCGCCCGCGTCGGGTCGAAGCTGTTGCAGTGGCGGATGCGGTCGGCGAACGACATCGTGGCTCAGACGGTCAGGACAAGCTCGACACCAGCGATCTGCCGCAGGCAATTCGCGACATAGGCGACAGTTTCGCGCTCGAGGCCGCCGATCTCGATATCGATCGACAACGTCATGCTAGGCCGCGCGACAACACTATGCCAGCGATCCGGCACCAGGCCGCGCTTGGCGAAGAGCTCCAGAACACGCGGCATAACGCCGGGCTCCGCGCTGGCTTGGAGGGAAAATCGGGAAGGCTCGGCGGTGGCCGCTTCAGCAACGGCAGCTTCTGATGACGACATCGGCGCAATCCTTGGCAGAGAAGGGACGAATTGACACGGCCCGGGCTCCCGTCGAGCCCGGGTCGCTAATTCGCCGTCCGCCGGCGCGATGTGTCTTACTGGCCACGAAGCCGATGTACGCCCGCCCAAGCCGGGCGTCAACCGGCGGGCCGGTCAATTTCCCCCGAGCAGGGACTTCAAAGCGCTGCCCGGCACGTTGAGAATTTGCGTCGCGGTGCCGCTGACCGTACCGACCACGCCCTTCGCTAGACCGCTGGGGTCGGGCTCGTAGCTGGGGTTGCTCCAATTGCCGCGCACGTAAAACGGGATGCCAAACTGGGCGAGATGGACCCCGGCAACGCCGACCTTGGCCGTTGGCTCCAGATGGAAATCGATCTGATGGTTCGTCAGATTCACCGTCCCGGCACCAGTCATCGCGATCGCGGAGCCGGTCAGGCGAAAGTCGTTCGTAGACGCCACGCCATTCTGCACCGTGAAGCTGGCGGTGAGTGAGCTGAACTGCGTGTTGGCGCTTGCGCCCAACGCGCCGCCCAGCAAATTCGCGGCCGATTGCAGGAGGCGAGCGACCGCCCCGAGATCGACTCCTGAGATCGTACCCGCGCCAAAATTCACCGAGACCCTTCCGGCGAGCCCGCTGATGATCTGGGCTTCGCTGTTGCCGCGGGATGTGAGGTCGAGATGGACTGAGCCGGATGCTCTCACCTGTGGTCCGACCGCCATTTGCGCCAGCAGCAATTCCGTCTTGACCCCGCTCATGCTGACGACGTTGTGAAAAACCGGCGCCGGCCCGTTCGCATCGACGGTCGCGGTTCCCTTGCCGGTGCCGCCATAGGCGGTGATGTTGCTGAACTCGGCCTTGAGGACTCCGCCATGAAGCGCGGCGGTGAGCGCGACCTTGTCGAGCTTGATCTCGGGCAGGGCCAGCGCGCCGATTGTCAGCGAAAGATCGGCGTCAATGCCCTTTAGACGCTCGAAGGCGAGAGGAGTATCGAGGTTCGCCGTGGTCTCGACTTTGGTCAGATCCTTCGAGGTTCCTGGGGTGAGGTAAGGGACGACATTGAGGTTGTCGATCGCCAGCGTCCCGCGAAGTGCGGGTACGCTTGCCTTGGTGTCGATCGTGACATCGCCGTTGAGTTTCATGCCGTCGAGCGCGATGGCGGCCTTGGATAGCGTCAAGACGCCATCCTTTGCCGACATCGCCGCCTTGATCGTGGCGGCGCCAAAGCCATTGCCGGGCGGCAGCGGCTGACCGCCCCAGTCTGCCAGCTTGCGCAACGACTGGGTGTCGAGCGACAGGTTTCCGGTCAGAGACCCCGGCGCCTGCAATGTGCCGATAAAGGAGGCGGTGAACAGGTCGGAGTTGATCCCGAATCCGGTGTTTCCCGGCCGTCCTTTGAGAAAGGCGTTGAGGTTATCGATCTTGGCGTCGAATTTCACCGGCACGGATCGAAAGTTCATCGTGCCTTCGAGATCGAGCGGCCGGTCGTCAGCGCCTATATTCTTGGTGGTGAGGGAGACCGATACCGCGCTCAACGTGTCGTTTTTTCCGCTTCGGGCATCGAAATACGTGATCGTGCCGTCTTCGATCTTGATCCGCTCCAGCGCCAGGCTCGCGCCATCCGGCGCGCTGAGTTCCCCTTGCTGCTCGACGGATTGCCAATTGCCAACGCCATCGGTGCCGATTTCAAGGTGGATGACCGGTTGTTTCAGCACGACCTTGGTGACCCGCAACTGGCCGGTCAGCAGCGGCACAAGCTCGGCGCCGACTACGATTTTGCCGACCGAGATCATCTGCGGTTCCCGGCCGCCCTTGACGTTGGCGATCGAAACGTTTTTCAGTGAGATGCCGAACTGCGGATAGACGGCCAGATGCAGCGGCCCGGCGATCTGCACGTCGCGATTGAGTGCGCGGCTCGCCGCCGCCTCGAGTGGCCCGCGGAACGCGCTGAGCGGCACCAGGAACGCGGCCGCGCCCAGTCCTGCGACAATCACCAAAACGGACAGAAGGACGATGCGGCGACGCGGCATGATTTCCTCCGTCGCAGCAACCCTACGGCAAATTCTTCGTGCCTGTATAGCGCTCAACAGGTTGGGGCGCCCGAACGCACTGATTGAACCAGCGGGCGAGAAATGCACCGGCTGACGATATCTCGGGTAGCGATTGAGATATGATGCCGCCAAGCCTATATCTTGAGCACACGGTCGGAGGACGCGAGATGACGCTGCTGCGAGTTGGCCTTGTCGTGGTCCTCTGTCTGGGCGGCGCGATTGGCTGCGCGCCTGGGGGGCCGCAGCGGGCCAGCGACATCCAGAACCTCAACGCGATCAGCGACGACATCTCGGCTGTCGGCATGACCGACTCCCTCAGTCGCAAGACGCATGATCCGAATGCGTCGACGACGCTGCCGAATAACTATCAGACCAACGACATGCAGTAGGCGGCCGCCGGGGGTTTCCGGGTGCGGGCGGTCCGATGCGATGAGCCTATTGAATAGCACTGCGGCGGCGCTCCAAGCTGCCGAGGCGCTGCTGGCGCGGGCGCGCGCCAATCTCTCTCTCCGGGTTAGTGAAGACGGCGCTGTCGACGCCGGCCGCCTCGACGCCGAGCAGCTGGCGGCGCATGCGCTTGCCTGGATGGCGACCTATGTCGCGGCGCTGCGGCAGCTGCGTGAGTGGGCGCAGCGTTGCGACGCAGCCGGCGAATTTCACGAACCGCAGCAACTGATCCTCGCGGTCGGGTTCGGCGAGTATCTGGCGCAACTCGCCGGCGGCATCGCGATGGGCCAGGG
>DASYXG010000063.1:0-3105 GCA_035935235.1 Allostellaceae bacterium
AGTCCCGGCGCCATCAGCGCATCCGCACCCGCAGCCTCATAGGCTTGCAGGCGCTTGATCGTGTCGTCGAGATCGATGTGTCCGCGCAGAAAATTCTCGGTTCTCCCAGTCAAAGTGAATGGAAACGGCAGCGACCGCGCCGCCTCAACCGCGGCCGCGATCCGCTCCGCCGCAAGGCTGAGCTCGAAGATCGGTGCGTCCGGATTGCCGCTGGCATCCTCGATCGAGCAGCCGACGAGCCCCGTTTCCGCCGCCAGTCGGATCGTCTCAGCGACGATCTCCGGCGCGTCGCCAAAACCCTTCTCCAGATCGGCGGAGACTGGCAGATCCGTGGCATCGCAGATCACGCGCGCCTGGGCCAGTGCCTCTTCGCGCGTCACCTTGCCGTCGCGCCGGCCGAGCTGACCCGCAGAGGCCCCGTTCGAGGTCGCCAGCGCCGCGAAACCAAGCCCCGCCATCATCCGCGCCAAGCCGTATCTCCGTTGTCGAAGGGCGGAAGCGGAATTCGGCTAGGCCGCCGCCAGCATCATCCGCGACGCCTTTTCGCCGATCATAATCGACGGGGCGTTGGTGTTGCCCGAGGTGAGGGTCGGCATGATCGAGGCGTCGGCAACGCGCAGCCTCTCAACGCCGTGCACCCGCAGCTGGTCGTCGACCACCGCCATAGGGTCCGAACCCATCTTGCAGGTGCCCACCGGGTGGTATGTGGTTTCGGCATTGTGTCTGACCCAGTCGAGCAGTTCGTCGTCGGACTGGATGTTTACGCCTGGCGCGATTTCGTCGCTGGCGATGTCGCGCAAGGCGGGCGCGGTCATGATGCGCCGGGTAATGCGCATTGCCTCCAGCGTCACCTCGCGGTCGAGCTGCGCGCTCAGAAAGTTAAAGCGGATCGCCGGCGGTGTCTTTGGTCTCGCCGATGACACATGGATGCTGCCAGTACTTTCCGAACGCAGAATATTCATGATCGCGGTGACGCCAGAGTTCTTGGCCAGCTGCATATTCTGGCCGACCAGGAATGGGATCCAGGAGATCGCGGCGTCCGGCGCGTCGAGCCCCGCCCGGGTGCGGATGTATGCGCGGATTGGTGCGGCCGGCAGGCCGAGCAACCCCTTGTGGGTCAGCGCGTAGCGCATCGCCTGCCAAACCAAACCGAGGCCACGCGCCTTGTCGTTGTAGGTCATGCCGAGCTTGGCCGGTACCGTCCATTTCATACGCGGCGAGTAATGGTCGCGCAAATTCTCGCCGACTCCCTTCAGCTCGTGGCGAACCTCGATACCCACGCGCTTGAGCAATTCCGGCTGCCCGATCCCCGACAATTCTAGGAGCTGCGGCGAGTTGATCGACCCGGCGCTGACGACGACCTCTCGGTTGGCGCGAGCTTCGATTTGCAGCCCGTCCGCCGTGTAGCGGACACCAACACAGCGTTTGCCGTCGAACAGCAGGCTTTCGGTGAGCGCATTGGCCTTGATCGTCAGGTTTGGACGGCGTCGCGCTGGATCGAGATAACAGACTGCGGTGCTCATCCGGCGGCCGGATCGGATCGTCGCCTGGGTCATGCCGATGCCGTCCTGCCTCGCGCCGTTATAATCTCTGGTGTAGGCAATGCCGACCTCTTCGGCGGCCTTGATCAATGCGTCGTAGATCGCGCCGCTTTCGTTGCTTTCGGTGACCTTCAGCGGACCACCGCGGCCGCGATATTCCTCGTCGCCGTCGCCCTGGTAGCTTTCCATCTCGCGGAAAATCGGCAACACCTCGCGGTAACTCCAGCCGCGATTGCCGAGCTGCGCCCAGGTATCGTAGTCCTGCGACTGGCCACGCACGAAGACCATGCCGTTGATCGATGACGACCCGCCGAGGAGCTTGCCGCGCGGGATCGGAATGCGGCGCTGGCCGGTGCCTTCGTCGGGCTCGGAAGAGTACAGCCAATTGGCGGCGGGGTTTTCGATCAATCTGGCAAACCCGACGGGGATGCGCGACCACGGGTGGCTTTCCCGACCGGCTTCGAGCACCAGCACCTTGTGTTTCTGGTTGGCGCTGAGCCGATTAGCGAGGACCGATCCGGCTGACCCTGCTCCCACCACAATGTAATCGAAGACCTGGTTTTCCATTTCACGCCTCCCGCCTTACCGCCGCTGAACATTGCGTAGGTTCGGAGTCACGCGAACGCGGCACTACGTCGATATCGCGATTTCGCACAACTGCGAGCCATGGCAGGCCGTGAACGCGCCTCATAGATTTGTGTGCCGTCGAGATCGTCGAGCTAAGCTCCTCTTTGCGTCTGTGGAGGTCAACTGCTCAGCGAACTGGGAACGGTCAGAACGGAACGATTTGCTCGGCCGCGAGCGGTCCGACCAGTCCAGCCGGCAATCAGTCGTCTAGTGAACCCTGCAAACAAGCCCTAATAAAGGGCAGCGCCCGCCATCAGTCGGCAGCCGCCCGTGGAGGCCCGTCGAGCACGGCGATGGCCTGGGCGAACCGGTCCATCGCTTGCTCGCCGGCGACGCTAAGTCCGTAGGTGCCACGGCTGACGCGATCGAACCAGCCGTAGACGTTGCGTTGCAGGATCGGCGCCGCCGCGGCAACGCCAGATACAACGCGCAGTTCGTCCAGACGCATTGGTCCAGACGCAGCGAGCGCTTGGACGCAGCGCAACGCATCTTGGCGATAAGCAGTGACAATGGGCGTTCGGTTGCTCCCTCCGACATTCAAATCGCCCCGCCGTCGCTCGAACTCGCCGAGCAGCAGGGTCGATCGGAGCTTCGACTGGCGCGGTCGGTAGGGAAGAGGATCTTCGATAACCTCGACGGCACCACGGCCAGTGATCACCATCAACCCCAGCCCTAGGCGGCGGCACAATTTGCGCGCTGGCTGCGCATCCGGCCGCACGCCTCGCGCCCGCGGCGTTGGCCGCGGAACCGCGAGATAGACCAGTGGGCTCAACGCCAAACGGTCGACACCTTGGAGCAGCAAGGACAGGGTGAACCGCAGTTTCAGCTCTACGATCACCGGCTCCTCGTTGCCGCGGCGAGCAACCAGGTCGCAGCCGCGCACCTCGCCGCGCACAACGTAACCCTGCCGCTCGAGGAACGCCTTGACCGGCAAATA
>DASYXG010000064.1:0-4209 GCA_035935235.1 Allostellaceae bacterium
CAGACATTGCCGGCGCGCAGCCGCACCGAATTGATGTTCCACGTCACCAGGCGCATGCCGCTTCCCCGTCTCCGGCAGCGGCGGTCAGCTACTGGGCAGACGGCTTAAATGTCGAGGCGTTATCGACGACCTGCTTGAAGAACCCGGCAAAGGCCGTGACGTAATCGGGCGTGACGCCGGTCAGGACCACCAGATCGGCGGTGAAGACGATCTCGCCGTTGGACAGCGGGTAGACGCGGGCGATGTAGAATTGGTCGTTCCAGGCGTTCATCCAGCTGGCCGTCAGCGACGGCTGCTTGCCGAAATTGGCGAAGAAATCGAGGACATAACAGCCGCTGCCATCCTGTTCGCAATTCTCGACATTGATGGCGCTGTAAACGGCATCGCCCCATACCGGGAATGTAACGAGATAGGTCCCGTCATTGTTCTTGGTGATCTGCGGGTTGATGGTCGTGCCGCTGACGGCTTTCGCGACGAGCTGGGCGACTTGCTGAGCGGTGATCTTGGTTATCATGCCGCCAGCGGGAGCCGACTTAGGCGCCGGGGCGGTGGTGGGAGCATTGTTGCCAGGAAGCACGACCTGAGCCTTCGCCGCCGCGACGCCGAACACCAGCACAGCGGCGACCAACAAACCCCTCACGAACGCATTCATTTGCCTCTCCCGCTCGACAACCCGGCAGGGCGGAGTTCACACAGCCGGGTCATCAACGTCAAGCTGAGACTAGCGGCCCGCGCATCGCTCGTTCTGGATGATCGGGCTTGACCACGAGCGACCGACCGCATAACCGTTTGGATGACTTGTCGCGCGCCGGATTTGGGTGGCCGCGGCGAACGGATGGAGGCGATCCGTTGCTGACATTTTTGCGATTAAGCGCCGCTCTGCTTGTGATGGTCTTCGCGGCGCAATCGGCCAGCGCCGGCGAGCACGCACACCGGCATTTCACCCATGAGAAGGACTGGAAATACCGGGCGCTACCTCTGAGCTTCAAGCATGGCGACCCGCTCAAGGCGATCGAATCCCACAAGGGCTTCAAGGCACATTTCGACGGGCCGGGCGCCTTGGTCTTTAAGCATATGGGGCAGCATCACATCAAGGCGACGCCCTAGCCTCAGCCCCGACCCGAGAGCGGCGAGGAACACTAAGCCATTGTAAAAAGTAGCGCCCGGTCTGGGGGGAAGACCGGGCGCCAGCTTGTCAGAAGCGCTTGGGGGAGATCCGGACCCCGCAGGGGAGAACGGGGACGGGATTAAGAGGACATGGCGTCCTCTCCGCTTCTGGATGAGTCAGGTGGGGATCACCCACGCATAGCCAAATGCATAAGACGCATAGCTCGGGAGCGCAAAACGCACGCTCCCCCAGGGAACCGGCAAGTTTCGAAAGCGTGCGCTAGGCGGCGCGCCGCTTTGCCGCGGTTCCGGACCGCGCCGCGCGGCAGGCTTCGCCGAAATCGGCGAACAGCGCGCGCGAAATCGGATTGTCGAGCGGCTTGTATTCGGGGTGCCACTGCACCCCGACGACAAAGCGCGCGCTCGGCAGACAGACCGCTTCGATAAGGCCGTCGGGCGCCACCGCCTCGACCCGCAAATCCGGCGCCGGCTGGTCGATACCCTGACCGTGCAGCGAGTTGACCATGATCTCGTCGGCCCCGGTGAGCTCGGCGAAATAGCCGCCTGGGGTCAGCCGCACCGGATGGCAAGGCCCGTAGCGCTCGTCCATGGTCATCGCCATGACCTTCTTCACGTCGCGACCGCGGCGATGCACCTCGCCGCCGGGCCGCTCACCGATGCGCTGATGCAGCGTGCCGCCGAGCGCGACGTTCAATTCCTGGATGCCGCGGCAGATCGCCAATACCGGTAGATCGCGACGCACCGCCTCGCGAATCATCGGCAGCGTGGTCGCGTCGCGGTCGGGATCGTGCAGCGTGCCCTCACGGCTCGGCGGGCCGTTGTAATGATGCGGTTCGACATTCGAGGGACTGCCGGTCAGCAGCAGGCCGTCGATGGTGTCGAGCAGCGCGTCGATGTCGAGCTTGTCGCCGATCGCCGGGATCAGCATCGGCAGGCAGCCGGCGGCATCGACCACCGCGTGCGGGTAACGCACCACGGCGGTGTACATGACGCGTTCGTTGACTTCGCGGAAGCAGGTGGGGATGCCGACGAGCGGCGGCGTGGTCGGCATCAGTTGCGGCTCAACATGTTGTTCGAGTTAGTCATTTCGGGTCGTGATATTGGAACAGATTGGGATCGAGCGCCATACCGTACTGTGTTTCGGACAGGGTCACGTTGGTGACCTTGCCCTTTTGGTCCACTACCGTCCAATGCCGCAGAATCAGTGGATTTTCAGTAAATTCCATGGTCAACGACCCCTGATCCGGCTCGGCGGTTTGAACGACCGTGACCCGTGCGGTATTCCCGCTATGCTCAAAACGCGTAACCGTAACCCCATCGGTGAAGCTGATCGGGTCGCGAAGCAAGAACCAGGCCGGGGTCGATTTGAGCGCAAGCGTCGACATTTGCTTCAATTCGGGGTCCCAGTAGTAGACGTTGAACGAATCGGCAAACATCAGCAGCTTGTTTGGCGGGTCGTACTGAAAGCGCATCCGCCCCGGGCGCTGCACCCAGAGATAGCCGGTCGCCTGGCCACCGCCGGCGACCGCCTGCTCGAAACGCGCGGTCATCGTGTGGATGCCTTGCAGATAAGCAGCAACGCGCTGCAGCAGAGCGGCGTCTTGCGGCGCGAGCTGGGCGGCGGGCGGCGGCGGGGCGGCGTCGACATGATGAGGTGCGGTCAGGAGCAACAGCGCGGTCGCCGACGCGCAGCAGAATTGCCAGAACCCGTTCATACCGCCATCACCTCCAACCCGCCGCCGCCAATGCGGCGAGCAGGAAATGACCCTGCGATTGTGGCACGTCAATGGCGTAAATTATCAAGTGCGGTCATGCCTCCGCATGACCTACGGCGCCGGATGGGGACGAACCGAATGCTGAAACGGCTGGGATTGAGCCTCCTGATCGGCGCGGCATTAGGCAGTGTTGCCTGGGCGCAGGTCTCGACCCGGTTCGACGGCCAATACGCCGGGGAACTGACGCTCACGGGGATCATCAACGGCGATTGCACCGAGCCACCGCTCGGCGCGGTTTACCCGCTGACCATATCCGGGGGCATCCTCCGGTTTAAATACGTTCCGCGATTCGACACGACGCTGAGCGGACCCGTCGACGCCAAAGGCAATTTCCAGGCGACCGGCCGGACCAAGCACGGTTTTGTCGTGATGAACGGGCACGTCACCGACGGCAATACGCTGACCGCTTCAATCGTCTCGCCCAGCTGCCGGTACGCGTTCCAGACGAAGAATTAGCGGGGAGGCCCATGGCATGCGCACACTGACCGCGCACGGGATCGTGGTTATTGCCGTTCTCGCGATCATGAACGGGATCGGCTGGTTGGCCGGTACGCCGCGGCTGCACGGGATGAACGTGTTCTCCGCCCGGTTCGCGCTCGGCGCGCTGGGGATGTATCTCGCGGCTCACCTCTACGGCTACAGACGCGTCCCATAGCGCGCCGATCCATGCGCCGCCAGCGTTGGATCGCAACGGCAGCGCCCAGGGGGCGAAACGTCTCTCGCCGCCTCTTGAATTGGTGACCGGTGCCCTAAATAGGCGATCAAAACGCTAAGAGTTGCACAGGGAGGGCTTGCCATGAGCGATCCTCAAAGCTGCTTGAACAAGCTACGAGCACTGGCGGCAGGCGGAGCCGGAAACCCGCACAAGGCAGCGGCAAAAATTGTCGAGAAATTCGCCGCGGACGCGAGCAAGGCCGAGTACCAGCAGCTGCGGATGCGGCTTGAGGATACCTTGATCGCCGGTCGATATACCGACGTCTCCGCCGCCTATCTCGACCAGCACAGCCGCTGGCTCGCGGTGCTGGAAGGCGCTTGCGCCGCGGCGAAAGAGCGACGGTCATCGCGCTGAACGCGTCTCGCAGGCTCCCCCTGTCCGCTTCCCGGCGCAAGCCGGAGCCCACGCTTCAGCAGTTCGAGCAGCGGAAGAATGGGTCCCGGCTTCCGCCGGAAGCGAAACAATATGGACCGCGTCAGCGCGGCCCGGGAGCCAGCACCTCGCGGCGACCGACGTGGTTGGCGGCGCCAACGACGCCCTCTTGCTCCATGCGCTCGATGATGCGGGCGGCGCGGTTGTAGCCGATCTGCA
>DASYXG010000065.1:0-3057 GCA_035935235.1 Allostellaceae bacterium
CGAGGGGCTGATCGAGAACCAGGCGCCCCCGGTGGTGCCGTGCAATTACCTGCAATGCTTCGAGAACAGCATGGACGAGGTGCACGTCGCCTTTGTCCACAAGATCGGCGGCTCGCATTCGGGCATCTACGATCTGCCCGAGATCGCCGCCGAGGAGACCGATTGGGGCATGATCCGCTATGGCCGCCGCGGCAACGAGGAGCGCATCAGCCTGCACTACATGCCGAACTGCACGCGGGTGATCGTGCCGCCGATGGCCGGGCTCGATGGCGCCGGTGGCTGGCGCGAGCTGTACCTCGCCTTCACCCCGGTCGACGACGAAAACAACATGTGGTTCATCACCAATTTGGTCGGGGTCACCGGCAAGGCGGTGGCGCCCTACCAGGCGGCGCGGCAGAAATATCTCGAACGGCAGAAAGCGGCGGGGTCGTCGCTCGAGCTGGCGCAGGCGGTAATGGACGGGCGGGTGCGCTTTGCCGAGATCGACCACCCCGACCGGGTGCGGGTGCAGGATTTCGCGGTGCAGGCGGGCCAAGGGCGCATCGCCGACCGGAGCAACGAACGGCTCGGCAAATCCGACACCGCAATCATCCTGTGGCGCAAAATCATGGAGCGCGAATTCCGTGCGATCGACGAAGGCCGGCCGTTGAAGCATTGGACGCCTGCGCCGGCGGAGGTAGTGCCGACGCTGGGGTTCTGAGCGTGGGCTGATCGGCGTGCGTCCTTCGAGGCTTCGCTGTGCGAAGCGCCTCAGGATGAGGACGGTCTGAGGATGCCATCACAGAAAATCCTCATGCTGAGGTGCCCTGAGCCGCGCAAAGCGCGGTTCTGGGCCTCGAAGCACGCAAGACCCCTCCTGCGGCGGAGAGACGTCTAAAAATGCCGAAACTCCGGCTCATCGTTGTCGACCCCGGGCATTTTCACGCCGCGCTGGCGCAGAAGGAGATGTACGACAACGTCGCGGAGACAGTGCACGTGTATGCCCCGGTGGGGCTCGATCTGGTCGATTACCTGAGCCGCATCGCGCGGTTCAACACGCGCGCCGACGACCCGACGCGTTGGCGGCTGGAGGTCCATGCCGGCCCGTATCCCGCGTGGCGCATGGCGCGCGAGAAGCCGGGCGATGTCGCCATCATCGCCGGCCGCAACAACGAAAAGGTCGGCGTGATGGCCGCCGCGGTCGGCGCGGGCATCCACGTGCTCGCCGACAAGCCGATGATCATATACCGGGCCTATCTTCCGCTCCTCGCCGATGTACTGGACCGGGCGGCGGCGAGTGGGATCATCGTGCTCGACATGATGGGCGGACGGGCGGAGATCACCCGAGCGCTGACCCGCGAGCTGCATAACGACCCGGAGGTTTTCGGCGAGCAGATCGCCGGCTCGGCGAGCGAACCTGGGGTCGAAATGACCAGCGTGCACCATTTGATGAAGATCGTGTCGGGTGTGCCGAACATGCGCCCGCCTTGGTATTTCGACATCAAACAACAGGGCGACGCGCTCGCCGATATCGGCACGCATCTGGTCGACCGGGTGCACACGACGCTGTTTCCCGGGGCGGCGCTCGATTACCGGCAGGATTTCGCGATCGGCGCCGTGAAGCGCTGGCCGACGATGCTGGACCTCACGCAATTTCGCCAGGTGACGGGCGAGATGGGTTGGCCGGAGTACCTGCGCGACGCGGTCATTGGCGGCTCGCTCGCCTATGACTGCAACGTCAAGTTCGGCTACGCGGTGCGCGGTATCCATGTCGGGCTCGACATGGTGTGGGACTGGCTGGAGCCGGTTGGCGGCGGCGACATCCACAGCGAAATCTGGCGCGGCACAAAGGCGCGGATCGAGCTGCGCCACGGCCCGGACTGTGGCTGGCGGCCGGAGCTTTTCGTCGTGCCGCTGGCCGACATCGCGGGCGCGCTCGAGCGGCGGATCGCCAGCCTCGCCGAGACGCATAAGGGCCTGGGCCTCGAGAAGCAGGGCGGTGAGTGGAAAATCGTCATCCCCGACGCGCTGCGGATCGGCCATGACGCCCATTTCCGCGAGCTAACCAAGAGCTTTCTTACCCATGTCGAAAACCCGGCCTCGCTGCCGGCCGAGACCAACGCCAATCTACTGGCAAAATACTATGTCACCACCGCCGCCGAGGCGGCCTCGCATTAGGAGAGACGGATGGCTCACACACGACGCCACATCAAGCGCGAGCGGGCGCAATCGCGCGCCTATTCACAGGCGGTCATCACCGAAGGCGGGCGCATTGTCTGGCTTGCCGGCCAAGTCGCGATCGAGGACGCGAACGGAAAATCGCTCGCCGGCGATTTCGACGGCCAAGTGCGCGAGGTGTTCCGCCGGCTCGGCGAAACGCTGGAGGAAGCCGGCGGCGCGCTCAGCGACATGGTGACGATGACCGTGTTCATCACCGACGCGCGCTTCGGCGACCGCTTCACCGAACTGCGCACTGAAATCTTCCGTGACAATTTCCCGGCCAGCGCGCTGATCACCATCCGCGGGTTGGCGCGACCGGAAATGCTGGTCGAGGTGCAGGGGATGGCGGTCGTCGGCTGATTATCGCGGCCTATCCCCGGCCAAGGTCACCCGGTGCATGACCCGGCGGTAGCCGTGATAGTCGTTGATCGGGTAGTGCTGGGCGCAGCGATTGTCCCACAGCGCCAGCGAGCCAGCCTCCCAGCGGAAGCGGCAGGTGAATTCCGGCCGCGTCTGGTGGGCGAAGAGGAAATCGAGCAGCGGCGCGCTTTCGGCTTCGGTCATCCCGGCGAAGCGAGCGGTGTGGCCGCGATTGACGTAGAGCGCCTGGCGCCCGGTTTCGGGGTGGGTGCGCACCACCGGATGCTCGGCGATGTATTCCTGCCGTGCGTCCTCTCGAGCGGCGTCCTTCAGCCGGTCTTCTCGGGTCTTGCTGACATCGGCCCTGGCGGAGGAATTGACGCCGACAAGCCCATCGAGCATCCACCGCATCCCGGATGAGAGGGTCTCGTAGGCCAGATACATGTTGGCGAACAGCGTGTCGCCGCCTTGTGGAGGCACCTCGCGCGCTAACAGCAT
>DASYXG010000066.1:0-1940 GCA_035935235.1 Allostellaceae bacterium
ATGCGCTCGCGCCAGGCTGGCTTCACGTCGCAGGCGATGGTCATGAACCGCGCGGCATAGCGGTTGACCCTGCCGATGTCGAACAGGTCAGCCGCATCGTCCTCGCTCACCACCGGCGCGAACGGCATGAACTCGGTCCGCTCCAGCCGCTTGTTGAGCGCGGCATTGACCCCAGCGTCGGCGGGGCTCGCCAGGATCGAACGCGCGCCGAGCGCCCGCGGCCCATACTCCATGCGCCCCTGATAGAGGGCGCCGATCCGCCCGGCGGCGAGCCACTCGGCGGTCAGCGTCACCGGATCACCCGCTGCCCGCGCGATCCCCGGCGCGGCGTCGAGCGCTCGTTCGATGCCCCCGTCATGCGCGCCGCCCCAATAGACGTCATCGAGGCGCCGCCGCTGCTTCAACCAATGCGTAATGCCGTCGCGCTCCAAGAGGAATTGCAGCGGTCCGCCGATCACCAAGCCCTCATCGCCCATCGGCGGCACGACAAACACTTCGTCGAGGGGCAGCGTCTCCGCCAGCAGCCGATTGAGCCGAACGTTGGCGAAGACCCCGCCGGCCAGGCCGAGCCGGCGCACCTTGTGGCGCTCGATCAAGCGACCAAGCGTCTCGCCGACGCACTCCTCCAGCAAGGCCTGGATCGACGCCGCCGCGTTCTCGCGTGTCTCGGTCTGGGCCAGCGCGCGGAAATGCTCGCGCAGCGTCGCGTGGTTGGGGAAATCCATCTCGATGCGGGCGTCATCGGTCACCCGAAAATGGCGCCGCATCTCGGGCAGCAGCGTTGGCTCACCATACGCGGCGAGCCCAGTGAGCTTTCCCTCATGCCGCGACATCTTCCAGCCCAGCGCCTCGGTGACAAAGCCATAAGCGAGGCCCAGGCTGCCTTCGGCCTGCTTGCGGCCGAGCCAACGGTCATCGCCGTAAATATTGGTCAGCACCCCATCGCGTAGCAGATTATGGCTGTAACAGACCTGATCGCCGGATCCATCGGCGGTGTAGAGCAACGCGTCATCCCAATCGGTGAAGAACAGCGCCGGCAGGGCATGGCTGAAATGGTGGTTCGAGAAAAACACCCGCGTCCCCGGCCGCAAGCCGAGATCGGCGACAAATCCGGCGCTATCGAACACGTCGAGCGCGCTGCGGCTGGGGTCCTTCCCGAGCAGGACGCTCATCTCGCGCAGCTTCTCGCGCCCGGCCCACCGCCGCAGGTTCTCGCGCAGCCGCTCGCGCGGCTTCCAGTGCGTGTAATAGCGGCGCAGGAAATAGGTGCGCGAGCAGACCACGACATCGATGTCGCGACGCTCAACCCCGGCGACGCGCAGCACCTCAGCGAGCGACTGCTCGGGAAACCCGCCCGAGCCCTTGACCCGGTTCATCCGCTCTTCGGCGACCGCGGCAAGCACGGTGTAATCGTCGAACAACGCCGCGGAAGAATCGTGCGGGCCGTGATGCAGGCTGAGAATCAACACCGGGTCGATACGCGTTTCGTTGGCCCCGGCATAGTCGATAGAACGCCTTGCCGGCGCAACGTAAATCGCAAGCGC
Organism: Allostellaceae bacterium; assembly: GCA_035935235.1. Lineage (GTDB taxonomy): Bacteria > Pseudomonadota > Alphaproteobacteria > ATCC43930 > CGMCC-115725 > DATARH01. The sequence continues at coordinate 1,545 of DASYXG010000066.1, forward strand.
GGAACGGCCTTATTCGACCGTAACGCTCTTCGCCAGGTTGCGCGGCTGATCGACGTCGGTGCCCTTGGCGACCGCGGTGTGATAGGCGAGCAGCTGGATCGGGATCGCGTAGAGCAAGGGTGCGACGAAGGGCGCGCATTGGGGAATGGCGATGCCAAAGGCGAGCCGGTCGTGCAGCCGGGCGACGCCCGCCTCGTCCGAGATCATCACCACCCTGCCGCCGCGCGCGAGCACCTCCTCGGCGTTCGACATCGTCTTCTCGAACAGGTCGTCCGGCGGCGCCAGCACGATCACCGGCACGTTGTCGTCGATCAGCGCAATCGGCCCGTGCTTCATCTCGCCGGCGGCATAGCCTTCGGCGTGGATATAGCTGATCTCCTTCAGCTTTAGCGCGCC
>DASYXG010000067.1:0-3774 GCA_035935235.1 Allostellaceae bacterium
GATTACACGCGCGGCGAGCGGGTTATCAGCCCCGACGTCAAGGCTGAGATGAAGCGCATCCTTGCCGACATCCAGTCCGGCCGCTTCGCCAAGGAATGGGTGCTCGAAAACGCCGCCGGCCAGCCGAGCTTCAAGGCGATGCGCCGCCGCGCCGCCGAGCACGACATCGAAAAGGTCGGCGAGCGCCTGCGCGCGATGATGCCGTGGATCAAGCAGAACGCATTGGTCGACCGCACAAAGAATTAGCGCGGCGTGCGCGCTCCACCCTCACCCACCTCGCTGCGCTCGGCACCCTCTCCCGCTCGCACGAGAGGGGATAAAACGACGACGCTAAGGCCCCTCTCCCGCATGCGGGAGAGGGAGGGGCCCATTGCGATAGCAATGGGAGGGTGAGGGCTGGCCCGCTCGGCATTCCCTACTCGACGACGCCCCCCGTTTCGCGTCCTCCACGTCGCGGCCGAGCTCTATCCCTGGGTCAAGACTGGCGGGCTCGGCGACGTCCTCGCGGCGTTGCCACCGGCGCTCGTCGCGCAGGGGGTGGATACGCGACTGTGCCTGCCCGGTTTCCCGGCCTTTCTCGACGCGTTCTCCGCCAGCGACGCCGTCCGACTCGCCACCCCGTTCGCGAGCGAGCGGGTGCGGGTCGCGCTCGCCCATCTGCCGGGGAGCCATGTCGCCGCCTATTTCGTCGACCATCCGGCGTTCTACGACCGGGCCGGCGGCCCCTATGGCGGGCCGGATGGCCGCGAATGGCCCGACAATTACCGCCGCTTTGGCTTGCTCTCATGGGTTGCGGCGGCGCTCGGCCAGGGTGCCGACCCGAACTGGCGGCCCGATATCGTCCACGCCCACGATTGGCATGCCGGTCTTGCCCCGGCCTACCTGAAGGCGCAGCCAGCGTCCGGCGTGACGCCGGCGAGCGTCATGACCGTGCACAATCTTGCCTATGTGGGCTATTTCTCGGCTGGGGTGTTTCCCGAACTGTCGCTGCCGGCGAGTTTTTTCGGGATCGACGGGGTCGAGTTCTATGGTGGCGTGTCGTTTCTCAAGGCGGGGCTCGCTTATGCCGACCGGCTGACCACGGTCAGCCCGACCTATGCCGAGGAGATCCAGACCCCGGAATTCGGCGCCGCGCTCGACGGGTTTTTGCGCCAGCGCGCGGATGTGCTGACCGGCATTCTCAACGGTGTCGATCCAGCGGTGTGGGATCCGGCAACCGACCCGGCTCTGCCGGCGCATTACGGGATCGACGACGCCGAGACGGGCAAGGCGGCGGCGAAGGCGGCGCTACGCCGGCGGCTCCATCTCGCCGAGACGAACGGCCCGCTATTCGGCGTGGTCAGCCGGCTCACCCCGCAGAAGGGCCTCGACCTGCTGCTCGGCGCCGTGCCTGACCTGGTGGGCGGCGGTGCGCAACTGGCGCTGCTCGGCAGCGGCGACCACGACCTTGAGGACGGCTTTGCCGCCGCGGCGCGGGCACATCACGGCAGCGTCGGGGTCGAGATTGGCTATGACGAGGCGTTGTCGCGACTGATCATCGCCGGGGCCGACGTCATCGTCGCACCGTCGCGGTTCGAACCCTGCGGTCTTACTCAGCTTTACGCGCTGCGTTATGGCGCCTTGCCGCTGGTGCGCCGCACCGGCGGGCTCGCCGACACCGTCGTCGACGCGACCGCGGCGCACCTCCGAAACAAGACCGCGACCGGGTTCGCGTTCGACGAGGCGTCACCAGGCGCGCTCGGCGCGGCCTTGGCGCGAGCCAGCGCCCTCTATGCCGACCGCCGCTGCTGGCGGCAGGTGATGCGCACGGCGATGGCGCAGGATTTCAGCTGGGCGCAATCGGCCCGACAATATGTGGCGCTGTACCGGGAGCTGGGGGTAGGCTGACGAGCGGTGGCCTAAACCTGCAAATAGCGGCGCGCTTTACCCAATTTTGTCTCGTCTCCGCGCCCCGCGAGCAATCCCTCGACCGAAATATCCTCGTCAAGTTCATCCCAATGGAGACCGCACGGACTTAGCTCGTAATTCTCTAGTTGCGCCAGCGTCGCATCCTGTAGGCGTGGAAACCATGCCAGAGGCACACTGATGGTTCTGCCGTCTGACAGCTCTACGCTCATCTTCTTCTCGCCGAAGCTCGCGGAGACGGGGCTAATCAAAGTGTTCGTCCGAGGCAGCTTGGATTTGCTCACGATGCCCCTCAACCAATCTTCGGATGTGTCGTAATTCCCTGTCATCGAGGCCGCGATTTTACGCCTCCGGCAGACCCGAACGAAGCCACAGTTTTACTTCGCAACCGCCGCCACGAACGTGAATGTGGGGCGGCTCGCGTGGAGCGCCTTCGTCCGAGTAGAAAAAGAAGCGCAGGTTCCCATCACGGAAAACCGTCGGCATCGACTTGAAAGCTAAGCGCCCAAAATCGTCCCGGCCTCGATCCCGGCGTCGCTCGACTTGACTTTGGCGCCGTCATCGACGCGCACGCGCGACACGTCGATGAACCCGCCCTGGCAGTGGATGCGCATGCCGTCCGGCCCTGACGAGACGATCTCGCCGAGTTTCTTGCCGCGCACCGCGCCAAAGGTCGGCGCCATCGCCTTCTTGGCGTCGAACAGATAGAGCTTCTTGTCGCCCCCCTCGGACTTCAGCGTCGTCCACGCGCCGGGCGCCGGGTTGCAGCCGCGGATCAGGTCGTAGACGAAATCGACGTGGTTGGCCCAGTTGATCTTGCTTTCCGCCTCGCGCACCCAGCCCTCATAGGTTGCTTCGCTCTCCTCCTGGGTCCATTCGGTGGCGCGCCCGCCATTGACCAGGTCAGCCGCCTGCACCAGCGCCTCGACCCCGAGCGGGAAGATCTTGTCGAAATAGAGCGAGGCGGCGGTGTCGTCGGGGCCGATCGGCACCCGCTTCTGCAGGATCACCGGGCCCTCGTCGAGGCCGGGCGTCGGGCGGAAGATGGTGAGCCCCGTTTCCTTGCGGCCGCGGATGATCGCCCACGGGATCGACGCCGGCCCGCGATGCAGCGGCAGCAGCGACGGGTGGAACTGGATCATGCCGTGCGTGGGGATGCTGCAGAATTCAGGCGGCGCGAACAGCAGCACATAGGCCATGACGCCGATATCGGCGTTGAGGCCTTTGAGGGTTTCGAGGCATTCGGGGTCGGAGTATTTGGGGAAGCGGTAGACCGGCAGCTTTTTTTCCTCGGCGGCCTGCACCAGCGGGTCGGGCCGCGCACCCGGCTTCTCCGGCGCGGCGAAAACGCCGACGATGGTGTCGCCGCGCGCGAGGAAGGCCTCCATCACCGATTTGCCGAAGGCCTGCTGTCCGACGATGACGATGCGCATCTCGTTTCCTCCGCTGCGATGCTCTGGCGACAGAGTTTCATGCCATGCCCGGCGCGGGCAAGAGGCGCTTCTACCCTCGCAGTGTCTCAGTCTGATTTTCAGCCCCGCCGGGGAACGGACGATCCTTCGTGCCGCGCCGGGTGTCAGCTCTGCGCCGAAAGCGGGTAAGCGATCTCGGCCGCGGTTAAGCCCGCGTGACGCCCCTTATCATGCGGAAAACCCAGAACGACGAGGAGCCCTCCAGGCTCGCGTGGGGTTTCGCGCCGCTGCTCAGACCAAGGAGCCCGGGTTGCGAACGTAGTTTTCCTTGATCGCATCGGCCGCCCAGCAGGCCAGCATGCCGATCGTCTCGGTGGGGCCGTTCGCGGGGTTCTGCGGGAACGCGCTGCCGCCCACCACGAACAGGTTCGAAACGTCCCACGACTGCAGGTATTTG
>DASYXG010000068.1:0-5067 GCA_035935235.1 Allostellaceae bacterium
TCCAGTTCGTCGACAACCGAACCCTCGGCCACAGCCGCACCGAGTACGAGGACTGGCCCGAGCCGGACCGCCGCCGCCACCTCGTCCGGCTCTGGCTGCGCGACCACGGCCGGCGCGCGTACACGGGGTAGCGGACGTTGAACGAGAAGAAGCACCATCCCGGCGAAGGCCGGGACCCATTCTTCAGCCGTTGAGGTGGCGAAGAAATGGACCCGACCTTCGTCGGGGTGGTCGGTCTTAGCCAAGCTCGTGTCGCCTCTGGCCGCGCGACCACGGAAGGCTGCCGTATACTGGGTTAGGCCGGCGATCGGATCGACTTAAGAGAAATTGACAGTCGCGAAGTCCGGCGTAGCGACAACAGAATCAGTCAAGGTTGTCGCTAGCCACGGACGTTCGCTCGCGGTCGTTTGCGCGTTGAGCGCGATGCCATCAAGGATTTCCCAGTCTGTCGTATCCAGCGAGCTACTGCCGACACGCATGTGATGGTGCCGAGCCGGAACGGCGCGATGGGCCAGTACGTTTCGAATCAGACCCCACCGTTCAAATTTTGGATCAACAAGCATTGCAGTTAGCCTCGCTTCAATCGACGTATTTGGGAAATGGGCAGCAAAGCGGGTCTGAGTCGCCTTAGGTGTAATGGCACGGAAGTGAGCAGGCGTATCCATTGGGAAACTCGATGGCCGCAGGAGCGCGCCCATCGAGAATACGGCGTATGTGAAGCTCTCAAGGGCGGCGTAACCGTTCACGAAGAATGTAAACAACGCCTCATTTTGACGATGAAGTTCTTCATGCGATCGGAGCGCATGAGGTGAGCTGATCGATGCCGTGAACGTTTTGTCAGCGTCAGCCGCTGATCTGAACCGCGTGGCAACTGCATTCCAGCCAGCTGCCAACTCAGACCAAACAGTAGGATTGCTCGGCTGATATGGGCTCAATCTTCGAACCAGCGTGTTATGGGCCTCGGTCGGAAAATCTCGCGGCATCTCAATGCCAATCGCGTCTGATTTCATCACCCGCGCTCCAGTGTTTAAGCACCGAGAGATGGGAATTACCAAGCCACGAATGAAGGCGAGGAAACACGCCAAGGTCAGCTCGACGCGTTCCGGCATTGGACTTCCTCGCACAACCTGAGTGACGATTGCGCTAACCACGCTCTTGTAATGCCGGAAACTCAGCCTAACATAATTTTCGAACAAAAGAAGAACATTACTCGGTGAATACGTCTCGGGCGCACATCAGATGGAACGATCACATGGAGCAAGTGGTGCGGCCATCTGATCTTGAGGCCGATAACAGATGGAGATCAGATGGTCGACCATCTGATAACCGGCAAAGTGGGAGCGCAATTTGCTGCTGATTAGCTGCTTTAGCAGCAAATCCGGGCGCGGTTCGGGCCGGTCTGGTAAAAGGGGCGGCGAAAGGAAGACCGATGCCTGACCCCCATCCCACTGTTAGTCCGGCCGCCAATATCGACATCGACGCCGCGCTTCGCGAAGCCGAGGAGCAGTACCGCGCGCGCAACCCGAAGAGCCTCGCACTCTATGACAAGGCGTGCGAGGCGCTGCCCGGCGGCAACACGCGTTCGGCCATCTATGCCGAGCCGTTCCCGCTGACCATGGTCAAGGGCGAGGGCGCGCATCTGTGGGATGCCGACGGCCACGAATACGCCGATTTCCTCAGCGAATTCACCGCCGGGCTTTATGGCCATTCCCACCCCGCCATCCGCAAGGCGATCGACGAAGCGCTCGACGGTGGCATCAATTTCGGCGCGCACGGCATGGCCGAGGCCAAGTTCGCTCGGGCGATTTGCGACCGGTTTCCATCGATCGAATTGGTGCGTTTCACCAATTCCGGCACCGAGGCCAATCTGATGGCGGTGCTCGCAGCGCGCACCATCACCGGCAAGAAGAAGGTGCTGGTGTTCCACGGCGGCTATCACGGCGGCGTCTTTTATTTCCGCGGCAAGGGCAGCCCGATCAACGCGCCGTTCGACTACCTGCTCGGCACCTATAACGACAGCGACGCGGTGCGCGCGCTCGTCGCGCCGCACAAAGCCGACCTCGCGGCGATCCTCATCGAGCCGATGCTCGGTGGTGGCGGGTGCATCCCGGCGACCCGCGAGTTCCTCGCCGATTTGCGCGCGCTGGCAAGCGAAACCGGCGCGATCCTCATCTTCGACGAGGTGATGACCTCGCGCCTCGCGCCCGGCGGGCTGCAGGAGGTGCACGGCATCAACCCGGACATGACGACATTGGGGAAATATGTCGGCGGCGGCATGAGCTTTGGCGCGTTTGGCGGCCGCGCCGACCTGATGGAATGGTTCGACCCGCGCAACAAGAACGGCTTTCAGCACGCCGGCACCTTCAACAACAACGTGCTGACGATGAACGCCGGCTATGTCGGCCTCACCGAGGTTTACACCCCGGCGGCGGCGAAGAAGCTCAACGATTGGGGCGACGGGTTGCGCGAGCGCCTCAATGCGGTCGTCCGGCGCAAGGGGCTGGCGATGCAGTTCACCGGCATCGGCTCGATGCTGGGGGTGCACATGCGCGGCGGGAAAATCCGCAATGCCGCCGACGCGGCGAAGGGCCACGCCGGCCTGCTCGATCTCTGCTATTTCGACCTGACCGCGCGCGGCATCTGGTTCGCCAAGCGCGGGATGATGGCGCTGTCGATCGCGCTCGATGACAATGACGCCGACAGACTGGCCGGCGCCGTCGAGGAATTCGCCGACACCCGCGCGCCGCTGTTCGGGGGCATCCAATGAGCGACAACCGCGCCGCCCCGCAGAGCAACCAGCGCGTCGCCTATTTCAACGGGCGCATCTTGCCCGAGCGCGAGGTGGTGATCCCGTTCCGCGACCGCGGCTTCAAATACGGCGACGCCGCTTTCGACATGACCCGCACCTTTCACGGCCGCGCCTTCAAATTGAAGGAGCACATCGCGCGCTTCTACCGCTCGCTCAAATACCTGCGCATCGACCCGGGCCTCACGCCGCAGGAAATGGTCGCGATCAGTGAGGAGGTGCTGGCGCGCAATGCCCATTTCCTTACCCCCGACACCGATTTCTGGATCGGTCAGCGCGTCTCGCGCGGGGTCGACGCGGTCGGCGATGAGGGCTGGGAAGAAACCGGCCCGACGGTCATCGTCGAATGCATCCCGCTGCCGCTGGCGAAGCGCGCGCGGCTTTTCCGCGACGGGATCGACATCGTCGTCCCGCCGATCCGCCGCACCGCCCCCGAGGCGCTCTCGCCCCGCGCCAAAACACACAATTATCTCAATCTGATACAGGCCGATCTTCAGGCGAAAGCTCAGGACCCCGAGGCGTGGTCGGTGCTGCTCGACCATAACGGCCATCTCTCCGAGGGGATCGGCAGCAACATCTTCCTCGTCTCGGAAGGCGAGGTGCTGACCCCGCAGGAGAAATACGTGCTGCCGGGGATCAGCCGCGAAACCGTGATCGAGCTCTGCGGCGACCTCGGTATTCCCTGCCGCGAGGCCGATCTCGACCTCTACGACGCCGGCATCGCCGACGAGATCTTTATGACCTCGACCAGCCTATGCATCTGCCCCGTGCGCAGCATCGGCGGCCGCAAACTACCCGCGCCGCTTCCCGGCCCAATCACCAAGCGCCTCACCGACGCCTACGCGAAGTTCGTCGATTGCGACTTCGTCGCGCAGTATCTGAAGCATCTGGCATAGCGTCGGTTTGACGACGGCGAACGAACCTTCAAGGTGACATCATGCGAGTGATGACCGTTCTGGTTGCCGCGGCACTTCTGTCGGTTTCGTTGACGGCTGCGGCAGTCGCGCGCGGCGATCATGATACGGGGGTAAATTCGAACAAGAGCGATTGGGCAAGCTCTGCTTCGAATTGGGGAACCGCGCATTGCAACAAGACCGATCAGAGCGGCTGCATTCCCAAGCAGTAATTTCGGTTATCGCCGCGGCTTCTGCCACACCGCTTTGGCGTAAAGCTCTGGGCCGAAATCGGGCGGCACGTCACCGGTCATGCGGCGCTGATGGTGCTCGAAATCGGCGAGGAACAGGTCGCGGCTGATCGCGGCGGTGACGGTGGGGTGGCCCCGTTTCATGCTGGGCACGTCGCCAATCGGCACGCCGAAGCTGACAAACCCGGCCGGGTTGAAGCAGTGGATGTCCTTGAGATACGGCGCCGCCCCCCGCGTTTTCTCCATGAATTCGTTTCCCGGCCCGAGATAAGGGTGGGTGCCGAGAAACGGGTCTTCCTCGTCCGCCGGTGGCGTGAAGTGGTCGCGCCACAACATGATGTGCCGGGCGAAATCGGCGAATTCCGGCCGCAAATTTGGGTCGGCCGTGTAACCCGTCCCGGCGATGGCGAAATCGAAAGTGTAGCGGCCGTCGGCCGCCTCGGGCGCGATCCGGCCCGCTGCCTGTCGCGCCGAAACCCACGGCGCGGCGAGATGCAGGTGAAAGTTGGGAAACTTCAGCACTCGATCGATCGCATCCTGCGGCGCGGTCGAGCCGGCCCGGCGGTAGCGGATCGCCTGATGCCAACGCACCGCGTCGGGCAGCGAATAGTAATTGTCGTAGGCGCCCGGATAGCCGCGGACGCGATTGATCGGCGTCGCCGCGAGTTGTGGCCGGCGGGCGAACAGGTGCACGGATTTCGCCCCGCTTTCGAGCGCGACGGCGGCGGCGTCGAAAGCCGAGGCCGCGCCGCCGATCACCGCCACCTCCTTGCCGGCGAGCGCGGCGAAATCGATGTCCTCGGCGGCATGGGCCCAGAGCGAGCGCGGCAGATCGCGCAGAAATTCGGGCACCGCGAGCCCGCCGCTGCCTTCGAACCCGGTGGCGATGATGATCTTCCGCGCGGTTTCGACCCCCGTGTTCAAGTGCAGCCGAAAACACCCTTTCGCCGGCTCGATGCGCAAAAGCCGCGTGCTGTAGCGCACTTCGATGCCGAGGAACGCGCGATACCACGCGAGGTAATCGATCCAGGCCTGGCGCGGGGCGCGGTCGAACGCGGCATACGCGGCCTCGCCGTGCCGCGCCTCGTACCACGCCTGGAAGCCGAAAGCGGCAATG
>DASYXG010000069.1:0-2075 GCA_035935235.1 Allostellaceae bacterium
GAAATCCGGCGTGGTGTGGATCAGCAACGAAGCTCCCGCAGTCTTTCCGTTACTGGCGAAGACCGCCCCGCCGCCACCGGCGCGGGGACTGTTCCTCCTGATGGAGAACGGCAAACCGCTTGCCTGGACTGCACCGCACGGCCAGTCGATCGATTGGTTCGCCCTGCCCGCGAATTGACTTTTACCGGCGAACTGTTATCTACACGCCATGACCTTTGCGCGTGACGAGCTGCGACTTACCACCCCAGCGCCCTAACCGGCGCCGGTTCGCTCGTCCTCGCCCCTCGCATGGGGCATTTGCGCAAGTGGTGATTTCCATGGTTTCGGTTTCGAGCACTGATCGGGGCTTCCGCGTCTGTCATCAGCGTCGGCGACTTACCGCCGGTCGGAGGGTTGAGCCCGCCGGCCGCCTGTAGCCGCCTCGTATCCATGGCCGCCAAAACCCGAGAGGCGGCGGCCTACGCCAGGAGTTTCCGATGTCATCGATGCCGATCCACAAATACCGTCCGTTCGCTCCGATAAGCCTGCCCGACCGCAAATGGCCTTCGCGCGTCATCGACAAGGCGCCGATCTGGTGCAGCGTCGATCTGCGTGACGGCAACCAGGCTCTAGTCGAGCCCATGGGTCCCGAGCGCAAGCGCCGCATGTTCGACATGCTGGTCAAACTCGGGTTCAAGGAAATCGAGGTCGGGTTTCCCGCTGCTTCCGAAACCGATTTCACCTTTGTCCGTGAGCTGGTCGAAAAGGATTTGATCCCCGACGATGTGACGATCCAGGTGCTGACCCAGGCTCGCGGCGAGCTCATCGAGCGGAGCTTCGAGTCAATCCGCGGCGCCAGGCGGGCAATCATGCATCTCTACAATTCGACCTCGACCTTGCAGCGCCGGGTCGTGTTCGGGCTCGACGAGGCCGGCATCACCGATATCGCTGTTACCGGCGCCAAGCAAATTCGTGAGCTTGCCGAGGCAATGCCCGAAACCGAGGTGATCTACCAGTATTCGCCCGAGAGCTTCACCGGCACAGAGCTGCCCTACGCGGTGGAGATCTGCGAAGCGGTGATGGATGTCTGGCAGCCAACGCCGCGGAAGAAGGTGATCCTCAACCTGCCGGCGACGGTCGAAATGGCGACCCCCAACGTCTATGCCGACCAGATCGAATGGTTCGGCCGCAATATCCGCGATCGGGATTCGATCGTCCTCAGCCTGCATCCGCACAACGACCGGGGCACCGGCGTCGCCGCCGCCGAGTTGGGGGTCATGGCGGGCGCGGACCGGGTCGAAGGCACGCTCTTCGGCAACGGTGAGCGCACCGGCAATGTCGATGTGATGAACCTGGCGCTGAACCTCTACAGCCAGGGTGTCGACCCGCATCTCGAGATCAAGGACATCGACGAGATCGTCCGCACCGTCGAATACTGCAACCAGCTGCCGGTTCACCCGCGCCACCCTTATGCCGGGGAGCTGGTTTACACCGCCTTCTCGGGCTCGCATCAGGATGCGATCAAGAAGGGCTTCGAGGCGCTGGAAAAGCGCAACGACGATCTGTTCGAGGTTCCTTATCTGCCGATCGACCCCAAGGATCTCGGTCGCACCTACGAGGCGGTGATCCGGGTCAATTCGCAGTCGGGCAAGGGCGGTGTCGCCTACCTTCTGAAGGAGGATCACGGGCTCGACCTGCCGCGCAATCTACAGATCGAGTTCTCGAAAATCGTTCAGGAGGTCACCGACCGCACCGGCAAGGAGCTGACCAGCCGGGATATTTGGGAGCTGTTCAACGAGACCTATCTCGGCCGCGACGGCATCGCCCTTGTCGATTACAGCCTCCTGCCAGAGCGTGCCGGCGAGCGGCGCATCTCGGCCAAGGTCGTCGTGGACCGATCCGAACGGGTGATCGAGGGGGTCGGCAACGGTCCGATCGCCGCCTTTGTCGACGCCATCCGCAAGAATTGCGGCGTCGATTTCATCTTTCTCGATTACCACGAGAACGCGGTTGGCGCCGGCGCCGACGCCCAGGCCGCGGCCTACATCCAGATCGGCGCCTCGGGTAACACGCTCCACGGCGTCGGCATGGACAGC
>DASYXG010000070.1:0-7237 GCA_035935235.1 Allostellaceae bacterium
CGTTATCGTCGTCGGCGCGCGCGCTGATCGACAGCGCTGCGCCCATAGCCATCGCGGTGGCCAAAAGGCGGGTTGTTTTCCCGCGGGGACGCAAGTGCGCTTCTCCACCCCGTTTAAGCATCTCTGCTCTCCCATTATGAACCTGGACGGCGAGATGCTAACGACCGCACATGAACTATTGAGTGCAGATTTGTAACAAGTATGTTCCATTTTGTAACAACCAAGTAAATGTTATCAGTGGATATTTCTGTGGGTAATTTTAAGTGCCTCAAGATATTTCTCGATTCTTTTTATTGCCTGTCAGAAAACTTTCATATTCATGAAAGTCGCCGCAGAAATTCGCTGCATAGCCGGAGCCGCTTCGGGGTTGCCTCACGGCGCGGCAGCCAATAGCATTACGGCGGGGTCGACGCAGGCACCCCGTGAGACATCCGTCCAAGCTCTGCGCCACTCGCTAAGCGAGGAGTGCGCTCCGATGGATGGTTCTCCGCAATCCAATCCCTACAAAATCGCCATCGTTTGGCGCGGCAATCGCGCCGCCCGACAAGCGGCAACGCCGCAAAACAATCGCTTCCACCGCATCTTCGAGGAGCTCGCCGGGCTCGGCATCCGCGCTGAGCCTGCAGTCTTCGATGAGGAATTTGCCGACGAGGTACGTGATCAACTCTTGGCGGTCGACGGCGTGCTCGTCTGGGTCAACCCGCTTCAGGATGGGGAGAAGACCCGCGCCGTGCTCGATCCGCTGCTCCGCGATGTTGCCTCGCGTGGGCCCTGGGTCAGCGCCCATCCGGACACGATCCTCAAGATGGGCACCAAGGAGGTGCTCTATCGCACCAAGCATCTGGGCTGGGGTGCCGATACCCATCTTTACCGCACGGCGACCGAGTTTCGGGACAGGTTTCCCGCGCGCCTCCGCTCCGCCGGGCCGCGCGTCCTCAAGCAAAACCGCGGCAGTGACGGCCAGGGCGTGTGGAAGGTCGAATTGGTGTCGGCGCAAGCGGGCGAGCTGACGGTCGTGCGCGTCCTCCAGGCGCTTCGCGGCAGCGTGCCCGAAGACATGCCGCTGCGATCGTTTATCTCTCGCTGCAAGGCTTACTTCACCGACGGTGGCTGCCTCGTCGACCAGCCGTTTCAACCGCGCCTGCCGGAGGGAATGATCCGCTGCTACATGAGCGGCGACAAAGTGGCAGGTTTCGGTCACCAGCTGATCAAGGCACTGATCCCGCCGCCGCCCGAGGGACCAGACTCACCGGCAGCGCAGCCCGGCCCGCGCATCATGCGCGGGGCCGACGCGCCGCAATTTCAGGCGCTGCGAGCCAGAATGGAAGGTGAGTGGACGCCGCAAATGATGGAGGTTCTCGGCATCAACTCCGTCTCGCTGCCAATCATCTGGGACGCCGATTTCCTGTACGGCCCCCGCACTGTCTCGGGCGAGCACACCTATGTCTTGTGCGAGATCAATATCAGCTCGTGTTTCGCCATCCCCGACGAGGCGCCGGCGGCAATCGCCCGGCTGACATTGGAGCGGCTGCGGGCTCACGCGGCGAGCCGGCATCACTAAAATTGCCGCGGCGCGGGTGATCGCGGCTCATGCCGTGAAAGCATTGGTCGCGCCGCCGCGGAGGGTTTACGCTATCGCCACCAACAAACCCGCAGCGGAGACACTACCGCGTAACCCTGGGAGGTTCATTTTATGGCGAATTTCACCAGCGAAGACATCGCCTATCTCAGCCACGGCGAGCGCAAGATCATGGCCCGCATCTTCAAGCCGGAAGGGTCGGGACCGTTTCCATGCTTTATCGACCTGCACGGCGGCGCCTGGAACAACGGCGATCTCGCCGATCGAACCGGTCTTGGCGAATATCTCGCCTCGCGCGGCGTGGTCATGCCGACCCTCAATTTCCGTCATGGGCCTGACGGCTACCCGACCACCCTTGCCGACATCAATTACGGCATCCGCTGGGTCAAGGCGCACGCCAAGGAGCTGAAGGTTGACCCGAACCGCATCGCCATCGGCGGCGCGTCGAGCGGCGGACACCTGGCGATGCTGGTCGCGATGCGGCCCAACGACCCGCGCTATAAGGCGATCCCGTGCCCAGGCTGCGACGACCCTTCGGTGCGCGGCGTCTTCATGCTGTGGCCGGTGATCAACCCGCTGTCGCGCTACAAGCACGCCAAGCGCCTCGTCGCCGCGGGCGATCCGCCGGCCTGGGCGGTCGGCATGGACAAGAAGCACGACCTCTACTGGCACACCGAGGCGGAAATGGCCGAGGGCAACCCGATGCTGATCCTCGAGCGCGGCGAGAAGGTGGTGATGCCGCCGGCGGTCTGGCTGCAAGGCCGGCCTGACCTGACCCATGACTATCACGACCCCGATTCGGACTTCCCGGGTAACGAGCCCGAGCGGTTCGTCTCGAATTACCGCAAGGCCGGCGGCGACATCGAGATCGCCTATTTCGATAATGCCGCGCGGAACACCGATGTAACCCACGCGCCGGTCTATGCCTTCATGCAGAAGCACGTCGGCTAAGACCGCATCGTTGAGTCGGCCCGCCCAACCCGCTATCAAGCGGGGCGGGCGGGCTTTCTTTTTTGGTGGCAGGGCTTGGCGATAAGCAACATCGCGGCAGACCAGCACAAGGCGTCCGGCGTCGACATCGCGGAGGCCGATGCCGGGCTCAATAACATCGTATCGCGCATTGTCGGGACCTGGCCGAAAGTCGGTGAGTTTGGCGCGGTGCAGCTGCCGATCGGCTATTTCGCCAACATCGTCGATCTCGGCGGCATTGGCCTCGCGATCACCACCGATGGGGTCGGTTCGAAGGCGATGATCGCCGACATGATGAAGAAGTACGACACGATCGGCATCGACTGCATCGCGATGAACGTCAACGACCTGTTGTGCGTCGGCGCGCGGCCGGTGTCACTGGTCGATTACATCGCGGTCGAGAAGGCCGATGCGGCGATGCTCGACGGCATTGCCATTGGCCTTGCCGAGGGCGCGCGCCAATCGAAAATCTCGATCACCGGCGGCGAGATTTCGCAGCTGCGCGACGTCGTACGCGGCTTCGATCTGGTCGGCACCGCGGTCGGCACCGTACCGCTCGATCGCATCCTCGTTGGCCGCGACATCGCCCCCGGCGACGCCGTTATCGGCATCGCGTCAAGCGGGATCCATTCCAACGGGATGACCTTGACCCGCCGGGTGTTCTTCGACCAGGCCAGCGCCAAGATCGACACCTATTTCGCCGAGCTCGGCTGTACGATCGGCGAAGAATTGCTGCGCCCGACGATTATCTACGTGCCGGAGATTCTCGAGGTTTTGGATAAGGTCTCATCGGTCAAGGCATTGATGCATATAACAGGTGACGGTCTCTTGAACCTGCCTCGGGTCGATGCCGAGATCGGTTTTGTGATCGACGACCTGCCGGCGCCGCCGCCGCTATTTGGCCTTATCGAACAACTCGGAGGCATAAGCCGGGCCGAGATGTTCGAGGTCTACAACATGGGTATCGGCTTCTGCGTCGTCGCCGCTTCGGCCGACGCCGACCGTACGCTCGAGATCCTCAAGCGGCATGGCCGACAGGCCTTGGTGATCGGTCATACCATTGTCGACCCGACGAAATCGGTTCAGCTGCCGCGCGAAAAGCTCATCGGCGCCGGCAAAAAATTCCACTCGGCATGAGCGAAACGCCGATTATCGATCGGGAGGTCCTCGACGATCTGATTCACCACATCGGCGACGACGCGGTGCGATCGATCATCGAAATCTTTATTGGCGAATGCCACGAGTTGGCCGCAGCGATGAACGCCTCGACAAACCGCAAGGAGGCCCGGCGCGCGGCGCATTCGTTGAAAAGCAGTGCCGGCCAGCTTGGTGCCGCGGCGTTGGCCGAGGCGGCGTTGGCGGTCGAAACCGCAGCTGAAAACGACTCCCCCGAATTGCGGGGCTACATCGCCGCGCTAATCGACTGCGCTGCGCTTACCGAACCGGCCCTGATGACACGCCTAGCCGACTGAGAGCAGGCGTTCCTTTTCCCACTCGGCCTTGCGGCGATAGATCGTCGACGGATTGATCTCCAAGAGCGCCGCCGCTCGCGGGATATTGCCATTGCACAGCGCGATCGCTTCCTCGATCGCTTCCTTCTCGATCAGCCAGAGCGGCTTGATCGAGCCGGCGGAGGGAATCCCGGGGCGCGTCGTGGGCGCGAGGGTGGCGATCGACACTGGCCGCAGCGTCGTGTTGGGGTCGAGCCGGCTCAGCATCGCCTCGGTGACGACCGGACCCTGGTTGAATAGAACCGTGTTGCGCAGCACGTTCTGCAGCTCGCGGATGTTGCCGGGCCACGAATAGCGGCGCAGCGCCCGCATCGCGCCCTCGTCGAAATCGGTAAAGGCCTTACCCTCTTCCTTCGAATAGAGCGTGAGGAAATGCCGCGCCAGCAACAGCAAGTCGTTGTCGCGCTCGCGGAGCGGCGGCATCGCGCACGGCACGACATGCAGCCGATAGTAAAGGTCTTCGCGGAAGCGGCCGGCCTGCACCTCGCTCCATGGATCGCGGTTGGTCGCGCAGACATAGCGCACATCGGCGTGCTCCACCTCACTGCCGCCGACCTTCTGGAACTCGCCCGATTGGATGACGCGCAACAGTTTGACCTGCAGGCTCAGATCCATCTCGCACACTTCGTCGAGGAACAGCGTCCCGCCCTTCGCCCGGCTGATCGCGCCGTCACGGCTGCCGACGGCGCCGGTGAAGGCGCCTTTGACGTGACCGAACATCTCGCTTTCCATCAGCTCGCGCGGGATGGCGCCGCAATTGACCGCGACGAACGGGCCGCCGCGGCGTGGGCTCAGCTCATGGATCGCCTGGGCGCAAAGCTCCTTGCCGGTGCCGCTTTCACCGGTGATGAACACGGTGGCGCGACTCGACGCGGCGTTCTCGATCACATGGTAGACCGCGCGCATCGCCAGCGAGGACCCGATCAGCCCACAGAACCGTCCCTCCTTGGCGATCTCGTTCGCCGCCGCCAGTGTCTGCAGTTGCCGGCGCTCCAGCGCGTTGCGCACGGTGACGATCAGGCGATCCGGCGGGAATGGCTTGATGATGAAGTCGTAAGCGCCCTCGCGCATCGCCTCGACCGCGGTCTTGACGGACCCATGCGCGGTGACCACGATGACGGCGCAAGGCAAGTTGCGCGCGCGGATGCGGCGCAGGATATCAATCCCGTTGGTGTCGGGCAGCTCGAGATCGAGCAAGACTAAATCGGGAATGGTTTCGCCGAGCACATCGAGTGCGCGCGCGCCGGTTTCAGCGTCGATCAGCTCGACGTCGAGCGTCTTCAGCACCTCGTGGTAGAGGCGCAAGATCGATGGCGTGTCCTCAACCAGCAGCAGACGCGGTTTTGTCGTCATGCGCTCTCCATCTGTCGCGCCGACATTAACCTCGTTTGGTTTCTAATGACTGAATACCCTCACAACATCATTATACGACCGCAACCGGCCGCCGCGATCACCGCCAACCGCCGCAAATTAGCTCAAAAGTAACCTTGTTCGGTAAGCCTCTTCTCCTCGACCCTTTGACCGAGATTTCGAAAAGGGCGCTCGCCTGAGCGAACATCGGAATAGCGACGACCGCTACGCGATGCCGGACCCGGCGCTCAGCCTGTTTCGGCGCGGCTGGCTGCCGGTGGCGACGGCGCTGTTCGGGGCGCTGGTGGTGCTGCTGATCGCCGGCGGTGTCGCCGAGCAACTGTCGAGCGAAAAAAGCGCCATCGTCGAAGAGGCGCGCAAGCATACCTCGAACCTGGCGCGCGCGTTCGAAGAACACATAAGGCGCACGCTCAAGGAAGTCGACCAGGCGCTGCTGGTGCTGAAGCGCGGTGAAGAAAACGATCCGCAGAATTTCCGGCTTTGGGAATGGCCCGGCAAGGAGTTGCTGCTGCAGGATCTGACCGTCCAGATCGCCATGGCCGACAAGAACGGCGTCATCGTTGGCACCACCGACGGGCCGGCGCCGGTCACCGTCTCGGTCAAGAACGAGGACTATTTCCTCTATCACGTCGACCATTCTTCCGACTCATTGTTTATCGGCCGGCCGGTTAAGGCCGGCGCCGCGGGACATTGGGCGATCCCATTGTCGCGCCGGCTCAACGCGCGCGACGGCAGCTTTGCCGGGGTGATGATCGTCTCACTCGACCCCTATTACCTCGCCCGCTTCTATGAGACCGTGGACCTCGGCCCCGGCGGCACGGTGATGCTGGTGGGGCGCGACGGCGTCGTGCGTGCCCGCGTCTCTTTTGCCAGTCCATCGTCGTCCAATCCGCGCGACCTCACGCCGAAACTCACTGTTGGCGAAACCGTGATGCTGCAGCTCGCCGGTGAAGGCGAGCGCAGTTTTCATGTCGAAAGCGGGCTCGACAATGTTCGCCGGGTTGTGACCTATAGCGAGCTACGCGATTATCCGCTGATCGTCGGAGTCGGCCTCTCCGACAGCGACCTCTTCGTCGAATACGATGCCAGCCGCTCGCGCCTGGTCGGCGCGGCAGTCATCGTCTCGCTGTTCGTCATCGCCTTCACCGCGCTGCTGGTACGCCAAATGGCGCGGCGCCAGCGCTCAGAGGTGGCGCTTGCCTCGCGCGAAGCCGAGTTGTCCGAGATGCTCGATCTGCGCGAACGGGCCGAGCGCGAGCTCGTCGCCAGCATGGAGCGCGCCGAGCAGGCGAACCGGGCCAAATCGGAATTCCTCGCGGTGATGAGCCACGAGATACGCACGCCGATGAACGGTGTTGTCGGCATGACCGGGCTCTTGCTCGACACTCCGCTGTCGCCCGAGCAGCGCCGTTATGCCGAGATCGTCCGCGACTCGGCCGACCACCTCTTGTCGGTCATCAACGACATCCTCGACCTGTCGCGCCTCGAAGCCGACCGATTGGTGCTCGACGAGGGCGATTTTGAAATCGAGCCCCTGGTGCAGAGCGTGTGCGACATGATGGCCCCACGCGCCTACGTCAAGGGTCTCGATATCGGCTTTTATGTCGCGCCCGGTACGCCCGGTTCGGCGCATGGCGACGCCGGGCGCATCCGCCAGGTGCTCTATAATCTCGTCGGCAACGCGATCAAGTTCACCGAGAAGGGCGGCGTCGCGATTTCGGTCGCGACAGTCGCGTCGCGGAGTGACGGCCCAGCCAACTCTGGCTTTCTGCTGCGCTTCGATGTCGCCGATAGTGGCATTGGCATC
>DASYXG010000071.1:0-4168 GCA_035935235.1 Allostellaceae bacterium
GTTATATTGCGAGATGTTGCCGTCATTGCTGGTCGGTGTGCCGTCGAAGAACCAGAGGGGGCGGCCGCGCATGCCGGTGCTGCCGCCATCGACCCGCCGCTTCGATGAGGTGACCCGATCTTTGAATGCCGGGTCGAGGTACTCATCGAACAGGTCGATCGGCTCCATGATGTGCATGTCGCAATCGACGAACCGGTGGCCGTTCTTCATCGCTCGCTCCTTTCTGGCGCCGCACGTCGCGGCGTTCGATAACTCTATTGTCGTCGCAGTGATCGCTCTCCGCTTGGAATGAGTCCCGTCTGACTAAGTCAAGCCTCATCTCCGCTCGGCTTGTCAGCGCGGTATGCCGGATTTCATACTTCTGCCGCCAGGAGCGGCTCGCATCAGGCGCAGTTCAGCACAATGCGCGCCACCGGCAAAGGTACGATGGCACTCGGAGGTGCGACGTCATGGCCGATCTAATCAGACGCATCGATGCGCGCGAGCTGAAGGCTCGGCTGCATGATGGCGGCGAAGTCGCGCTGCTCGATTCCCGTGAGGAAGGTATCTTCAACCACCGGCACCTGTTGATGGCGTCCTGCGTGCCGGTAAGTCGGCTCGAATTGCTGGTCGATGACCTGGTGCCGCGGCGCTCGGCGCGGGTCGTATGGTGTGATGATGGTGACGGCTCCGCGCCGCGTGCCGCAGAGCGGATGCGGGCGCTGGGCTACCACGATGTGACGGTACTGGATGGGGGCCTCGCCGCTTGGGAGGCGGCCGGCTATCGCGTCTACAGCGGCGTGCACGTGCCGAGCAAGGCGTTCGCCGAGGTCGTCGAGCACGAGGCCGGCACACCTTATCTGACCGCACCGGAGCTGAAAGCGCTGATCGATGACGGCACCGACATCGCGATCTTCGATAGCCGCTCATACGAGGAGTACCACAACAACAGTATTCCCGGCGCGATCAGTGTCCCCGGCGCCGAGTTGGTCTATCGCTTCAAGGACCTTGTGCAGTCGACCGAAACGATGGTGATCGTCAATTGCGGTGGTCGCACTCGGAGCATCATCGGCGCGCAATCGCTGCGCAATGCCGGGCTTCCCAACAAGATCATGTCGTTCAAGGACGGCACGATGGCGTGGCACCTCGCCGGGTACGAGGTCGTCAACGGCGCGACGCGCCGTCCGCCGGCCGTGTCCAATGCCGGACGCCGAGCTGCGATCGACGCAGCGGCGAAAGTCGCGGCGCAGTGCGATATCCAGCGGATCGACCGCGCCACGCTCGTCGCTTGGCGAGCAGAAGCCGACCGCACCCTTTATTTGCTCGACGTCCGGACACCGGAGGAATACGCCGCCGGCCATCTCGCCGGCGCACGTTCCGCCCCGGGGGGCCAGCTCGTGCAGGAAACTGACGCGCATGTCGCGACCTGGGGTGCTCGTATTGTCCTCGTCGACGACAATGGCGTGCGCGCAACGATGACCGCATCCTGGCTCAAGCAGATGGGCTGGGCCGAGGTGACGGTATTGGTCGCGCCTCCGGCTGACGATGATTGGGTCTCCGGTCCGCACCACCCGCGCGTGCTGGGTCTGGACGCCGCACCTGTCGCGACCATCGACGCGGCGGCGCTCCGCCGGCGGCTCGATGAGGGACGGACCTTGGTCGTCGACCTCGCCACCAGCCGGCAGTACGGACAGGGCCACGTTCCCGGTGCCTGGTTCGCGATCCGCTCTTTCCTGACCGAAGATTTGGCGAAGCTGCCCGCCGCGGAGGTGATTGTGCTGACATCGCCGGACGGCGCCCTGGCGCGGCTGGCGGCCGCCGAGCTCGCCGGCGCCGTGCGCGCAACAGTGATGGTGCTCGCGGACGGCACGCAGAGCTGGATCGCCGCCGGCTATCCCGTCGAAACCGGCGCGACTCACATGGCCAGCGAGCCGGTCGACGTCGTGCTGCTGGCACGCGAACGCGGTCAGAACCGCGAAGAAGCGATGCGCGAATACCTTGCCTGGGAGATCGCACTCGTCAACGACATGGCGACCGACGACGACCAGCGTTTCCGGGTGATCGCCTGAACCGCCTGGGTGCCCTCATTTAATCGCGAGGAGAGACATGAACCGTCTCGATGGCAAGGTGGCTCTCATTACCGGGGCGGCGCGCGGCATCGGCGCGGAAACCGCTCGGCTGATGGTCGAGGCCGGCGCCAAGGTCGCGATCGGCGATATGCTCGACGAACGCGGTCGCGAGACGGCGCGCACGCTCGGCGACGCGGCGTTCTACATTCATCTCGACGTGACCAGCGGAGACGATTGGAACGCAGCCGTCGCCAGTGCCGTCGACCGTTTCGGCAAGCTCGACATCCTGGTCAACAATGCCGGGCTGTTTCTCGGCAAGGACATCGAAGCCGCCAGCCTCGCGGAATGGGATCGGCTTGCCTCGGTCAACCTGACCGGCGTCTTTCTTGGCACGAAGCTGTGCTCACCGGCTATTGCAACAAAGATGTCGATCAGCTCGTGGATCGGCAATCGGCCGAGCCCGATCCGCAAAAGCGCAAGGAGCTAGTCTGGCAGATCGAGCGCAAGCTGGTCGAGGATGACGCCAGACCGAGCATCTTCTTCCCGCGCTCGGCGATTTGCCGCTACCCGTACATGAAAGGACAGGTCGCGACGGTCAACGGCAATTATAACAACTGGCGGATGGAGGATGTCTGGCTCGACCGCTGAAGCTCTTCCGCTCCTTTTTAAGAGTTGGGCTGGCTTTGCGACACGCGAAGAACCGGGTCAACCTCAAGATCGCAAGAGCGCTCGGTCTTGAGGTGCCGCACCCGCTGCTCGCCCGCGCCGACGATATCATCGAGTAAGGCTGCGGACGGCAGCTTTAGGGCAACACCGGTCGCCTGGGACAGCACCAACGATTGGCCGATTAGCGCCGAACACCGGACCTTCCTTGCGGCCCGCCCGATGACGCCTTGGCGCCGGTAGTACACCCTCGCGAAGGGCGGACGCTCTGGCGTGGGAAACGCTTGGAGCTGTCGTCCTAGGCCAGTCCATTTAGTTGACGACGTCGACCCCGTAGATCGTGGTCGCGCCGGATGCTCGCCGGCGAGGCATCGCCACGGCGATGATGAGCTACGTCGAACAGCAAGCCGCTCTAGCCGGCATCAAGGAAATTGCTTTGAATACGTGGGCGGAGAATCTCGATGCGCGACGCTTCTCCGACGACGAGTACGGCAGCAACGCTCCGAGCCAATCGCCAACGTACTGGCTGCGTGGGCCGACCAGACCGCGCCCAAGCTGTCGCGCAAATCTGAGCTCGCCGCCGCGTTCCGTTACATGCGAGCGCGCTGGCCGGCGCTTGTGCGCTGCTTCGATGACGGCCGCTTGGCACTCGACAACAACCCGGCCGAACGGGCCCTGCGTGGCGTCGCGATCGGCCGTAAAAAATTACCTCTTCGCTGGCTCCGATGCCGGCGGCCGGCGTGCCGCGGCGATGTACGCGCCGTGAGCCAGCGGCCATAGGCGCGAGCATCGCGCTATCGCAGCCCGAGCGTCAATTCGTCTCGTATTCCATGCTGACGGGGCTGCTGGGAGGGCCAGTCTCTAACGGCAAACTCGCATTGATCAGCACCCCCGCAGCCAAGGCGGCGATGGCAAGAACCGCCAATATGCCTTCGAAAAGCGGAGTCAACACACCCACCCGGGAAATTCGGGAAAGAAATGTGCTGCGCCTTCTTGAAGGTCGATAACGCGGACTGTCTTGCGATACCGTTAAAGCGCGGGGATCAAGTGCCGTGGTTCGACTTCCAACGGCGCGTTCGGGGGTTCCATCGGGTCAATGGGGATCGGGGGCGGTGGCTCCTCAACCGGGGTGCGCCGTTGCGGTTCGGGTCTTTCCGCCGGGTTGCCGGGGGGTTTCGGTTTTCCCGGCTGGCCTCCCACTACTGAAGAACCCCATCCGTCTCCTCTTCGTCAATCGCTCGTGCAAGCTGTTCATAATCGCGAGCGGCCATCTTCAGCTGTTCCCGCACCGCCGGGTTGGGACTAAGACACGCCCGACGGCTTAGGTCTTCAGCGATCTGCCGATAGTAGGTGGCGGAGTGCTCCATAACCGGCCAACGCGCCGGGGAAACGGGAGGTTCCTGTCCGACCTGCAGCGCCGGCTCAAGGTGCCGCGAGTGCCGGTGGAAGGGGCGAGC